>CAZFJW010000121.1:0-1623 GCA_964519355.1 uncultured Gammaproteobacteria bacterium | reverse complement strand
GCCGCTTCATTTACTGCTCCGCCAAACCTCGGGCCAATAGTCAAAAGCCCTGCAGCAAGAGAAGAAACAAGATCACGCCCTGCACGAGCTGTTATCATTGTATTCACAGCACCTGACACATAAGGACCGTGATCTACAGATATTCGTAAAATTAAATCTACAAATTTCTCCATATCCGGCGATACAATTTTTTTCCCTAAGAATAGTGACGCTGCAATTTTTGCAAATGAATTTTCTGACGTAAACTTTGTGAGATCCTCTCCTAATATCTTTACATCCCCTGCAACATCATGCGAAATACTTGAGGCAAAAAGTGCTGATTTTCGGTTCCCCATGTTAGAAAGTATTGTACTATAATCCCGATCTTCGTGTTTTTTACCTTGTTTTAGCTCGCGTATCAATTGAACAAAGTCTGAAAAACTTTCTCCAACTAGTACACCAGCTTTTTTCAGTGCTTCTCTTTTTTCCCGTGCTCCCTCATTTTTTGAACCAGCCATTGCTTTGGCATGACCGAATTGAGGAGCTTCTTCAAATAGATCAGATACTACACCTGCTATATAGCAGACAATAGGCTTTGTCACTTTACCCTGATTTATTAGATCTACAAATTCATACTCATCGAACCCCCCAAGTTCTCCATAGTACACAACAGCTTTGGTTTCAGGGTCCTTTTCTGCAGCAAGAAGAGCTTCTGCAGGAGAGAGCGTAGGAAATCTATCACCCCCGAAATGCACTGCAAATGACAGAGAAAATCCGGAGGACGCAACAATATTAATAATTTCATTTACCATACCTCCTGAGGCCGAAAATACTGCAACACTTCCTGAATCCATCGCACCTGCTCCAATTAGCTGATTTGCCTGAGTCCCGCCAATTGCCCCAAGCTTCAAAACTCCCGGAAGTAATACTCCAACACTTGCTGGTCCAGAGATAAATTCAAACTTATTTTCTTTTGCGATTTTTTTAAGTTCTAGTGCGTGTTCTTCAGGAACATCTTCAGCAAAAACACTTCCTCCCAATAGATTTGGGAATTTTTTTACAAATTCTCGAGTTGATGAAAGAGCCCTTCTGCCTGATGACAGATTTAAAAAGTACAAAGTCGTATTTCTCGTCTCTTCAGGAATAGCATCAAGCGAATTAAAAACCGGAATAAATATTTCTTTATTACCAAAAAAATATCTTTCAAATTTTCTCCCTGTCGCAATTATTCCCAAAATACTTGGAGTGCTCTTTCCAGATAAAAAATCAAAATCAAGAATTGATTGAATTATCGGATGATGAGATCCGATTGTTACGATTTTTGTGTCTTTTGATCTGATTGTTTCAATATTCATAATAATTTATTTAACTGTCTTTAACGCAAGACTTACAATATCTGTTAAGATCATCGACTGATCCGTCACTTCTCCCAATAACTTGTTCTCTGTCAAAAATTTCTTCATCATAGAAAGTCCTGCTTCTTGATGAGGACCTCCTCGTCTAACAAAAACTTTTACATTATTTTTTTGAAGCACTTGGGCGAATTCTTCAAGTGCCTGAATTACGCCTTTAAAGGTATGTCTTATATCTGTAAAATTGGCAACTCCTCCTCCAATTATAAGAACTTTTTTTGGAGCATTTGAT
>CAZFJW010000120.1:0-1763 GCA_964519355.1 uncultured Gammaproteobacteria bacterium | reverse complement strand
TAAAAAAGCAGACGATTGTATTGTGCGGGCCTGAATAGGTATTCTCAGCACCATTCGGGCTCGTATTTATTTTGTATTTGGACTGGTGAGTCTTGTATAATAAAGTTCTATGTTTGACAGATTTTTTTCTCTTTTTTCATATGATCTTGGAATTGATCTTGGAACTGCAAATATTCTTGTTTATATAAAAGGAAAAGGGATCGCTGTCAGAGAGCCTTCGATTGTCGCACGTCATAACAAGTCCAAACAATTTATTGCTGTTGGAACTGAGGCTAAAAAAATGCTTGGTAAAACACCAGCTCTTATTGATGCGATAAAACCTCTTGAACATGGGGTGATATCCGACTTTGATGCAGCATCATATATGCTTCAGTACTACATTAAAAAGGTACATGAAATTGGTAAGCCACTTGGGCAATTCGCCAGGCCCAAGGTTGTTATTGGAATTCCTTCAGGTATTACAGAAGTTGAGAGACGCGCTGTGTGGGAAGCCGCTTTGAATGCAGGAGCGCGAGAATGTTATCTTATCGAAGAGCCTATGGCTGCAGCAATTGGATCAAACATCTCTGTTTTTGAACCTACGGGTGCTTTAATTGTAGACATTGGTGGCGGAACAACAGAAATTGCTGTTATTTCGCTGGGGGGAATTGTTGTGAATAGGTCACTTCGAGTGGCAGGAAATGAAATGGATTTGGCAATTATTAATTATATACGATTACGGCACGGTCTTCTAATCGGTGAAAAAACAGCAGAGGAGATAAAATTAAAAATTGGAAGTGCATACAGAAAAGTACCAAAACAAAAAGCTCGTGAAGAGGAGGAAAAAGAGGGTCAGCATCATGGTGAAAAAGTTGCAGTTATACGAGGAAGAAGTATTGAGTCAGGATTGCCAAAAAGTCTCAAGATTAGTGAGTCAGAAGTGCGGGAAGCAATAGGTCCTGCGATTGGTGCAATAATAGATACGATTCTTGAGGTTATTGAGGAAACCCCTCCAGAGCTTACTTCTGATATTTTAGAGCGCGGAATAGTACTTACGGGTGGTGGCTCGCTTCTTCATGGAATTGATGATCTGATTATCGATAGAACGAAGATTCCAGTTCTATTGTCTGCCGATCCTCTCACAACTGTGGTACGGGGTACTGCCAAATTATTGGAAGATGTAAGACTCTTAAATCAAGTAAAGGTTACCGGAGGATTAAAGTAAGTGTCTAGATCTCGCAGGATTTATCGTAAAAAAATTTTCTCTCTTATTCCATACAGTATTTTTGTTTTTATTCCTATTTTTTTAATTCTTGTTTTAATTGGATTTTTCAATAGGGATTCTGATAGTAAAACAAAAATAATTTCCCCTGTAGCAACTAGTGGCGGAATGAAGGCAATTACTAATGTGCTGCCTGATATTATTACGGGAAATAAAATAACAACTGAAAATATTGAAGAAATTGTTGCTAAAAATCTTGAGGGAGAAAAGGGGACATATTCAATTGTTTATAAAAATCTTAAAAACGGCGACGAATATTATAAAAATGAAACCAATGAGTACGAATCCGCAAGTCTGTATAAACTTTTTGTTATGGCAAAAACATATGAAGAACTTGAGAACGGTTCGATCTCAAAAAATACCATTTTGAAAGATACTGTCGAGCGACTTAATGCAAGGTTTGACATTGCATCTGAAGAGGCAGAAATGACAGAGGGGGAATTCACAATGACAATTGATACAGCACTTGATCAAATGATAACAATTTCACATAATTATGCAG
>CAZFJW010000119.1:0-1918 GCA_964519355.1 uncultured Gammaproteobacteria bacterium | reverse complement strand
AGCAATCGTAAATAGAACACACCCAATAATAATATTTGGTTGTGTAATTTTAGTTTTCATTCTGAGGAAAAGGAGAGAAAAAAGAAGGAGATTCACAGGAATAAGAAACGAAAAAAGACCAAAATTAAGAATCAATAAATCATTAATCTGAATAAGAATGTCACCGCTCCTGAGATATGAAATTGCACTCCCAACACTAGCTAAGAATAACCCAAAGGCAAAAAGACGGTAAATTGTTCCCTTCTGAGGTCCTTGGGATTTTCTTTTTTTATATTTTCTTTTCCTGGGCATAAGGTATAAAGCATTATACACTAGAAATTATTAGTGCAAAAATACTAATGTTTGAATAAAGAGGCATTCTTCAGTTATATAACAACTATAGGTCTTTTGTCAAGTCTTATTCTCTGTTACATTAATACATATCATGAGCCAAGCTCTAGAAGACGATAATAAAGATTCTGTTTCCCTTCTTGTAAGAAGACGGCTGCCATGGCTTACTATTGGATTGGTCGGTGGGCTTGCAGCAACAATTCTAAGCTCTAAGTTTGAACATGTTCTGTCAGAAAATATTAGCATTGCCTACTTTATTCCAATTGTTGTATACATGGCCGATGCAGTTGGTACACAGACTGAGAATGTGTACGTCAGAAATCTTGGCACCGGACATGTAAAACTTTCAAAGTATATTGCAAAAGAATTGTTCCTTGGTGTTTTTCTGGGGGCTATTTTTGGTGCTGTTATTGGTGGATTTGCATACGCGTGGCTTGGAAACATACACATGACAATTACTGTAGGGTTAGCGTTTTTTGCTACTATGACTACCGCTCCAGTTATCTCACTTTTAATCCCAGCACTTCTTAATAAAGTTCACGACGATCCAGCAGTAGGCGCAGGTCCAATCACGACAGTAATTCAAGATCTTCTTTCAATCTCTATTTATTTTATTATTGCAACATTAATAATGCTTTAGGAGACACAAAAAAATAAATAAAGAATTAACAGAAAATATAACTTTTTTTACACCACTTAGCAGAATTCGCAGGTTTTTGACTTCTTTTTTGATGACTTGTCAATTTTTACTTTTTTGACAGTACCCTTTTTACCTTTTGCTTTTGGCTTTTGAGAAAACAGACCTAAAATTGCCATGAATATACTTTAATATAGTTTTTTGGATGTTGTCAATGTCTCTTTTTATTCTATATAGTTAACTTGTGGATACACAAAACTACTACTCACTTGACCAAGATAAAATTTTTAGTCTGTTAAATACAAATAAAAAAGGCTTGGCTGAAGCTGAAGTTTTGAAAAGACTAAACAAATATGGTCCAAATGCACTAACGGCTAAAAAGAAAATTTCGGCACTTTCAATTTATCTTGGACAGTTTAAAAACACTCTTACACTAATACTTATTGCTGCTGCAATTCTTATTCTTTTTATCTACTTCTTCGGCGAAAGAGATTCATCAGATTTGATAGAATCCGGTCTTATCCTCTCAATTATCCTCATGATCACAATCCTCGGATTTGTACAAGAATTCAAGGCTGAAAAAGCAGTAGAGTCATTGAAAAAATTGCTTGCTTTTAGAGCGCTTGTTATTCGCGATGGCATTGAAAAAGAAATCGATGTAAAAGATCTTGTTCCAGGAGATATTGTCCGGCTCGAAGAGGGATTAAAAGTCCCAGCGGATATTAGAATTATCGAAGAGTACAACTTGTCTGTAATTGAAGCATCACTTACTGGAGAGTCGACTCCAGTGTCAAAAACTGAAGAATCTATTGCTGGTAAAAGGGGGCTTCCCGATCAAAAGAATATGGTTTTTTCGGGAACCAGCATTGCAAGCGGAAGAGGAATTGGAGTTGTTATTGGAACTGGAGATACAACAGAAATTGGAAAAATTGCAGATATGGTTTCAGATAC
>CAZFJW010000118.1:0-2043 GCA_964519355.1 uncultured Gammaproteobacteria bacterium | reverse complement strand
GTGTCTACCATTCCACCACCCGGCCAGAATGCATGTAGTATTATCCCACGATGTACATTCCAAAATCAAGGTAAAATTTACTTTAAGGATGTAAGTATTGAGCGTAAAAGGTTGTAGTTAGTCCATACTATCCACCCGATTCCAGCAACAAGCCCTGGGAAAATAATAGCCTTTTCCAAAAATCCTCCCGTTTTGACTCGCAAGACCCGTACCGGCGGAAAACCAATTCGAAGAGGAATAGGGAAAAACCATGGAACACCCTCTTTTGTTATTGAGTCCATAACAAGATGAGATAAGAATCCGATAATAAAACTCCACCATACTATATTCATATCGACTAAAAGAATTCCGTCAAGAAATCCAAGAAAAATTTTTGTAACAATTCCAAAGAGCAAAACACCCACAATTGAGTGGGAGAGATATCTGTGCTTTCCAAAAAGAGGTGCAATGTAACGAGATAAAAGTCTTCCAAACCTAATTTTGTTCCAAAATTCCGCAGACGTTTGGTCAACATCGGGTGCCAGTCCGCCAAGCATATTCGAACCCAAAGCAACAATTGCTGTTGCGAGTGAAATTTTTTCAGGAGGATTTATGACGCAAATTGTGACAAGCGCAGCAAAAGCAGCCAGATCGTGTGTTCTCCCAGTCATAACACAATCAAGTATATCTTAAAATCTACACCTATTCCCAATCCTTTTTGTAGTACTTTTTACCGCGAAGATTTACCGGCAAATATTCCTGTTTCGGCGCATTTTTCTTCTCATCTTTCCATGCATATCTAATATGATCTTTCCCATATCCAAGATTTTTCATTACCTTGTTTGCAGGGTTTCGGAGATGTAATGGAATTGGGTCTAACCGCTCCAAGTCGATATCAGCCATTGCCTCACTAAGTCCAGTAGTTGAGGCTATGGACTTTTTAGCTGCAGCAAGATAAGTTGCAGTCTGAGCAAGAATGAGTCCTGCTTCAGGAAGTCCGATCATATGTACTGCCTGCATGGCACTCGTGGCGACTACAAGTGCGGTTGGCTGAGCATTTCCAATATCTTCTGAGGCAAAAATTACCATTCTTCGTGCTATGAAAAGTGGATCTTCTCCTGCTTTTAACATTCGAGCCAGGTAATGGAGTGAGGCGTCCGGATCTGATCCTCTCATGGATTTGATAAATGCCGAGATCGTATCATAATGGTAATCCCCCTTTTTATCATAAAAAATTGCTTTTCTTTGAACCGCCTCTTCGGCTACGTCTAGTGTTATATTTGAGGCTATTTGTGAGGCCAGCTCAATTGAATTAATAAGCGTTCTGCCATCTCCATTTGAGTACGCAACTAAATGCTCTAGTGCTTCTTTTGAATACTTAATTTTCCCTAGTTTTTTAAATGCCCGTTCTGCAATTGTTGTCAGATCCTTTTCTGAGAGCGAATGCAGAACATACACTTGGCTTCTTGAGATGAGCGGTGCATTCACCCGAAATCCCGGATTCTCAGTTGTTGCACCAATTAAAATTATTGTACCGCTCTCGACATGAGGCAAAAAGGCGTCTTGCTGAGCTTTGTTAAATCTGTGAATTTCATCCACAAAAAGAACTGTTTGTTTGTTGTGCTCTATCCTCTCAGCATCTGCCTTTTTAACGATTCTCCGAACTTCTTCTACACCGCTCGTAACTGCCGAAAAAAAGACAAATTCACTCTTAATCGATTTTGAAATAACATGTGCAAGACTTGTCTTGCCTGTGCCCGGAGGCCCCCACAGGATCATCGACTGAACCATACCCTTTTCCGTCATTTTCCGAATTGGACCATTTTCGCCTAGGAGATGATCCTGACCAACAATGTCGTCGAGCGTTTTGGGCCTGAGCTCTTCTGCCAATGGAACGTAAGAATTCATACACAAGTATTGTATCTTTCGGTCTCTTTATTTGCAATTTACCCAAAATGTAATTGTGACCCAGATTGACTCACTTGATCCTATTGGTAGACAAATAAAAGCTGATATACTGAAGGAAGTTTTGGGCTGCCTAAATATACCCCAGTAATGGGGTAT
>CAZFJW010000117.1:0-2093 GCA_964519355.1 uncultured Gammaproteobacteria bacterium | reverse complement strand
AAAAGTCTTGGGTCTCTTCTTGGATATACAGGTAATTCGGCGGAACTTTTGTATCGGAAATCCTTGAAATCTTTTCCTCGAGTCCATACATCCCGCCCAAATATACCTCAGAAAGGTCAAAAATTATGGTCGAGATCATGGAGATATTATATCAGTGAGTAGGGTTTGTTATTCTGCAATAATCATTCCCAATCTGAATACCCAAAGAATAAGTGTGAAGAAGAAAATAATGGCAAGAATAAGATAGAGCCGTCTATTTTTAACTGGTATGGGTTGTTGGGCTGTCACAATTTTTTAAGTTAAACAAAAAGAATGATTAAGTGTCAATAAATATGTCTTTATTCCTTTGTCCATTTGAGGATGACGTCTATTGTTTGGACGATTTGCAGTAGAGAAAGAATTACAACAGCCCATGTTAGTTTTGAGTTTTTACTATCTAAATCTTTTATGGTTTGTGTCAGGTTGCGTAGAGATTGAATAGTTAAAGAAAGGCGTTCATTCATGGTAGCGGATTGACCATTTGGTCCCTGCTTTCCTGGAAGAGGTAATAAGTCGCTGTCGATTTTCATTTAAATTTTCTTAAATCGATAAACTTGTGATCCGGCAGGGATTTGAACCCTGAACCCAAAGCTTAAAAGGCTTTTGCTCTACCATTGAGCTACCGGACCCGCCCGACACGCAAGACAAGCTTGCGAAGTCGTTGCGGGCGGGCCCGTAGACTTCTACAAACTACTTTGCTGTCAAATTCTATCCTTTAAAAATCTTCTTCCAAATCCAGTTTTGAAGTATTTCTCTCTTTTAATTGCCTTATTTTTATCTAGGCATGCTTCATAGTAAACAAGCTCGAATGGAATTCGATTTTTAGTACTTTCAACTGTACCATTGTTATGTTCTTTTAATCTTGATTTAAGATCATTAGTGTAGCCTGTGTATAACTTCTGATCTTTTTGACCAATCAAAACATACGTATAGTACATTTGAACTTTCCAATTTTACCAAAAAAAGGTATTCAAGCGCAAATTGCATAATTATTGGATCTATGAAATACTACATTTGAAGTGCTGAAAGGAGGTGATAGGCATATGGATGGCGGAATAAATGACATTCTGGGCGCGACCCTTAATTCAGTAATTTCTTCAGTAGGTGTCTTTGTCCCACGGTTTATTTCAGGTTTGATAGTGCTTCTTATCGGGATCGTTGTCGCCTCTTTTCTCAAACAACTTTTGCTGCAGCTTTTTCGAATTATCAAACTTGATCAATTCCTGGATAAATATAGCCTTGCAGCTCCTAAGACAAAAGAAAAAGTTAATTGGGCACAAATTTTGGCAGAGCTTGCACGGTGGTTTATTATTATTTTGTTCCTGATTCCGACAGTTGACGCATGGGGACTTGGGCGTTTTGTTGAGGTCCTCAATGAACTTCTTAATTTCCTACCAAGAGTCTTTATATCGGTTCTCTTATTAATTGTTGGAATCGTGATATCGAAATTGGTATATGATCTTTTGTTGGCATCTGTCGGAGGAGTTTCAAAAGAAGCGGTCAAAACCGTCGCACAAGTTGGAAGATGGTCAGTTCTGGTCTTTGTATTTTTGGTGGTTCTGAACCAATTAGGAATTGCCAGTGATTTGATCAGAATTCTTTTCGCAGGAATTGTCGGAATGACAGCGCTTGCTGGAGGGCTTGCATTTGGACTTGGCGGAAAAGACATTGCGCGGGAGTTATTGGGAAGAATAATTAAGAAAATTTAGGACTTTTGGAAGAGATAAAATAATACGTCATGCGAATTGACAAGTATTTTTTTTGTGTCTAATATTAAACTATGTACTTCAATATTATTTTTTACATTTTTTACGAACTTATTATTTGGATTATGATCCTCTTTATAATTGTTTCATTCCTGTTCTTTTATAGAAGAAAAATTAGACTTTTGAAAAAGATATCTCTTCCCATGAAATTGTTGGGAGTTGGGTTTGGTGTTTTTCTTGCTGTGTCTTTTTTTGTATTTAATCCTGAGGGTAAATTCTTGGAAATGCCTGTATATATGCATTCTCATACATCAGACCACAAGCCCGCATCTGTTCCCGTATTGAGTG
>CAZFJW010000116.1:0-2116 GCA_964519355.1 uncultured Gammaproteobacteria bacterium | reverse complement strand
CTTCATTTTTTAAATCATCCATCCCTTTTTCAAAAATTCTTACCTTTTCAATAATTTCTCTTGGAAGACTTGCCTCGTCTCCTTTGATTAAAAACTCTTCAAATCCATGCATTCTCATTGTCGTAAAATTAGCCACAACACCCACTAAGTCTTCGTTGACATATTAAGAGCTGAATTAGGGGCTAAAGGATGGTCTGTATGGTGATTTATAGATTCAGCATTAGTACTACCGAATCCACCCTCTGCAGGGAAATCTAGAATTTCAACTGTAGTATCGGACATATAAAGATGCGGCGTTCATCACTTGTCATGAAGCAATTTTATCGTAAAGTTCTTTAATTTTAGTTTGAAAGTCTAACAATTCACCATTATTATCTAATGTAAAATCAGCAATTGCACCAATTCTTTTAATATCTGTTTCTGTTGGGGCTGAATCCTCCTGTACAAATTGGTCAAACGTTGTATTTTCCTCTCCGATTTTTTGATGTCGTTTCTTCACGCGTTCAAACCTCGTATTTTGTTCTGCTGTTATGTATACAAGATAATTATCTTCAAACTTCTTGATCATCTCAACATCACTCATCCAGCGAACCCCCTCAACGATCACAATATCGCTATCATCATAGGTAATTCTATGATACATCGCATGTGTTAATGTTCCTTTTCCAAACCCTTGATCCATAACTATTGCAAGGTTCTGTAAATGCGTGCGTGTGGCAGGAATATCCCACATTTCAAGGGTGTCGTGAAGAATATCGGAAAATCGTACTCTTTTAATTCTTTTACCAATGGCATTGGCTATGAAGTTGGTTGTAAAAGTATCTTTTCCTGAAGCAATTTCACCGGTTACGCCAATTACTATTTTCATCTTGTGAATTTATTATAGCGAAAAAGACGCATAATCGATAGAAGTAAGTGAATTGTCCGCCCCCGACGTAATGCGGGGGCGGAACGGACGTGGTTGGTTAGGAGGACTGAGCGCCTCGATGCTCCTCCCGGATACCATCCAAAAGGTTCGAAAGATAGACGACGTCGCCCAAGAGCTCGGCATGCCGGTCGGCGGTGCGTGCGTGTGCAAGTCCGATCTGCTGAAGCAGCACATTTACATCGTTGTAGTTCGTCACAGAGAGCCTGGGCGACGCCTTCAAGACTTTCATCGCCTCAACAAGCGTCAAGTGATACCCGGGCTCGCCGACGTTACCTAATACATAGGCCGTGCGGACAACGACTTCCTGCAGGTGCAGGGTCGCGCGCCTCAGCTCTTCGCGAACTGGACTTGTTTTGCCCGTACGCGGCAGCTTGAGATCTTCGATTGTGATCATTCAGTTTCCTTTCTGGGGGTTGACCCCAGTGAATTTGATGTAACAGTCTGGGTATCAAACCAGACCTGGACAATATCCTCTGGCCGGATGAACCGGAAAAGGACTGTGTTACCCTTCATGGGAAGACTCGTATCGAATCCGTTTCTGAGACGAATTCCGACGAAGATACCCTCGAGGGAGGTGTTCACTGACCTGATAATGATGCGCGTTCCTGCGTCGGAATAGTGTCCACGAGATACAGACGATTCTCGCCAGAACATCTCCATGCGAACTACTCCATAGAGAAGATACTCCCGTGCGCCGTTCGTGCTATATCTCCGATCTATCGTGTTCTGCACGAAGAGCAAGCGGTTTTGCGCATGGCGCTCGTTGGAGTTTCTTTTTTGACGACGACTGTAGATCTTCCTTGCGATGAGGCAAAAGCCTGCGAGGCAGATCAAGGCGAAAGCAAGTGAGATGCGGGGATCAAACACAACTTCCCTCCATGGAAGCAAGACTGGTCCGATTTCTCGGAATTTTCTCTGAAGACCGGAGTCCTCCCGTTTTATGTTGGAGCCCCAACCCCCACCCAGAACGCAAATGCGGCCAGGATAAGGATGAAAAGCCCCACAAGAGCGTATCCAATAATGGTAAGGAGTGTTTTGAATCCCACCCAGATTCCGTGAAGAATCACCATGTACTTCCTCCATTTTCAAGCCCGAAGAATTCTCTTGCTCAAAAATGGAGAAAGTACTATTTCCAACCACGTTGTAAAAGAACTGTAAGGAATTGTACGCATGCAAAAATAACGTAAA
>CAZFJW010000115.1:0-2285 GCA_964519355.1 uncultured Gammaproteobacteria bacterium | reverse complement strand
GCACGAAAAGAAACAAAAAGAAGAGATGGAACTTATATTCGATTTTCTGAGAATGCAGGCGTTATTCTAGAAAATGAAAAAGATAAAAATCCGCTTGGAACACGTATTTTTGGCCCTATTGCACGAGAAGTTAAAGAAAAAGAGTTTCAAAAGATTGCGAGTCTTGCGAAAAACGTTGTATAAAATTATGAAATTTAAAGTAGGCGATTCAGTACAAGTAATGATGGGAAAAGACAAAGGTCGAGTAAGTAAGATTGTAAAGGTCTTGCCACGAGTTGATATGGTTGTGGTTGAGGGTGTAAATGAATATAAGAGGCATATAAAATCACGAGGGCAAAATCAAAAGTCGGAGATAGTAACGATTACCAAGCCTATGCATGTTGCTAAAGTTGCACTTGTTGATCCTAAGTCTAAAAAACCAACAAGAATTGTTTATAAAATTAAAGATGGCAAAAAAGAAAGGATTGCAAAAAAATCTGGAACAAAAATATAACTATGAAAGTACAAGCGTCAGTCAAAAAAAGGTGTTTGAAATGCAAGATCGTTCGAAGGAAAGGAGTGATTCGTGTTATTTGTGAAAATAAAAGACACAATCAAAAACAAGGATAACTATGTCAGTTTTTCAGGAAGAATTTAACAAGACAGTAAAATTAGAATTAGGAAAAACATTGGGAATTAAAAATCCAATGGCTATCCCAAGTCTCAAAAAAATAGTTCTGAATGTTAGCACAAAAGACTTTTTAGCTGATAAAAAGAATATTGAACTAGCAGCAGACGACCTTGCTGCAATTGGAGCACAAAAGCCTGTTGTAAGAAAGGCAAGAATTTCTGTTGCAACTTTCAAACTTCGAGAAGGAGACAAGATCGGACTTACAATGACCCTTAGAGGAAAGAGGATGTATGATTTTTATGAAAAACTTGTTAAAATCGTCTTCCCTCGAATGAAAGACTTTAATGGAGTAGATCCAAAAGGTTTTGATGGAAGAGGGAATATAACACTTGGATTTTCTGAAAATATTGTTTTCCCTGAGATTGACAGCGGAAAAGTTGATAAAATTCGAAGTCTGCAACTTACAATTGTAACAAGTGCAAAAGATAATACTCAGGCTAGAGCATTACTTGAAGCGCTTGGAATGAAATTTAAGAAAGAGAATGAGGATAACTAAATATGGCAAAAACATCTGACATTATAAAATTTAAAAGCAAACAAAAATTTTCTACACGCGAAGTGAATAGATGTTCGTTGTGTGGAAGATCTCGAGCTTACATGAGAAGATTTGGAATGTGTAGAATTTGTTTTAGACAAAGAGCTCTTATGGGAGAACTCCCAGGAGTAAAAAAAGCGAGTTGGTAAAATATTATGAGCAGTACATACACTATTGGTGATTTTTTAATAAGACTTAAAAATGCATATCTTGCTGGAAAGCAGGATATGACTATTGTAAAGACAAAAAATGTAGCTTCCCTTTCTAAAATCTTAAAAGAAGAGGGATATATTAAGGATGTTAAAGAGCACGAAGAAAAAGGAGTACGAACAACTCTTATTCTGACTCTACTTTACAAAAAGAATAATCCTGCTCTTACGGATGTGAAGATTATTTCTAAGCCATCAATTCATAGGTATGTTGGTAAGGATGAGTTAAAGAAGATTGGCAGAAACTATGGAATAGGAATTTTATCTACAAATAAAGGGTTCTTAACTACAAAAGATGCATTAAAAGAAAATGTCGGCGGAGAGTTAATCTGCCGTCTCTCATAAATATGTCAAATATAGGAAAACAAATTATTACAATTGATGCAGGCGTTCAAGTAACACTTGAGGACAACATAAAAGTTGTTGTAAAAGGGCCAAAAGGCGAATTGTCAATGGATTTGCCGAGAGGCATTGGTATTGAGATGCAAGAGGGCTCTATAAAAGTTAAAAAGCTAAATGATAGTCCTCAGTATTCTAAATTCTATGGACTTGCAAGGGCACTACTTGCTAACCTTGTAAGGGGAGTAACTGTTGGTTTTGAGAAAAAATTAGAACTTGTAGGGGTCGGGTATAGGGCTCGAATGGAAGGAAGAGAGCTAGTTTTGAATGTTGGTTTTGCAAATGCTGTTAGACTTACACCAAAAGAAGGACTTACTGTTGCAGTAGCAGAAAATATTATTATAATATCGGGTAACAACAAACAGTATGTAGGCGATTTTGCAGCAGAAGTGCGAAAGATAAGACCTCCAGAGCCATACAAAGGAAAAGGTATAAAATATGTTGATGAGATTATAAAGAGAAAAGCTGGAAA
>CAZFJW010000114.1:0-2323 GCA_964519355.1 uncultured Gammaproteobacteria bacterium | reverse complement strand
TTTTAGACATTCAAGTGATGACCTATGAACTATCAAAGCAAATTGGATAAAAAGTCCTGGTCGCCAAAGAAAATCATTTACGAAGCCACTGATGAAAAACTAACAGCGGGAGCCGGCCTTGGGCCTTTGATCGATGCATTCGTTGAAAGCGCAGAGTTTGTAGACTTTAAAAAGTGTCTCCCGAAGAGGATCAGTAATTCCTCTTACAGTAGCGAACATTTGGCCTTAATTTTACTTGCTGGATTTTGGTACGGTGCCGACTGTTTAGATGATCTTGAGGACTTTGAGGACGATCCTGCTGTTGAGGATAAACTGGGTGGACTTGCAACCAGTAAAACGATTGCCAATTTTTTACGCGATTTTTCAGATGAAGAAATTGAAAGTCTGCGAAAGTTTTTAACTGCTCAGGCCTTTAAATAGTGACTGGCGGGAAACGCAGCACATCCATTGTTGATTTTCAGAGAAGACTGTTTAAATTTCTTCTGCATTGAAATCATCTTTTTATTCCGAAATTCAACTCAATAAAATTACCTACAAGAGGGAGTGTCCTTCCTATGTCCACGAAGATGGATGGCATTTATCAGCAATCTCTTTTTTCAAAATCACTTGGATTGTCAGTAATCGTCTCAGAGAACAGTCGTTACAGAATTTTAGCAAACACACTTCCTTGGATAGAATTAGCAAACACATTCAATCACTATCGAGCAGAAAAGGTAAACATCAATATAGGGCGAAAATTAAATTTGCGCCTTCATATAGGAGCTTATATCGCGCAATCGATGAATGGATGGTCAGATCGGGAGACAGAAGAGATGGTACGTTATCATGTTGGAGTTCGTATCTTATGTGGGCTCGAGGAGAGCTTGGAGACATTGGATCGTACAAGTATAGAGACTTTTCGCAACCAAATTGGTCCAGAGGGCAGCGAAGCTATCAACAGCATCCTCATTCTTCATGCAATGGGCGCTGGATATACAGATTCGGAAATTTGTGCATCAGACACGACAGTTCAGGAAGCGCCGATTGCTTATCCAACCGAAGTTGGACATATGCAGAAAATTGCAGAAAAACTCCTGTCATTGGGAAAAAAAGCAGGGTTGAAGTCTGTGCAATCATTGAAAGACCTTGGGCAAAAAGCAAAAGATACTTTCACCGAGATACGTCTTTTTACTCGTGGAAAAAAAGAAGCAGCTATCGAAGCCAAAAAGAAGCTTGGCAAAAAGATGCACGAAATTGTTTCGTCGATGCTAGCAGAGGTGGATTCTGGTTTGAAAAAAGCTGGGAAGAAAAAGAAGGAAGCAAGTCAGGATACAATCAATCTTTGTCAACATATGTTGGAGCAGATAGAAGTTTGGATGAAAACAGGCTTTCACCCTGCCAACAAAATTATCAGTTTGTGGGACACGAATGCCCGAGCGATAGCGAAGGAAAAAACCGGAAAAGCTGTGGAGTTTGGACGTCGCTGGTTAATAACACGACTACTTGGAGGATATGTTATTGGATCCCCCTGCATAAAACTTGGTTCAGACAGCGATGCCAATATCGCCGAGGAGGTTCTTATTCAGTTTTTGAATATCTTTGGCGAATCTCCAAAAAGCTTCATATACGATCGCGGTGGCGATGGTCCCAAAAACCACGAACTGCTGGCGAACTTAGGAGTCGAAGACAATTGTATTTTCCGCAAGGGATCGGAAAAAATGTCGGTGGAAGATTCCGTGTTCGAGATGGCCCGCAAGGAACGAGCATTAACCGAAGCATCAATTGCCACTCTGAAAACGCCAAAGTACAACTTCAACAAACCGAGAGCGCGGTCAATGGAGTCGTGCGTCTTGAAGGGGCATACAGCCATACTGGGCTTCAATATCAACAATCTGCTGAAGGATATTACTCAAACTTGGGATCTAGTGCCGGAGATAACTTAGAAGTGCACCAAGGTTGCAACTCTTCAATGTGGATAACTCAAGAAAACTGCAAAAAAACCTCAAAAAAATGTGGGTAAGTTGAAAAACTCAGCAAAGGAACAACTTTTTTAAAGGTCAGATTTCCCGCCAGTCACTATTTATTAGAGCCAAGAGGTTTTGAAGCCGCAAACGCCATAGCGATGATTAGCTTTCACCGGCAATACGTAGGTTTTTTGGTCGTTATTCCCTTGCTTTCAAATAGGGAACAAATTTGTTGCATTCCAGAACGAATTGCCATGTCTCTCTGTATCTCTAGCTCGTTGTATGCTCGAATGATATCGCATTGGTCTTGATCCAATATCGTTCTGCTTCCACTACTAGCCATAATGTTGTTAGGTGAGTCTCTGTGTGAACCATCATTT
>CAZFJW010000113.1:0-2343 GCA_964519355.1 uncultured Gammaproteobacteria bacterium | reverse complement strand
AATGGTGCTGAGAATACCTATTCAGGCCCGCACAATACAATCGTCTGCTTTTTTATCCATTAATCCCATTCCTATAGTCTCTTAGTCCTTCTGAAATTCCCACGGCATACTCTCTCAGCGCACCTGTGCCAGATCGAAAAACATCAAATGGAACCGATTCTGTTACCAGAGCCAGCTCAAGGTTTTGTGGATTAAATCCGCCTCTCAACTTCTCTTGTGAGATCTGAAATGCAGCATCGGCAAGAAGTGCATCGGGCATCACAACAACTTCAATAGATCTTGCATGCTCTTCAACAGTAACCCCACCCTGAGAACTGCTGCTAATAAGCTCTCCAGCATACAATTTACCGTACAAAACTCTTTTTCCAATAGCCGAATCGTACACACGTGCATCCTTATTCCAACGGTTGACATCCACACCGCTCAAGACAGCATCAGCAAAAAGACCTATCTCGCCAAGTGTTTCAGCTGTACCGTTCTTCGGTGCAACAAGAAGCCTTGATCTTGAGACAGAATATCCCCCTGCCCGGGTATTATATTCTTGGGGAGTATGCAATTCTCCTGCAATATGTACAAAGTCTTCTTCAAGACCACGCCTCACTTCAGATAGCTTTAAAGATGCTGGTGCTTCTCCAAATATTTCAACATTCATAATTTTCACCTCCTTTCAAAAATACTTTTTGCCACAAAAAAACCCCCGCAATGCGGAGGTTCTACAAAAAAGATTAATACCTCCGCTACGCGAAGGAACAACAAAAATGAGCAGATGTATTAATTCGAATCATAAAAATATTTATACTATATGGATTTTTAAAATGCAACACCTTGCCCTTTGAGAACTCTCTTGCTACACTGTATCAATATAATTATGGAAAGACTTCTTGAACGGATCAACACCGGAATAACATTCCTTTTTTACTCCATTTTCTTTCTTGTTCCACTCATCATGCATCCCTCAACATATGAGCTTTTCGAGTTCAATAAAATGTGGTTTTTATGGGGAGCGGCAATTCTCATCTTCTTTTTATGGACAGTTAGAATAATTATTGAAAAACGTCTCGTAATTCAAAGAACGCCGCTTGATATTCCAATCCTTTTATTTTTAGCAGCCCACATCCTTTCAACTCTTTTTTCCATTGATCGTCATGTATCGTGGTGGGGATATTATTCGAGATTTAACGGCGGGCTCTTATCAATGCTCACCTATGTATTTCTTTACTACGCATTTGCCAGTAATGTACTGAAGCGAGACGGGTATGACATTGAAAGAGTTACGAAATTTATTTTTGTATGGATCGCATCAGGAATTACTGTATCGCTATGGGGATTTCCTTCACATTTCGGAAAAGATTTAACATGTTATGTATTTCGGGGAGAATTATCTGATGTATGCTGGACGTATGCATTTCAACCGCAAGTCCGCATGTTCTCAACCCTAGGTCAGCCGAATTGGTTTGCAGCATTTCTTTTAGTAATAATTCCATCCACCATCGGACTTTTTCTTACTCTTTTCAAACCAAAAGACCTTCAAAAAGAAATTCCTTCATTGCTGCAGAAAAATGCACTAGTCTTTAAATTGCTCTTCGGATTTGGCATTGCTCTTATGTACATTTGTCTCATTTGGAGTAATTCAAGATCAGGATTCATTGGTTTTTGGGTCGGAATGGCTCTTGCTGGAGTCCTTTTTATTCTTCTTCCGATTGTAAGACGCAAAAAAACACTCGGGCAACTTTTCAAAACCAAATCATTTCAGATGTTTGGAATAGTAAGTATTGGAATAATACTACTCACATTCTCACTCGGACACCATATTACGGAATTTAAAAAATATTCCTTTGTTGGAATGATTGAAAAATCACAGCAAGCAAAAACTCCCAACCCAGCCCCTGTCACACCAAGTCCTCAAACTACTGAAGAAGCCCCAACCGGTGCTCCTTTTGGAGGATCGGACAGTGGACGTATCAGGAAATTTGTATGGCGTGGAGCAATTGACATTTTTAAGACCCATCCGCTTTTTGGAACAGGACCTGAAACCTTCGCATACGCATATTACAAAGTCAAACCCGCTGAGCATAATCTTACTACTGAATGGGATTATTTATATAACAAAGCGCACAATGAATTTCTCAATTATCTTGCCACAACAGGAATCTTGGGTTTTGGTTCGTATATGGCAATAATCATTCTTTTCTATGTTCTAGCATGTAAAAGTTTTATGAAAAAAACCCAACAATATTCATATATTGCCGTAGGATTTATTGGAGCATTCACGGGACTTCATATTTCTAACTTTTTTGGATTTTCAGTTGTTATCGGCAATCTCTTTTTCTTCTTTATTCCGCT
>CAZFJW010000112.1:0-2348 GCA_964519355.1 uncultured Gammaproteobacteria bacterium | reverse complement strand
CCTATAATACACATAGCGGGGTAGTGTAAAGCTGCACAGGAGGCTCATAATCTCCCAGACAAGGTGCGATTCCTTGCTCCGCAACACAGACTTAAAATTTTAGTTTATCTCCGCGCCCAGCAGAATTAGTACTCAGGTTATTTGTTTTCAGGTGAACTAAAAAATATTTTTATCCACTTTTTCCATGTTGGAAGTTGTTCAAGGCTGCTCATATCAAGAGGTGTTTCCTTTGGAGGAGGTGCAAGGATAACGAATTCATCTTTCTGGACCAATCCAAGTTGATCTCTGGCTTGCTCATTTATAAATGAATCTGTCCGTACATACTCAAGTCTTTCTTTTAAAAATGTATTTTTCCTTTGTTTTTGAACTAATTCTTGTTTAAGTCTTTCAGCGTGATGGAAAGAGCTATAGGTATCTTTTATAGAATGGATAATGCGATATATGGCAAGTAAAAGCAGAACTATTAGTAGAACTAGTAAAATCTTTTTCATTATTGACAAAGCAATAGGCAACTGATATTATAGGCTCTTAATATACTATGAATCAATTAGTAAATGCAAAACCCCCTGTCAAAATGCGTGAAGCGCATAGTGAATTTCAGAATTATCTGAAAGGAAAAAAGCGTGCATCAGCTACTATTCTTGCATATGGGAAAGACATCGATCAATTGGTAAGCTTCTTAGAAGACCTGAATAAACATAACGTTCATGAAGTCTCAAGCACAGATATTCAAGCATTCTTAGCAAAAATGCAGGGAGATGGGTATACTCCTAAGTCTCTTTCCCGCAAGCTCAACTCTACAAGAACATTCTATCGTTATCTCAAAATAAATGAAATGGTTACTGATGATCCATCATTGGTTGTAGAGCATCCGAAATATGAATTAAATCCTCCACGTATTTTAACTCCTCTAGAATATAGAGCGCTCCGAGACGCTGCATCAAGTGATGCAAGAATTTTTGCAATTATTGAGGTACTGCTACAGACCGGGATTCGAATTGGAGAACTTGCAAACCTAAGAATGGAAGACTTGAAAGCGAGTGCACTCTACATTAGAGCCCAAGAAGGACATGCAGAGAGAGATGTGCCAATGAACAAAAGAGCATCAGATGCAATGGAAAGATACTTGAAGACTCGTCCTCAGACTGCAAACGATCATATTTTTGTAACCAAAACAGGAAAGCCATTTTTGGTTCGAAATATTCGTGATGCAATAGAGCGGTATTTTAGAAAAGCAGGCATAGAAAATGCAAAAATTAATGACCTAAGACATACCTTTGTTGCGCACCACCTGAAAAACGGAGTCTCAATCGTTTTTCTTTCAAAAGTGTTGGGACATAAGAGGCTTTCTTCTACAGAGCGATATCTCCAATATATAAAAGACAATAAATCTGGTAATACTACCAATCTTCTAGAGCTTTAATTTTCTACTGGTTTTACAGTTTTATACTTTTCAAAAATTCTCGACTTCTTGATTTTTATATGCCATTCATGCATACAATGGATGTATGAGTGAATCACATCACCCCCATCATAATGAACATGAAAATATTGAACACGAGAATGGTGTAAGAACCCTGCTTTCTTGGAGTGCACCGGGAAGGCCCTACTCAAAACGGGGAAGAGAATTTTATGCAGGGGTTGCATTACTCGTTTTGCTTATTAGTATTATTCTTTTTCTATTCCACGAATATTTATTGATGCTTACTGTTTTTGCATTAACATTTTTGTCCTTGGCTCTTTCCTCCGTTGCCCCAAGAAATTTTCATTACAGAATTAGCAATCAGGGCGTGAAGATAGAGGACTCATTCTTTTTGTGGAAAGAGCTGTACGACTTTTACTTTAAAAGAATTTCAGGAATGGATGTTTTAATAATTCGTACTGAAGCGCTTATTCCTGGAGAGCTGCAAATTTGTCTTGGGGACTTAACCCGAGATCATGTAAGACACATAATTGTTGGCTATCTTCCTTATCGAGAAGTTGTAAGAAAAACATTCGTTGAAAGCTCGGGTGACTGGCTTGCTAAAAATTTTCCTCTTGAGAAAAAGTCTGAGTAATTGATAAGTCTGTATAAATAAAATACAATACCACTGTTGGTAATAGTTCATTAATTTTTTGCGCTTGTAGCTTAATGGATAGAGCATTGGATTGCGGATCCAAAGGTTGTGGGTTCAACTCCCGCCAGGCGCGCAAACTACATAGATATGTCTTAACTTTAGACTGTGAATCACTGAAATTTATACGAAAGGAAAGTCTAATATGGAGGGTTGGTCCGAGTGGTTTAAGGCGCGAAACTCGAAATTTCGTCTCGCTTGCGGGAACACAGGTTCGAATCCTGTACCCTCCGC
>CAZFJW010000111.1:0-2373 GCA_964519355.1 uncultured Gammaproteobacteria bacterium | reverse complement strand
ACTTTTTTGGATTTTCAGTTGTTATCGGCAATCTCTTTTTCTTCTTTATTCCGCTCTTATTTTTCGTATATCAGGATATGCTCAAAGACAAAAAATGGACGTGGGAATTTGGCAAAACACCAACAGTAAAATTCTCTGGTGGCCAGCTTTTTATTTTGTTGTTAAGCGCAGGACTCGCGCTATATTGTGAATATTTTCTAGTAAGGTCATGGTACGCAGACGTAAAATATGCCCTCGGATACAACCTAAATAGAGCTGGTGATTATACCAATGCGTTTGCTCCGCTTCAAAAATCCGTTGAGCTTAGATCCGGAGAGCCAACCTTTAAAGATGAGTATTCCATTAACCTTGCGACACTCTCTCTTTTATATGCAACTCAAAATCAAGTTCCACAAGCCCAGCAACTTGCAGCAACTGCCAAAGCGCTTTCGGACGAAAATGTACTAAAGTACCCTAATAACGTAGTCTTTCATAAATCAAGAACACGTGTTCTTTATAGCATCTCAGAAATTGATCACACGTACCTTGATGCTGCAATTTCATCACTTCAAAAAGGAATAGAGCTGGCACCAACTGATGCAAAGAATGTTTTGAATATGGGTCTTTTCCTTGCACAAAAAGGAGATATGCCTGGCGCAATAGCATCTCTTAATAAAGCAAAAGAGCTCAGACCAAATTATAGAGATGCGTATTATTATCTTGGATCATTCTATAAGTTCTTATCTGAACAAGAAGGAACAACAGAAGTTCAAAAGAAGGAATATAAAGACAAAGCAATAAAAGAATTAGAATTTACCCTTAAGAATATCGCAGGAGGAAAAGAGGATCCTCAATCCAAAGAATTACTCGATAGTCTTACCGGGAATAAAAATGTAACAACAGATAAATAACTCCTGCCGCATAAATTTTTATGCCTAAAATTGACGTAAAATCCTATCTTTTTATTTCGATAATAATCGCAGCATTCTACTACGTCTATTTCATTTATTTCTACACAGTACATTCAACGCCTCCTCCCGGAGACAGCTTGGACTATCATATTCCAATTGCACAAAACCTGCTGCATGGAACTTTTTTTTCAAATGAAAATTTTAAAATGGCACAATGGTATTACCCTGCCTCTTCAGAATTTATAAACGCGGTTTTTATTGCGCTAAAAATTCCACTCACATACTCTAATATTTTTGCAACATTTGTATTATTTTTTACCTGTGTTGGGCTAGCCCGTACTTTCAAATTAAAACGTGAATATGCACTGCTTTTTGGAATAACAATTCTTACTCTTAATATAATTTTACGATGGCTCAATCAAGTAAGTGTTGACGTTTGGATTGCAGTCTTTTTCTGTCTCACAGTAATTACTCTGGAAAAATTCAAACCAAATACTAAATCTTTTGCGATTCTTGGATTTAGCATTGGGATGCTTATCGGATCAAAATATACTGCCCCAACATTACTTATTCCGCTTCTTTTTCCATATTTAAAAACTGTTTTGTCAAAATGTAATTTCACAAGAATTTTAGTATTATTTGTACTCATTATATTTTTTGGATTTTTTTGGTATATCAGAAATTACCTGTTAACAGGTAATCCATTCTACCCCCTTCCAATTCTTGGATTTCCTGGCAAGGAAATTTTTGGAAATATGAGGGTATGGAATATTGGATTTGAACACCCTATTCAAATGATTGATGCTGTTATTGGAGAATACAAAATCTGGATTTTCTCAATGCCAATAGCAGTACTTTTTCTCTTAAAAAAATCATTATTTATTAAAGAATTAACTCAAAATAAAGAGGAAATCAAACAAATCAGTAAAATATTTTTAATAGGTCTTGCCCTTATCGCAATCTACTTATTCTACCCAACATCACACGAGCCATGGATCATGGTATCAAGTCTGAGGTACTCGTACCCTGCTTTTATTCTATTAATCTTGGGACTATTCAAACTTGGACAAATAATAAAAAAAGAATCATTGATTGGATTTATTGTAATTTGCGGGATGCTTGGAATTTTTGGAATGGAATATCACCCCAAACTCATAATAATAAGTGCGCCCATTTCTCTTCTGTTTATCTTTTGGGCAAATCGCTATATAACAAAAAAGTCATAAAGACTCAGAAATAAGACATCTTCGGCCTCTCATGTTATAATATCAGCCATGTATCAAATAATCACAACACCTCACGCAACGCTTAAAAAAGAGGCGAAATCCATCAAGAGATTTGATAAAAAACTGCAAAATATCATTGATGAAATGCAAAAAACACTCGATGCAACTCGCGATCCCGAAGGTGTGGGACTTGCAGCACCTCAAGTGGATTTATCTATAAAATTATTTCTTGCCAAGCCTGATCCCAAAGACAAAAC
>CAZFJW010000110.1:0-2437 GCA_964519355.1 uncultured Gammaproteobacteria bacterium | reverse complement strand
TTACTGCAAATTCCACCATGTCTTCGTGGGCTCAGGCCTATTCTACGCTCAATTTTTATGTAGTACTTAGTCTCTGGAAGCCTCTTGCTCCAGAACAAGATACATCAACAACTCTTATTCCACTCGGTAAAGATCTGCTCGACAGACTACAACGAGAATTTTTTTCATTTGATGAAAAATCGCTCGATAATACAAAGCTTGCAGTAGAAAATTCCCTGGCTGAAATTGAAGACAAGGCTATTCAGTATTCAATTGCTCTTGCAACGATTAAAGAAGATACGCTTTACATTGTTCTTGCTTCTCAGAGTAAAACCATCTTGAGAAGGGATGGAAAATTTGGAGTTATTGCCCAAGGGGAAGAGGGACAAGTTATTGGATTTTCTGGTCAGCTTGAAGAAGGTGATTTGGTAATTTTAGAAACAGAAGATTTTGCCAAAAAAATTCCAACAAAAGAACTTATCCAAATGATTGATAACAGGCCAGTTCATGAGCTCTCAGAGATTATTGCCCCTGCACTTCACACAGAATCAAAAGGCTCAGAAGGAGCTATGTTCATCGAGTATAAACCCATCTCACAATCGATACAATCAGAAGAGTCTTTTGAATCACCTGAAGAAAAAAGCTCTCCACCGACTAGTGAAGAATCTGGCGAGACGAAAAATGAAGATGCCATCACTACTGCTCAAGAATCCGATAACAAAGCCGCAAATGAACAGGACGAAGAAGTAATTGAACCAAAAATTCACACATATACCGAACAGCGTCAATCAGGTCCAATTCTGAAATATCTGGCGATATTGAAATCCTTTAAAATTAGCAGGAAAAAATTTCTTACAAGAAAAACAATTGGAATAGTTGTTGCTATCCTGCTTTTGATCTTGGTCACCAGTGCTGGAATGGAATGGAATAATAGAAAAAATGAGAAAAGAAAAGAAGAACTTGAACAAATTACTATTCCTGCACAGAAAAAAATTGAGGAAGCACAAACCCTAATGGATTTGGACGTAACCCTCGCTCTTGCAGAGCTCACTAAAGCAAAATCAGATCTTTCATCATCGCTAGGCTCTTATAAAGAAGGTTCTGACGAATATAAGAAATTGTCAGATCTTCTAAATGTGACCAATAGTCTAATTTCCAAAATTGAACAAGGTACTGAGATCAGCGGAGCAAAGGAAGTTATTTCGGCAAATGGAGATCTTGGAAAAATCAAAATCACCGCTGAATTTGAAAGCAAAATTGCGCTAATTGGAGAAAAAGGGCTTGGTGAAATTCAGTCAGATGGAAAAATTGATAAAATTGCAGAAGATGACACTGATTATTTTGCTTTTGCGCACGATGCTAGATTTTACTATGCAGGGAATAATGAAAAAATTGTAAGGGTAGATAAAGGCAATAAGGCTTCAAAGACAGTAAGCGATGAAAAAAGAAGCACAATTAGTATTGATGTCTTCGGAGGAAATATTTATGCGCTGCAAAAAGACGGGGGAATAGTGCGATTTGCAGTCGATTCTTTCTCTGATTCAAATTACTTTAAAGAAGAAGTTGGCAAACCAATCGAACCAGCATCGTTTACTATTGATGGAAGTGTTTATGTGTTACAAAATAACGGGGAGGTTAAAAAGTACACGAGGGGCAAGCTTGATCCTTTTGGAATAAAGGGGGTAGTCACCCAAATTGGTTCAGGAGGGCTCATTGATACGGCTGAGGGCTTTTCCAATCTCTATATTTTGGATCGAAAAAATAAGAGAATTGTTATTCTTGAGAAAAATGGGAATTTTAAAACTCAGCTCCAATGGTCAGAACTCTCAAAAGCATCGTCTTTTGCCGTCGATGAGAAAGCACAAAAAGCATACATAGTAATTGACTCCTCAGTTTTTGCAGTTCCTCTTCAAGAACAATAACCTCAAAAATTAGATTCGTAACATATTATAATATGGAAATGAGAATCGTTAACAAAACAGCTCCATCAAGATTTAATATTGAAGAAAAATACGAAGCCGGAATTGAACTTCTGGGATCTGAGGTAAAAGCCATACGCCTCGGACACATGGATATTACGTCTTCGTATATTAAAATTATCAGCGGACAAGCATATCTTGTAAACGGCAAAATTTTCCCATATAAATTTTCTCGTATCGAAGGGTACCAAGAAGACAGAACCCGCAGACTTCTTCTTCATAAAAAAGAGCTACTAACTCTTAAAAATAAACTTGAAACAGGCAAATATACACTTGTACCACTTTCCGTATATCTAAAACATGGGATATTCAAAATAGAAGTTGGTCTCGCTAAAGGAAAAAAAGATTATGAAAAAGACAAGGATTCAAAAAGACGGGCAATTGAAAGGGCGCGATCCCGTGAAGAAAAAAATGTATTTTAGTAGTGGAGATGGGGAGGTATGACCTCCCGTCCAAAAATTATTATCAAAAAACATCTA
>CAZFJW010000109.1:0-2468 GCA_964519355.1 uncultured Gammaproteobacteria bacterium | reverse complement strand
GTCCACTTGAAGCATCCGGTACCAGTGGAATGAAAGCAGCCATGAATGGAGTTCTCAATCTTTCGGTTCTTGATGGATGGTGGATTGAGGGTTATAAGATGGAACATATGTCTGGATGGCCAATCGCTCCTGAAAATAGAGAAAATAGTGATGAGGTGGATGCAAATTCCATATATGACTTACTTGAAAATACAATAATTCCAATGTATTACACAAATCGCTGGGAATGGACTCAGCGCATGAAGCACGCAATTTCATTGGGTGCATATTTTAATACTCATCGTGTTCTTCAGGATTATAAAAAATTGGCTTGGAATTCTGTTCTAAAATAGAAGAGTTCAAGTCCATCATTTCTGATATGATTTTTTTGTGAGAAAGTTACTTCTGTTCCTTCCCTTCATCTATCTTATTGTTCTACTTTTTCAGGTTGATCTTGGGATGGTTGAGGATCTTGGGCGTCATTTAAAAATGGGGGAGATTGTATGGTCTTCACATCAGGTTCCTGAGGTAAATCTTTTTTCTTGGAGAGCTGAGAATTTCCAAATTGTTAATCATGAATGGCTAACTCAAGTTATTTTTTATCTCACATTTAATTTCCTTGGGTATAGCGGATTATTGCTCTTAAAAATGGCATTAGTTCTTGGAGCATTTGGAATTATGTATCTGCTTGCTCTTAAAAAGTATCCAAAATTTTGGGTATCAATTGTTGGGTTTTTTTGTATTGCTGTTTTTGCATCTAGATTTAGAGTCAGACCCGAGCTTGTAAGTTATTTTTTTATGGCGTTATTGTATTTTTTGTTTAACAAATTTTCCACAGCAAGAAATATCAGGTGGCTCTATTTTTTGCCTCCGATCACGATGCTGTGGGTAAATATGCATATCTTTTTTGGGCTAGGTCTTTTTATGATAGGAATCTTCTTGTTGGAACACTACTTAAATACAAAAAAGTTTGATAAAAAATTATTGGCAATTTGTATATTTTCAGGACTTGCGACATTTCTCAATCCAAGTGGCATACATGGGGCTCTTCTTCCTTTTACAATTTTTCAGAATTATAATTTTGTAGTAGAAGAAAATCATTCGCCTTTTGAAATATTTTCTACAACATCGGGTTTTGTATATACACTTTTGATGCAGGTTTATTTATTTGAAGTCCTTGCGATAATCACCATAATCGGGTCGTTATTCATTCTCAAGAAGAAAAATATCATATATCCACTGAATGGATTAACCAATGCGATATTGGGTTTGAAAATGGTACGTAATATCTCACTTCTTGGTATTGCGGGATTTTTTCCTCTTGTTGAAATATTTTCCGGAATTGAAAAAAAATTGGGTAATGATGCCAAGAAAAAAATTATGAGGGCAAGTTTTGTTTTGTGTGTTGTGGTATTTGTTGGCTTTCATATTAAGGGACTTTATGATAATAAAATATTTTCTTTTTCTTTCAGAACTTATGCTGAAAATGGTTCTAAGTTTTTTGTCGAAAATAAAATTGAAGGCCCAATTTTTAATAACTACATGATCGGAAATCATCTCATTTTTTGGCTGTATCCAGAAAATCACGTTTTTGTAGACGCGAGGCCAGAGGCATATCCTGGTTATTTTTTTGATGAATATAACAGAATGCTGGTTGATGGAGAATTTTTTGATAGCCAAGCTGAAAAATTTGGTATTAACGCTGTTGTTATGGGAGTACAAGATGACCCGAATATTATTCGCCCTTTTATGCTCAGGCTTATCCAGAGTCCGAATTGGGTTCCTGTATATGCAGATGGGAGGATAACTATTCTTTTAAAAAACTCCGAAGAGAACAAAAAAATTATTTCTAAATTTCAAATTTTGCATTGACAATTTGGTAATAAGTGCTGATATTGACATGGATTTACATTTGCGTATACACTGTAGTTTGAGGTAGAAAATTGTGAAGTCGAAGAATAGTTCTAAATACTCAAAATTCCGGAAAATAGTAATTGTGTTGTCTGTTTTTGGTCTGGCAATCATGATATATCTTACTTATATTCATTTTGCCAAGGCTAAGTCTTTTTGCGATCTCTCTGAAACTGTTTCTTGTGATGTAGTAACAACAAGTATTTATTCTGAAATATTTGGAATTCCAATTTCGATATTAGGATTAAGTTATTTCGCACTTGTTCTTTATTTAATGATTGCTAAATATTCTGACAAAATATACCGCAATTTGATTTTTTTAACACTTTTTGGCCTCGTCCCTTCACTATATCTTACGTCCACAGAAATATTTTTTATAAAAGCATTCTGTCCACTTTGTGAAACTTCAAAAATAATTATGTTTGGGATTTTAATTACTTCATGTATTGTTGTGAGTAAAAAATTGAAGGAAACTCTAAGAATGTCAGTACCTATTCTTATTGCAGGGCTTGTTGCTGCCGGAGTGATGTATTTTGCTCAGACTGGAACGCTCATAAAACGTGATTATACTCCACTTG
>CAZFJW010000108.1:0-2597 GCA_964519355.1 uncultured Gammaproteobacteria bacterium | reverse complement strand
ACTCGAAATTTCGTCTCGCTTGCGGGAACACAGGTTCGAATCCTGTACCCTCCGCAACTCTTCTCATTTATTAGCATTTCTTATTTTCACGCGAGATACTTTTCCCGCAATTAACTAGTTGAATCCCTAATTTTCATGCAATATAATAATCGTTTGTGATTGATTTGAATTTTCAAGATTTACCCGATATTTCATTCTTCAGAAAATCTTTTTCTGGAGAAACTATCGATTCAAATGCCGATACTGAAACAAGACTTCTTGTTGCAGAAGCTCAGAGATTGGGATTTTCGTGGCGTGTAATTCCTAACAGCGATGTAATAGAATTGGACTTAAAAGGACATCTTGAATACATCCGCAGACGAACCCCTTCCAGCAATAGGTCTCCTGGAACTAGAATCTGCAGTGATAAAAACCTGACCAGATCTTTTCTTGAAATGGCAAATCTGCCGACGAATAAGGGATATGCAGTTAGAAATTCTGACAGTGAGGAATACAGAAGCTCCCTTTTCGAATCGCTTCAAAAACCTGTCGTAGTCAAGCCTGCACATGGAACTCATGGCGCTTGTGTAAAAATTGGTGTTGAGAATTTAAGAGATTATCTGCGTGATGTGCAAGAGCTTTTTGAAACTGTAGAGCAAGACAAAGAGCTTGAAAGAGGGAGTGTTGCGGTTGAAGAAATGTTTAGTGGTACTGAATATCGAATAATTGCAACGCGTGAAAGGGTGGTGGCAATAATGTACCGCAAGCCAGCCTCAGTTGTAGGAGACGGCCATCATACAATTACACAGCTTATTAAAATGAAGAACACAGATCCGATGAGAAATTTGAGTCAGGATATGTACCCCTATATAAAACTAGACAAGGAGATGATGGCTATACTGGGCGATCAGGGGTACGATGAGGGGTCTGTTCCAGATGAGGGGTGTCAAGTCTGGCTTAGACGAGTTTCTAATATTATGGCGGGGGGAGATGCGTATGACGCAACAGATGATGCGCATGATTCAGTAAAAGAAATTGCAATAAAAACAATTCAAGCAATACCAGGCCTCACTTTTGGAGGTATTGATTTTATGACAAAAGATATTAAGGCAGACCAGGGTGAGGTCGGCTGTGCGATTATTGAAGTTAATTCTGCTCCTGAATTTGCTATGCATGATTTTCCTATGTATGGAGTAAAAAGAGGAGTTGCAATTGAGGTTTTATCTCTCATGTTCCCCGAACTCAGAAATTTATAAGTTCATTTTAGATGTGTTGTTGAAAGTTTCCTGAAGATACTTTTTTTTGTAGTATAATTTGGTTAATTCAAAGTTTGACAATAGAATCATGGATATATACGAGAAATCAATTCAGCTGCATAAGAAAAAAAAGGGCAAACTTGAAGTTGTATCCAAAGTTCCGCTTCGAACAAAAGAAGATTTATCACTCGTGTATACCCCAGGCGTAGCGGGGGTGTCAAAGGAAATAGCGCTTGATTCTTCAAAAGCATACGATCTTACAATAAAAAATAATTCTGTTGCGATTATTTCTGATGGCTCGGCAGTTTTGGGCCTTGGCAATATTGGTCCATACGCTGCAATTCCTGTTATGGAGGGAAAGGCTATCCTTTTCAAAGAGTACGCAGGAATTGATGCATTTCCAATTACAGTCCAAACCCAAAATCCTTTTGAAATTATTAATTTAGTTAAAAATATTATTCCTGTTTTTGGCGGGGTTAACTTAGAAGATATAGCAGCTCCCAGATGTTTTGAGATTGAGGATGCATTACAAGATGTTGGAATTCCAGTCTTTCATGATGATCAGCACGGGACTGCAATTGTTTTACTTGCAGCATTGATTAATTCTTCCAAACTTGCAGGCAAAAAGCTGACGGAACTAAAAGTTGTTATTAATGGAGCAGGGGCAGCTGGCACTGCAATTGCAAACCTTTTACTTTGTGTAGGACATGATCCCAAAATTTGCGAACCAGTGAAGGAAATCATTGTATGTGATTCTGGGGGGATTATCCACACAGCGCGTCCCGATATTCAAAATAATGCATGGAAGATGAGACTTGCCTCGATTACAAATAGAGATAACAAAACAGGCACTCTCCAAGAGGCGCTTATCGGTGCAGATGTTTTTATAGGGGTCAGTACTGCAAATGTCCTAAAGCCTTCATGGATCAAGAAGATGGCAGATAAATCAATCATTCTTGCTATGGCAAACCCGATTCCCGAAATTATGCCAGATATAGCAAAAAAAGCAGGAGCATTTATTGTGGGTACGGGAAGAAGTGATTTTCCGAATCAAGTGAATAATGTTTTGGCTTTTCCTGGGGTTTTCCGTGGAGCGCTTGATGCAAGAGCAAAAGTCATTACAAACCACATGAAAATTCTTGCTGCCTTTGCACTTGCCAAGTCTGTGGACAATCCTACAGTTGATGTGATCTTACCCTCTCCTCTTGATAAAACTGTTGCTCCTGCAATTGCCAGAGCAGTAAAAAAGGCGTATCAGGAAGATCTTGATTTAGGCATGACCTAGCGTTTGATTCTCATTTTCTGCGTACCCTTTTGCACCTGTAGCTTAATGGATTGAGCACTAGATTCCGGATCTGGCGG
>CAZFJW010000107.1:0-2600 GCA_964519355.1 uncultured Gammaproteobacteria bacterium | reverse complement strand
GCTACAATAAGCGTATGAGGCAAATTAAACCGTCATTGTTTGTCGGAATTTTTATCCTTCTTGCCTATCTTTTTCTTTTTAAAGGTGTGTTCTTTCAGAATAAGATTCTTTTCCCGTCTAATTTCCTAGCCCAATTTTATTCTCCGTGGAAAAGCGAAGTGTTTCGAGGCTGGGAACAAGGGATTCCGCACAAACCAACTGGTACTGATCAACTAAGGTTTTTCTATCCCTCGCGTACATTTACTTCAGATGAACTTAAGAATGGATTCATACCACTCTGGAATCCATATATCTTTGCAGGCAATCCTCATATAGCAAATTTTCAGTCGTCTGTATTTTTTCCTACCACCCTGCTCTTTTTACTACTCCCACAAATCACCGTATGGAATGCATATGTTATTCTGCAGCCGATTTTGGCAATTTTAGGAATGATTTTGTATTTAAGAACCTTTAAATTAAAAGATACTTCGATTCTTTTAGGTTCTGTATGTTTTGGACTTTCAGGGTTTATGACCGTGTGGGTATATGAAAATTCAGTAGTTGCACAGACAGCACTTCTTATTCCATTTCTACTGTGGGCCTTTGAAAAGTTCCTTGTTACGCGAAGTCTCAGAAGCACACTGCTTCAAATCATTTTCTTAACACTCATTTTTTATGCGGGGTTTTTTCAGCTCGCATTTTACATCTACATATTTTTTGCTCTCTACATGATCGTTAGGTTTTTCCAGACAGGAGCTCTCTCATTTCGGTCAATTGTTTATATAGCCGTTGTCTTCTTTACGGCGCTTTGCCTTGCGGGACCACAGCTTATGCCCTCTTTGGAGGCCTATTATATTTCTGCCAGGACCAAGTCCAGTGTCTGGTATTTATTTGAGACATATTTAATTGACCCTATTCATTTTCTGAAACTCTTCATACCTGATCTGCAGGGCAGCCCAGGGTCATATAATTATTTTGGCAAGGGCTTTTATCATGAAACAGTGCTTTTTATTGGAACAATTCCTGCTCTACTGGCAATTCTTTCTCTGTCACGTTTCAAAGACAGAATTGTTCTTTTGTACCTTGTTGTGGTTTGTGTCACTCTGCTTCTGGTTATAAAATCTCCATTTACTGAGTATTTTTATCATCTTCAAATTCCGCTTCTCTCTACTTTTGTTCCTTCACGCATCCTTATTCTCACAACATTTGCTCTCTCAGTTCTTGCAGCCTTTGGAATTGAGTATGTATCTACTTTTCGGAAAAGAGTCAATATCGGAATTATCGCGTTTTCATTCTTGATTTTGGCAGTCCCGTCAATTTTAGGAATTGGACTTATGCAAAAACCGGACATGCTGTATCCGTACCTTCATTGGATTTTTAATCTTAAAAGTGAATGGATAGTTAGTGAAGGAACTACAATTTTCAGAAATTCAGCTCTGAGTATAATTTTTGCAGGCATATTCAGCATTATAATTATTTTCTTTAGAAAAAAAAGATTTGTGGCTCTCGTAATCATTGTACTGAGCGCTGTTCAGCTTCTTTATTTCCATCAAAAATATATGACTATTGGTGAGCGGGAATTTCTGTATCCGCAGCACCGTGCGCTTGATTATATACGTCAAAATCAGCATTTTGACAGGACTCTTGCAATTGGTGAATCAATTCAAGGCAATATTCTCTTAAATGAAAAAATATATTCAGCAGATGGCCTTGATCCTATTTTTTCTCATAATTACGGAGTGATGGTGAATTATGCAAAGACTGGATCTTTTTCAGAAGACATTCCAAGAATTGAAGTAGCACTTTCTGATCAGGCGCCTGGCGAGTTTTTTCAGCAGGAATCATTACAAAAACTAACAAAAATTTTAGGTATCAAATATGCTCTGTATATTACAGGCGAAAAAGAGCCGGTTGTTCCAGAGACATATAAACTTGCACTTTCGGACATGAAGTGGAAATTGTATGAAGTAGAAGACAGAATGCCACGTGCCTTTTTTGCAGAGTCTGCCTCTCAGGCTGGATCTTTGCGGGAAAGTGTATTCCAGACGCTTGATCCTTCAATGTCTGTAACAAATATTATTTTGGAAGAAGATGTCCCATTCTTTGAAGTTCCGAATGAAAAGGACTCTGTCCAGATAACAACGTATACAGGTGAACGAGTTCAGATAAATACTCATAACGCAGGACAGCGTCTTCTCTTCTTTTCGGATACATACTACCCGGGATGGAAAGCGTATGTTAATGGAAAGTCTGCAAAAATTTATCGAGCCGATACTGCATTTCGAGCAGTTCTTGTGCCTCCGGGGTCAAGTATTATCGAATTTAAATACGAGTCAAAGTCTTGGTATTTAGGTCTTGATATGCTTGCTTTTGGGCTTTTTATGGTCAGCGTGATTTGGTATTCATACTCACAGCCAAAAAAATCTTGAGATTTTTGTTAAAATTCACTATACTTGTACGGTCTGAGATTCTCTTGGCGAGCTAGCCAAGGTTGGCCAAAGGCATCCCGACTAAGGTCGGGACTGAGTTGTTCAACTCGTTGAATCTCTAAACAACCTAAGTGTTCGCCGAGATAGCCAAGGTGGTCAAGGCACCTGTCTGAAGAACAGGCTATGTTGGTT
>CAZFJW010000106.1:0-2616 GCA_964519355.1 uncultured Gammaproteobacteria bacterium | reverse complement strand
TACTAGATTACTGATATAGTATTATACAGTATTTTATTTATGAAATCTACAAAGGGCAAATTATGGAAGAATAATGTCGTGGTAACCACTATGCCTGAACTTTCCAAAGAACTTCTTTGATTTAAGATTCATAATGTATGAGTCGTTAAAACCAGGCTTACCTTTTGCTTCAGGAAAAAACATTTGTGAAGTAATAACCTCAGTATTATGTATGAAGATTTTAAAATGAATATGAGGCGGACGGTATGCAGTTCCCTGACCATACCCTTTTGGCATTATTGTTTCAAAAATGTATTCGCCATTTTTGTCTGATTTTATTTTTCCACGATAATACTCATCCTCATACGAGCCCTCCTCGCTTGCTTGCCAGATATCTATCACGACATCAGGTATGACTGTCTTGCAGTCATTTTTTAAAACCCTTCCTGTTACTATTAATTTTTCTCCATTATTCTGATCAGGTGCAATTTTTTTCCGAAAAGGAACATCCGATTTGTAGTAAGGACCTCCGCCATCCACAAATGTAGGAACACAAATAGTATGATTTTCTTTTTGATTTTTATTCGAAAACGTAAAAATAAATACACTAATCAAAACCCCAGCACCAATAACCAAATAAAATAATTTGATAGCCAAGATTCTTTTAAATATATTCTGCATTTAAAAATGAAAAGAAAATTGCTCGTAATGCATTAGTCTTTTTTGAACCTTAAGCGCTTTTAACAAATGCATTGTCTTGTTGAGAAAGTCAGGGGATCCGCAAAAATATATATCACGTTCAAGAAAATCAGGTGCGAATTTTTTAATTCGCCCTTCACTTATTTCTCCATGCTCACCTTTGAAATTAAGATCATTAGAAACAATATGCACTACTTTTATTTTATATTTTGAGGCCAAATCATCAATTTCTTTTCTAAAAACTATTTCATCTTCTGATTTATTCTGGTAAAGAAGTATCATATCTTTTTTTAAAGGCCCCATTTCTTCAATAAGAGAACGGATGGGTGTAATTCCAACCCCCCCAGCAAGAAATAGAATTTTATCTGTAACAGCACTTTTTGAAGTAAATATCCCATATGGGCCGTCAATTACAACTTTTGTTCCTGGTTTAACACTTGGCAATTTGTGAGTAAAGTCTCCTGCTTTTTTTGCTGTAATACGTATTCTCTTGCCAGTATTTAGGGCAGACAAGGAAAACGGGTGAGCCTCATGCCACAAACCTTTTGATAAAAATCTAAAAATCATAAATTGACCCCCTTTAACTTTAAATCCCTTCATATTTTTCCCTTCAATGTAGTACGAAACAGCATTTTTAGTCTCTTGAGTCACTTCACTCAAATAAAATCCATGTTTCCAAGTTTGATAGAGAGGAAGAAAAAATCTGAAGAAAAAAAGTGATCCAAAAACAACTGCATATAAAAAATACCAATAAAGAACAAAAAGTGTATTTCCGATAAAATCTCCTCCCAGTTCTAATTGATGACCATATGCAAGAAGAACTGCAAGGTATGTCGCAAGGTGAACAAAATACCACGTTTCGTACTTTAAATGCTTTCGAACAATATAAATGGACATGCCCACAACTGTTACAAATAAACCAACAGCAATAATGGCCTGCAGCATATCTTCATATTGAGTGAAAAATTCAACAATCTGACTCCAAAGACTTATTTTCCCCATCATTGAATATGAAATTACTATAAACATTGGGTGTAAAAGTATAAAGATTATGGCTATTTTTCCGTTTTTCTGATGAATTCGAGACAGTGCGTCAAGCCCAAATGTTGTCTCAAGTAATGGCATTCTTCCCGCAAGCAAAAACTGCCATAGTACAAAATAAACTGCCAACAATCCATACAACCTGCCTAATGCAAGAAGAATTGAGGGAAAACCCTCAGTAAAAAGTTGTCCTGAAGAATTCCACCAAAAAAAAAGTGGTATCAAAAAGCTCACAAGAGCTGAAAAATATATGATATTTTTTTTCATTTTACTACTAAACCAAAGTACCCTCTTTTATAAGAGGGTACTTTAAATAGAATGAGAGCTTACAATTTATTCAACAGTAAGAGTTCCTTTCATGCCCATTTGCCGGTGTGATCCGACGCTGCAATAGAATTCAAAACTTCCAGCCTTATCAGGTGTGAATGTGATAGTTTCAGACGTTCCTGTTTGGATTCTTTGCGTTTTTGCGCCAGCAATTTCATCTATAACAAAATCGTGAAATCCTTCAGTATTTTTGAAGATGATGGTAACTGGCTCACCCTTCTTTACCTTAAGAACATTTGGTTTGAAGAAGAAATTTCCGCCTTCAACAGTAAACTCCTGTTTGACCATCATTGCATCAGCACCTTCAGTGCTTGGTGTTAATGAAGAACCTTGCTGATCTGTAGGTAGAGTTTGTGTACCAGATTCTTGAACCTGCTCTTCTGTTGATTCAGTAGCCTCTTCATTTACGGTCTTTTTATTCATCATCATAAATGCTCCGCCAGCAACAACCAAAAGAACTATGACTCCAACAACAATAAGCATTGGATTCATTTTCTTAGCGTTTGAAGAGCTATTAGTATCTGTATTTTCCATAAACTCACCTCCTCTCAGAATCAGTTATTAGTAATA
>CAZFJW010000105.1:0-2661 GCA_964519355.1 uncultured Gammaproteobacteria bacterium | reverse complement strand
AACGCTCACCTATGCCATAATTGGACTTGTTTTTATCGTGATGTGCTTCTTTATCCTAAAGGTACTTGTTCAAGTAACCGGAGTACAGCAACTGACCAAACCAACGTTTGAGAATTAACTAGCTTAAAAGAGCGTTTTAGTGAGCTGCTCCCTCTGTAGCACTTTTCAAGACAGATCTTCCGATAATAAACCCTGGTATACCTCCAAAGGCAATCATCAGAAGCATCCACACAGACTTCTTACCAGCTTGGCTTGCCATCCATTCTGCTGGACTTTTTCTGAAATGCGCTTTTTTCATTTCTTCCTGAATTTGTTTAGCAAAGTCAGGATTGGTTTCTGACAATGTTTTAACACAATCCGCATACCAGCTCTTCTGCATGAGCTCTTCTCCTTCTGATGTTGTGATTCCACCACTCTGCATTCTTCTATGTATAATCATCATTGCAACTTGTGCTTCAAGCTTTTTTGCGAAATTTTTATCAAGATTTAATATATTTTTTGCTTCATCACTTAACACCTCATCCCCCGTCGCAGGATCAATTGTCTTGTAGCGAGGGTCTGAATCCATCATTAATTTCTCTACTTGTTCTCTCAATGTTTTGTTAGGATTTAGAAGATCCTTGTACATAGTATGCACCTCTTCATTACGCTTAAAGTGGATGCCCCTCTTTGACATCCTTTTACCTTTGGAGGCATCCATTCGCTTGTTGATCGCGTCCACAACCTCTTTTTGGAACTTATCAGTTACATCCTTTGTTATGTCTTCAATCTGACTATCGGCGTTAGTTAGATACGCCTCTATCCACTGTTCGGTCGCATCTTGAAATACGCTCCCAAGATTCTCTATTAATACTTTTTCTGTGTCTGTTCTTCCGATTCTTGCCTTTCTCAACAACTCTTGTACATCCCTATACTTCTTTTCATAATCCGCTTGTGCTATGGCCTCTTGTCGTGATTCAGTTAATAATTCCTGCTCTTTTATGTGAATGCCATTTTCAGCCTCAGTAATTCTTGTGGGGATTGCATCTCGAGCCGCAATAATTTCATTCCTTACTTTTATTAAGTCGTCATAAGCTGCTATTTCACTATCAAGACGATTTTGTATTCCTATTAGTCTCGTTATTTCTCCGTTATATGTTCCAATCGTTGCTGCGGGCAAATTCTTCCCCCCCAACAGGTCATTATATCTTGAAATTTGCTTTGCATTTGCATCATACTCACCAGAACGAATAGATCTGTAATTTGCACCAAGTCCATCTATATGGGAAATTTTTGCCTGGAGGTCAATAGCCTTCGGGCCCACTGGTGTGGGAGGGGTCGTGGTCGTATCCATTCGAAAATCACCCTCATCTTGTCGTGCATTTTGAAGCTCTGTCTGAAACTTATTTAACTCATTTATTGTTTCAAGCACGGCATTCTCTTTTGTCTGCCACTCATTTCTTGCCTGCTCTACTCCCTCATCCTCCTCTGGCCTCTTCGGCAGCTCCTTTTTCCATTCAGGATCCTTCGGATTAAAAAGGTTGTCATACTTATCTTTTACGTGCTTTCTAAACTCAGGGTCCTTCAACATTTTCTCAAGAGCATCTTGTTGCTCCGCAGGAGATTGGGCATCGAAGATCACACGAGCTGCTGGCCAGGACCTAATCACATCCTCTACATTTGTTCTTAATACCAACTGCATATCCGGATCTGTTATTCCATCATATTCATCATTAAGAAAACTAACGATCAGATTGTTGTGCTGCTCTGCTATGGATTTATCAGCAGCATCAGTAATTTCTTTATCAATAACATCCCTGGCTGCTTTTCCGGTCTCCCTCTCGCTCTTACCTCTCTCGCGAAAACTTTCAAGGAGTCCCCTGTCTGTGACGCCCGCTGCTCTTTGATCAATTAGTTTGCCCACCACGATATCCTCAGGTGAAGCTGGAGCTGCCGGAGCTTGCTCAATCATTCCTCTTGCTGCCACTGTTTCTTTTACTGCTGTATCCATAAATTATTATTTACTTACGATTATTTTCTATCATAAGAATAACTCCATGCATAGTACCATGCGCCTTATGTATGTTCTTGACATTATCTTCTCAAGAGAATAACAGAATACTACTCTGTCTGCCTCCCCCTATTCTTTAGCAAAGATAATGCCCGATCCAATTTGCCATGTTCAATTAATAACTCTACGCCATCCGCAATTTCATTATCTACTTTTTTGCTTATGTCCTCTTTCTTACTTAGTTCGAAGTAAGAGAAGCAGGGCCATTTTTTTGCTAGTTCTCCTAAAAATGCGTCCAGTTCAACTTCAGTATTAATAAGATCGATTCTTTCCAAGACAAAGTCTCCAATCTCTGGAAGATCTTTTTCCACCAACAATTTATTTTGCAAGCCTGAAATAACAAGGTCCACAATCTTTTTTTCAATTTCTTTCTTTAATTCTTCTCCAAATTGCACATAACTATCGTACATCACCAAGAATTCATATTCAACTCTAGTCAATTACCCAAAAACCTTGAGCAGCACAGCATGCCTTCAAAACTACCTACTTTTTATACCTATCAGTTTTGTAACCAAAACAACACTCACATTTATTCCTATCGGAAAAAGCAGGATCCAGCTTAGGAGACGCAGCACTTCCTCAACTGCTTCTTTTTTTAATACATTTTGTAT
>CAZFJW010000104.1:0-2715 GCA_964519355.1 uncultured Gammaproteobacteria bacterium | reverse complement strand
GATTCGTCTTGTGGCTCATCAACTTGTATAAAAAACCCCTCAGGTGGTTTATTTTTTGTATCGTCTTGTATTGTTGTGCTTGTTTGGGAGCTGGGTGTGTTAGTATCTGATATAGGTGGTTTTTGAGATGTGGATTGCTTGAATAGCAAAAAGGCTATGCTGGTTGTAAAAAGTCCAATTCCGGCAGCAATTGTTATTATCGCAAAACGTTCTTTCATCTCAAAAGTATCCCATATCATAGTTTAAAGCTGGGCTCTTGTCAAGGAAGCGCAGATTGTGTTAGGATAATGCTCCACACATACTTATGGAAATTCAAAAAGTAGGAAAAACAAACGTTCGAATCAAAGCAAAAAGTATTTCTTTTGTTACAAACACCTTTGCCTCAGGTGAATCAATTCCATTGTTTTTTAAACCAAAGACCGATGAGTCATATGATGGATTTTTTATAGAAGGAGCAGGTGAATATGAAGTTACAGGGGTTAGAATTAAGGGCATTCAAGAAGGTGAGGGTCTTTTGTATGAAATAACCGAAGAGCCAATTACTTTAAAATTGATTAATTCACAGGGTTTAAAAGCTCTCAAAGACATCGATGAAGGAACCATTCTCTTGGTAGAAAACAACGGTGAATTGACAAAAGACACGCTCGTTGGACTTGACGCATATCTAACAATAGTTTACGGTGAGCCTATTCCGGATAGTACATTTCAACAAATTGAAAAAATAAACCTTCGTAAACTAGAAGAATTAAAAGGTGTAGTAGTTCTTAAATAGTTCTATGGCGCAAGGCAGAATTCCTCCGCATAACTCCGAAGCAGAGCAGGCGCTTTTGGGGGCAATCCTCATCGATAAGGATGCAATTTCAGAACTTTCTCAAAAGATAAAACCAGATTATTTTTATGAATATGCTCATCAGGAAATTTTTGGTGCAATGATTGACCTGTATGAAGAACGCAAGCCAATTGATGTTCTTAGTCTTTCAAACTTACTCAAGAAAAAACAATTGCTTGATAGGGTAGGTGGCGGAACTTTCATCACAACACTTGCCGCATCCGTTCCAACAGCAGCTCATGTAGAGCATTATGCAGATATTGTTAAGGATGCATACATAAGGCGCCGCCTTATTGGAATCGGAAAAGATTTGACTGAAATGGCATTTGAGGAGGGGGAGGAGGCCTCAATTGTTCTTGATCAGGCAGAGCAGCAAATTTTCCAAATTTCAGATACCAATACAAAACAAGGTTTTATTCATATTAAAGAAACACTTGCAGAAAGTTTTGATAAATTAGATGAAATTCACAGGCGCGGCGATTCTCTTCGTGGAATCGAGACTGGTTTTGTAGATTTGGACATGATGACATCCGGACTTCAGCAGTCGAATTTAATAATTCTGGCTGCTCGTCCTGGGCAGGGTAAAACTGCTTTCATGTTAAATATGGCACAGCATATTTCAGTTGATCTAAAAATTCCTGTTGGTATTTTTTCTCTTGAAATGAGCAAGGAAGAACTTGTAGATCGACTTCTTGTAAGCCAAGCCAATATTGATGCATGGAAACTCAAGACTGGCAAGCTTCATGAAGAGGATTTTGAGAAATTATCTATGGCAATGGGAGAGCTGGCTGATGCCCCTCTTTTTATTGATGATACTCCAGGGATTACAGTCAGTGAAATACGGACCAAGGCGCGTAGGCTCCAGGCAGAACATGGAGTCAAGCTTATTATTGTTGACTACTTGCAGCTGGTCAATCCTGGTAAAAAGATTGAGAATAGAGTCCAAGAGGTGTCATATATATCCCAGAACATGAAGAATTTAGCACGTGAATTAAAGATTCCTGTAATTGCCGCATCCCAGCTTTCTCGTGCAGTTGAATCTCGAAGCGGAGGCAAGCCTCAGCTCGCAGATCTTCGTGAGTCAGGTGCAATTGAGCAGGACGCAGATGTGGTTATGTTCTTATACGCACGAGATGAAGAGTTTACGTCAGAGCGCGTAGTTAATATCCTTATTGCCAAACACAGAAATGGACCAGTAGGAGAGAAGGAATTGCTTTTCAAAGGGGATCGAATTCGATTTTACAATCTTGAAAGAACGTCATCGGCTAATTAATTTTTATATTAAATTCACTTAGCATCTTATCAATTTTTGTTTCAAGCTCTTCAACAGAACCGTTGTTTTCTAGTGTTTTGTCTGCCATGTCCATGCAGTCTTTAACTCTTTGCGAGTGAGACCCTCCGTCACCATAGAGTTCTTTGTTGTCGATCTCGCAAAACCTCTCAAATGACATTGGCTCAGAATTTGTTTTCCTCTCAATAAATCGTTCGTATCTTATCCTCTGATCTGCAGTAATTGCAACGACTCTCATGTCATATTGTGATTTGAAAAATTCTATTTCCTTGGGATTTCTTATGGAGTCGATTACGAAATAATCACTTTTCGCAGTTCCCAGGTATTCTGCGGTTCTTTTGGAGAGAATGTCGTTTCCAAATTTGGACCTTAGGTCATTTGCAACTTCAGTTAAAGAATCCCTGGTAATTTTGAGTCCGCGCCTAATAATTTCCTCTCGAATTCTGTCTGAAGTTGATGAAGATTCAAATCCCTTTTTCCTCAAAATTTCTATAAAAGTGCCCTTGCCTGCTGCCATAGGGCCTACAATTGCAAGAACAGTTTTTGTCATATTGATCATTATACTTATCTTGAATTAAAAGTAAAAGATGTTTTG
>CAZFJW010000103.1:0-2773 GCA_964519355.1 uncultured Gammaproteobacteria bacterium | reverse complement strand
TGATTTATTTGGTCTTGATTAAGCATATTTTTATCAATTCCTCCTTTTTTTGGGTTATTTTTGATAACAACTCGTTGAATGAATTTATATCAGCTACAAATGCATCAATATATTTTTTTCCTTCATCCATTTCGTATAGAGAAATTAACCTCTCACGATATTCTCGTATCTCAGCTATGCTTGCTTGTGGGAAGAACTTCAACCATAAGATTCCAAATAGAACAATCTGTACATTAATAGGTATAACTGTATTATAATGCTGCTCAAAAAAGTTATATGCAAGTTCTCCAGTAGATAAAATGTTCTTTACAGTGTCTGTCAGCTCGGCACCAAAATGCGAGAGGTTTTGCATTTTTTGATATGTTCCCAAAAAGGCTGTAATTTCCTGAGTTATACTTTTTCTTAATTTTGACTGAGTCTGCTTCCCTACTCTGGTAACTGAAAGTGAAACATTTACAGCCGGGCGCTTTCCCTCATAGAACGAATTACTGTCAAAATAAATATGGCCATCAGTAATACCCATTAGATTTGTAGCAATGTATCCAGAGAAATCACCTTCCACAAGCTCTGCAACGGGAAGTATCGTAACACTAACTTCCTTACCGTTGATATTGTAATTACCCGCTCTCTCAAGAAGCCTTGCATGAGTATAAAAAATGTCTCCAGGATACGACTCGCGACCCGGAAATCTATTTGCAAGCAATGATATCTCACGATAAAATTTAGCATGTGTAGACAGGTCATCTAAGACCACTAGTGTTTCCTGCCCCTGGTCCCTAAAGAATTCAGCAATGGTGACTGCACTGTATGGTGTCAGGTAAATAAGCGATGGAGAATCATAAGAACTTGTAGCAACAATAACTGCTGAATCAACCAGCCCTTCTTGCTCAAGAAAACCGCGAATTCTTTTTATATCACTTTTCTTTTTTCCGATTGCGGCATATACGATCTTTACTCCATTTTTTGCCTGCGTTTTCATTGCAGTCAAGAGAAATGAAGTCTTCCCGGTTTTCCTATCTCCAATGACTAATTCTTTTTGTCCTTTCCCGAGTGGAACAAGCATATCTATCAGTGATGTTCCAGTATAAAATGGCTGCGTAATTTTTTCTCTTCCGACCATTCCAACAACTTTTGTGTCTATTTCACGTTTGGGAAGATGCATAATTTCTGGCTGACTGCTAACCAAAGCCCCTCCCAACGGATCGATCATTTTTGACAAAACTTCATTCCCTACGGGAACTGACAAAAACTGATTGGTCCTCGTAACGCGGGTTCCTACAATGACTGATTCTTTTGAAAAGATAAGTACTGTGACTGCATCTTTTTGAACCATAAAGACTTGTCCCCTCTCTCCTGATTCAAAAACAACTATTTCATTCAAATGAGCACCCATGAGACCGCTTATAACTGCAAGCGGAGTTCTGACTTGCTCAACAATTCCGTACTCTCCAATCTCATTTATGTAGGCGTTAAATTGTTCCATATTACATTTGACCTTCCTGAGTACCAAAAGAATAGCGATCTAATTCTTTTTTAAGCGTATAATCAGCGATCCTTCCTGCAAATTCTATTTTGCAGCCTCCAAGTATGCCCTCATCTCGAATGATATGAAACACAACCTGCATTCCAATATTTGTAAAGAGAAAAGAAGAAAAATCTCTCAGGTCTTTTTCTGTTGGTTCATATGCCAGAGTCAAACCCATAACAGGGATTGCTTGTATTTTATTTTTTATATCTAGAATTAATAAATGAAGTGCTTGTGAGTCCTTCGTGTCTATCCCGGATCCATGCACGATATTTAAAAAAGATTCTTTAGCATCATGAGGAAGTATTACACTTAATTCTTCTGCAACGTTAATGTTCGCATTATATAAAATCATTTCAATTTTTCTTAGATATTCTAGATATATACCTACATCGGCAATTGTTAATATCCTGGCAAGGAGTAATTTTATACTAGGATTATACATATCTTTGTTCATATTTTATTTAGTTTGATATATTTTGATGTACATTCTTTTGAACCAATCCTTCTTGAAAAGCCTTTTCAAATGCATTCATTACAAGCTGCGAGTGATCTTGAGGAGTGATAGATTTTTGCAGAACCTTAGCAACGATATCTTTTACAACCGAATTTACTGCATTATTAATTCCTTGTATTTGAGCTTTTTTGTATTCCTCTATCTCCCGACTTACAGAACTGAATTCATTCTGAACTTTTGCCTGAACCTGTCTTTCTGCTTCAATCGTCTGTGACTGCAACGCAGTTCTAAAAGATTCAGTCTCCTTTTGAACTACTCCTTCTAACATACTCATCGTTTTCTGTGTTTGACTTTCAAATTGAGCTCGAATAGTATCGAACAATTTTTGAAATTCAACTTCACTTTTTTGATTGTCCAAGCCGAACTGATGAACAGCCCTTTCCTCTGCGTCATGAATCTCCTTAGCAAACTCTTCTTGTGCACCTTTTGATATAAATTCGGCTTCGGAAATTGTTGACTCAGCTTTTTTAAGTGCATCCTGAATAATTTCTTCTGATTCTTTCCGCGTTTGTTCAAGAACTTGAATAGAATCTTCATACACGTTGTTGGTAAGCTGATTTGAAATACTTTTAACGTTCTTGGTTCGAGATGCGCGCACGAGAAGAAAAACAGCAACTAGAAAAAGCACGATACTAATTACGAAACCAGAGTATAAAACAAATATAAAATTCATAAAACTACAGTGTTAAGACAAAATACGCTACCGCGAGTCCTGAAAAAACAATTGCAAC
>CAZFJW010000102.1:0-2786 GCA_964519355.1 uncultured Gammaproteobacteria bacterium | reverse complement strand
TTTCGCACCATCTCGGAAGTTGCAGCAGGTAGGATTGCCCGTTTCACTCCCACTCGTCTCTGTTGCTCTCGAATTCTGTCTATTCAGAATCCGTTCTCGATTCTTTATGTGGGTAAAAATCGAGACACTAGCACTTTCATGTCGGGACTTTCGTCCCGTCCCCTGCATTCTGCTGTCTGGACTTTCCTCCCTGATAAAATCAGGGTAGCAGTCGCTTTCCAAAGAGCATCCTATATTATAGACTTTTTATTTTTTCTCGTCAATTCTTTCTCTATTGATTGGATACTGAATTTATTGGTAGAATAAAACAAGTTGGTACAAGAAACTCCCCATCCTGTCCTAGAAAATAAAGATAGTTTCCTCACTCGTTTGAACCTTTTTCTCCCAGAGACTTCCCTTCAGTCGGTGATGAACGCATATGCAATTGCAAAGCTGGCTCATTATTCACAAAAAAGAGAAGGTGGTGAGAGATATTTTGAACATCCAAGAAGCGTTGCGTTAATAGGAATTGATGAATGCGGAATAAGAGATCCAGACATAATAAGTGCTCTTTTGCTTCACGATGTTTTTGAGGATAGTGAATATTTTGGGCCAAATTCTTCGGATATACCTTATTCGGTAAAAAGACAGCGGGCTTTTTATAAAATTTCGACTGTTTGGAACGAGCGAGTTGCTGAGATGGTTTTGGCAGTTTCAAAAGCTCCATTTGATGAAACAGAAGTTCTTACAAAAAAAGATAAATATGCTATATATGAGCATCAGCTTGAGACAGCATCGCCAGAGGCTCTAATTGTAAAAATGTGTGATAGGTTGCATAATTTAAGAACATTATCACATAGGCCAAAGGCAAAACAGGTTGAAGTTATTACAGAAACACTGAATGAATATATGCCTATATTTAAAGGCCCATATAATGCGTATCCAACTGAGACAGAGTATTTATTCACTGCAATGAACAATGCAATACAGAATCTTTCTGTCACTTTATGAATAAAATAATTCGTTTTGAAATATTTTTTGAAAATAAAAAACTCATTTTTGATTCAGCTACGCATGGTCTAAAAGTTGGCGAAATTATGTATCAATCAGGTGATGATGGAATTTTAGTTTATGACCAGACTGTGGGCTTACAATCAAATGAGGTAATTTGTCAGTTATCATCTAATACATCGACACTTATTCCAGCGCTTAAAATACTTGGTATTCCATATGATTCATATTTTGACAGAAGAGAGGTTATTGAGTCTCAGAACAATATTTCTTTTTATTGGGATAGGTCCAGGCTTGCAGCTTTCTATAATAGGTATTCGACAGATGGTATAGATATTGAAAAAAGAGAATCAATAGTTCGATCAGCAATAGATTTTTTAACTAATCAAAAAAATATGAATAAGAATTTTTTACCACAAGAAAAATTGGAAAGACTCAGTCACCAGTGTAAGTTGTTAGGATTTTATGAGGGATTTCCAATCTTTGATGCAGAATTCGGAATGCCACAGCTGCTGTCTAGGCTTGGAATTCATATTGGAAATGACAGTATTCTCGTCTCAACGCCAATTGATAAATATCAAAATGATGTCTATTCGCTTTCAAAAAAAATTGAAGACAAAACACGTATAAAGGGTTTTAGAAAAAAGAATAGAGTCAGATTTGAAAAAACTCCAAAGATACTAATAGAGCTTGGAATATAAAATAGTTATTCACGGTAAGTTTTTAACGGTTTATAATAGGATTCCACATGACAACTCCTGAATTCGAAAAATTATATAAGGGATTAAATCCAGCACAAAAAAAGGCAGTTGATACTGTGGAAGGTGCGGTGATGGTGGTTGCAGGTCCAGGCACAGGCAAGACGACAGTTCTGACGCTTCGAATAGCAAAAATTCTTCTTGAAACACAGATTAACCCAGAGAACATTTTAGCTCTAACTTTTACTGAAAACGCAGCGCACGAAATGAGAAAAAGATTGTTATCCATAATTGGTCAAGATGCATACCGCGTGGAAATTACAACGTTTCATTCATTTTGCAATTTAATTATTAAAAAAAATCAAGAAGAATTTTCCGAGATGATATCTTCTGAAAATATAAATGAATTGGAACAACTCTCAATACTTGAGAAAATAATGGAATCTTTGCCTTTGGTTAAGCTGCGTCCACTAGGTGACTTAACATATTACGTAAAGCATGTCTTGAGTGCAATTAATGAACTGAAAAGAGAGAATATTTCTCCAGACACTTTTGAAGAAGGATTAAAAAATTTCGAAGAAGATTTGCTTTCAAGGGACGATTTGTACCATCAAAAGGGCCCTCACAAAGGAAAAATGAAAGCTGAACATCAGAAGTCAATCTCTGGAATAGAGAAAAATAAAGAACTGCTCTTAATTTTTGCAAAATATCAAAAAGAAATGAAGGATAAGAAAAAATATGATTACAACGATATGCTCTTGGAAGTAATTGAGAAATTTAAATTACACCCGTATCTGCTCCAATATTTTCAGGAAAAATTTCATTATTTTCTGATAGATGAGCACCAGGATACAAATGCAGCGCAGAATAAAATTGTGGAATTACTTGTTGGTTTCTTTGAAAACCCGAATTTATTTGTAGTGGGGGATGAAAAGCAGGCTATTTTTAGATTCCAGGGGGCGACTCTTGAGAACTTTTTATACTTTAAAGATAGATATAAAGATGCAGTACTAATTAATCTATCAGAAAATTACAGGTCTTCACAAACGATTTTGGATGCAACATTTTCACTTATTTCTCAGAACAAAAAAACAACCA
>CAZFJW010000101.1:0-2805 GCA_964519355.1 uncultured Gammaproteobacteria bacterium | reverse complement strand
AGATGTTGGCTGAAATATTTCATATAGAGATCTCATCACTTGTTTCATTTTTCATCATAATGAGTGTATTGGGATTGTCACTTCTTGCTTCGGTTGTTTTTCCCAAAAAAATATAGTTTGCTGTAGTCTGGTATAATAGATTTCTCATGTTAAAACCTCTGGGTATTCTTCTTGCGGTTATTTTGATCGGTACAGCGGGATATGTATTTTTTAACAACTCTGAGAATCCTACATCAAAGATTGTTTCACAGACCGAAGACCCCGAATTAGGAGACAGCTTAGAAGGCGGGCCTGAAATGAAACCTCATGCCCTGTCAATTCAATCACTTCGCGAAGGTGAGTATCCGGGGAGTGATATTGTGATTGAACAGACGCTCGATGATGGCAGCAACTACTCTCGTTCAATTGTGTCGTACAAATCCGAAGGGCTCAAAATCTACGCACTTCTTACTGTTCCAAATGGGACACCTCCAGAAGGTGGGTGGCCAGTTATTATTTTTAATCATGGATATATTCCGCCTGCTCAATATCGGACAACTGAGCGATATATTGCATACACGGACGGGTTTTCTCGGAACGGGTATATAGTTTTGAGATCTGACTATCGCGGACACGGAAATTCAGAAGGAAATGCGTCAGGTGGATACGGGTCAAATGATTACACGATAGATATTCTTAACGCTGTGGCCTCAATCAAAAAGTATCCCGATGTAAATATAAATAAAATCGGAATGTGGGGACACTCAATGGGTGGACATATAACGCTTAGAAGTATGGTGGTATCGGACGATATTAAAGCAGGTGTTATCTGGGGAGGAGTAGTTGCATCCTACCCAGATCTTATTTCCAAATGGCGGAGGGGTCCTGCTGGTACGACGGTGACACCTTTTCCGACAACATCCAATAGGGGCGGGTGGAGAAGAGGACTTACGGAACAGTTTGGAACGCCTCAAGAAAACCCTGAATTTTGGAATTCAATTTCATCCAATTCATACCTATCCGATATTTCAGGCCCACTTCAGCTTCATCATGGAGGAGCAGATAGTTCTGTTCCTTACGAATTTTCTGAGACGCTCGTAACTCAAATGAAGGCTGTTGGGAAAGAGGCAGAAGCATTTATTTATCCCGGAGATGACCATGATATTACGAGTAATTTTGGAACTGCGATGAGTCGGTCAATTGATTTTTTTGACAAGCATCTAAAATAAATAATGGAAGAGCAAATTCCTGTGTTAGATCAAAATATTCCCCAAGAAATTAAGCGGAGCAGTAGAAAAAAATTAGTAATACTTATTGGATTTATTTTTTTTCTCATTTCATCAAGTATTGGGGTATATCTTTTAAAGAACGAAACAAAAGAGGAATTTGACACAAAAAATTCTTCAAAAGACGAGGAAAAGAAACCGGTTTTAACCTCGACACCCATACCATTTTATGAAATGACAATTCCATATCTTCGAAGCCGGGTGTACAAAAGTAATCTTGGAGAGCTGGAAGAAGTTTCATCAAATACTACTTACACTTCTTATTTAACATATTATGACTCGGATGGTCTCAGGGTGAATGGGCAATTGACGATCCCAAAAGGTGAAGTGCCTAAAAATGGATGGCCTGCTGTAATATTTATTCACGGATATATACCCCCAGCTCAATATGAAACACTTGTGAATTATTCATCATATGTTGATGGTATTGCGCGCGAGGGGTTTGTTGTTTTTAAAATTGATCTTCGGGGGCATGCTGACTCAGAAGGGGATGCATCAGGTGCATATTATTCATCAGATTATATAATTGATGTCTTAAATGCGAAGGCGGCGCTTCAGACTTCTAGTCAAATCGATCCTAAAAGAATTGGTTTATGGGGACATTCTATGGCAGGAAATGTTCTAATGAGAACTCTTGCATCAGACCCCCAAATTCCCGCTGTTGTAATATGGGCAGGAGCCGTGTACACCTATGATGATTGGCAGGATTATGGAATCCAAGATGGATCTTATCGGCCGCCAGCCCAAACATCTGAGCGACAAAGAAAACGAGAAGAACTTTTTAATACTCACGGAGAATTCTCGAGCTCAAGCGATTTTTGGAAAATGGTTCCAGCCACTAATTACCTCTCAGACGTTAAAGGCGCAGTTCAACTGAACCATGCGGTGGATGATAATGTTGTAAATATAGGGTATAGCCGTGATTTGGCTAAGCTTTTGGAGGAGGAAAAAATCCCACATGAATTAAAAGAATATTCATCAGGTGGACATAATATAACTGGTGCAAGTTTTACTCAAGCGATGAAAAATACGGTCGAATTTTATAAGAAATATTTATAAGTGAATAGGAGAATTGTTATTCTCTTTCAAATAGTGAAGAAAGATACACTCTGATAACCGTTTTCTTGTGTGAGTGCCCAGGAGGTGGACAGTAGATTTTAGTAGAATAGTGTGTTTGCAATGCGAAAGCAGATTTTATACTATTATTCTGTGCTGCCCAGATTTTTTGCCTTTCTTCTTGTTCCTGTATTTCTTATAACAATATTCCCATCTTTTGTCTCTGCAGAAAAATCCACTGAACCACAAATCAGGAAAAAAAGTAAAAGAGAAAATGCCGTTCCTGGGGAATTTATCATAAAAATGAAAAATGACACGTCTCCTGATGATCTGTTTTTGGGTAAAAACAAATTGGAGTCCACAAAAAAAATTGTTGAGAAAGATAAAATTAAAGAAAAAAAACTTGAAAAAGTAAAAAAAGCAGGAATTGATAAATGGTACAAAGCAAAAGCTAGATCTGGCAATTCTGAAAAAGCACTGCAAT
>CAZFJW010000100.1:0-2883 GCA_964519355.1 uncultured Gammaproteobacteria bacterium | reverse complement strand
AACTCCGAACGTGATACCCGTTGCATTATGGGGCTTATTTTTGCTATAATAATTCTCTATGAAAGCACAGATTCATCCACAGTATTTTGAAAATGCACAAGTTGTTTGCTCTTGCGGCAACCAATTTAACGTGGGTTCAACAAAAGAATCCATTCACGTTGAACTGTGTAATAAATGTCATCCTTTTTATACAGGACAGCAAAAATTTGTGGATACAGCATCACGAATTGAAAAATTTGAAACAAAGAAAAAACTTATTCAAGTAAAGAAAATTAGAGTTGAAGACGACAAAAAAGACGACTCTCCCAAGACACTTCGGGACATGCTTCAGGCATTAAGGAAATAACCATTTCCATTTCTTTTATTTCTTATTTCAAACCACACTATGGACTTCATACTTGCACGTATACAAGAACTCGATAAAAAAATTGCCGAGGCAAAAAATCTTCTTTCAGACCCAGAACTTGGAGAGCTGGCTATTGAGGAATTAAAAGCGCTTGAAACTGAAAAAGATGCCCTTCTTCAGGGAATGAATTCTGTCCAAAGTTATGATGACAAACCTCGCGAAGCCGGATCGAGTCTTGATTCACGAAACATTATCCTTGAAACCAAAGGCGCAGCAGGCGGCGATGAAGCCAAGATCTGGGCAGGAGAACTTTTAAGAATGTACATGCGATATTGTGAAATGAAAAAAATTCCGACAGAAATACTTGATGAATATACAGTAAAAATTGCCGGACACAATGCTTTTGAAACATTTAAATACGAAGCGGGAGTTCACAGGGTTCAAAGAGTTCCAGAGACCGAAAAAAGAGGCAGAATTCACACGTCAACTGCAATTGTGTCAATTCTTCCAGAGCTTGAGGATATAGATCTTCACATAAATGAAGACGATATTGAATTTGAAGCATATCGGGCTGGCGGACACGGAGGGCAGAATGTTAATAAGGTTTCTACCGCAGTCAGACTCAAGCACACCCCCTCTGGAATTGTTGTTACATGCCAAACTGAACGCCAGCAAGGGAAGAACCGCGACCTGGCGATGAAAATGCTCAGAGCCAAATTGTGGGAAATTGAAATCAACAAAAGACATGAAGAATTTGCAGAACTTAAATCCACCCAAGTTGGCGCTGGTGACAGATCAGAAAAAATCCGCACGTATAACTTCCCGCAAGACAGGATCACAGACCATAGAATTAAAATTTCATACTCCAATCTCCCAGGAATTATGGATGGGGCACTAGATAAAATTTTTGAAGATCTTAAAACTCACAATATAGAATCCCCTTCAGAAGAAGAAACCGAAGAGCTCGACTAACACTCACCCCTGTGTTTTTTCTAACCAAGAAGTTAATAATATTGACTATATGGAGTGCTTGTTCAGCAGAAACTATTATATGTTTTTCAGAACCTCAATTACTTCATCAAGTGATATCTTACTTCCCCTCATTTCAGGGTTTTTTGAGGAGCCATTTAATAGCATTCTTTTTCCGGCATGTAAGAACCACGTCGCTTCTGGATCCATTTCTTTCAATTTTTCATACACAGGAGTGAGGTCTATATCAATTGACTCAAAATCAGTTTTTGCATTTTCTTGAATCTTTTGCCTTTTCTTTGGCCTCACTTTAACACGAACTGAGGCCAAATGAGGATCTTTTCGAACAGTTAAGACGTACCCCATTTTCTGTGCGAGTTTTAGTGTTTCATCGTTTAGAGTCTCAATTCCCAGTCCTTTCCCCCACTTTGTATCAAATTCCACACCTTTTTGAGCAATCTCCTCCTCAGCCCAAATTCTATTTTCAAATGCATGAACCTGAGCATCGAGTACCTTCATGATAAATTCCACAAGTGCCTGGTCATCTTTTGGATACATCATTCTAAATCCATTAATTGTTTCAATAACAGAAAAATCATAAATATATGAGGTCGGATCCTGATAATAAACTTCTTGAAAATGATCCACATCAATTGCAATTTCGACCATTCGCTCAATTGCTTTTTGCCTGGTTACATTCAAAGTTAATGTGTTATCAGGATTTTGAATTACATAGTCGTATGTTAGTTTGGCAGCGCATACACTGTCGTTGTCTTCCTGGTGATGGTCAAGTGCACCCATACCTGTATCGACATGGATCACTTCATTTTCTCCCATTTTCTCAATAGCCCCGCCCTGCTCTGTATATTCTCCTTCTAATTTGCCTCCTGCCGGAACAAAGGAAACCCTTGCATCAAGCCATGATGGAATATAACGCTTTATGAGCCACACAGACATTATGGCGTCGAGGTCTGATGATCTATGGGTAACAATTGTTCTCATGTGATTTATTATTGTATCATACGCTTGACAGCACTCTTCAATGATCTCTATCATAGAAGTATGGACCCAAAGCAGAAAAACTTATCTCCAGAACTCAAAGCCATCTATGACCGTGTTATGAACACTAAAATAACAACACGTCCTCAAGAGGCAGCCCCGGCAATTCCCGGAGAACAAACACAAGAGCCTGCTCAGGAACAACCTGCCTCACCTCCTCAGCCGACAGTTAATACGCCACTGCTCAGAACCGAAGTTATAGAAACACCTCCATCTCCACCACAGCAGCCAACCGCAGAGCCCGTAGCAATGCAGGCAGCACCAGCCATGCCCCAAGAAGCGTCCCCCCAGCCCGCAAAATCCTCAGTAGATCTGAGTCCCATAGAACCTGAGTCAGCTCCCCCTTCATCTCAGGGATTTTTATCATCACTTCCGCCGCGCCCGCTAAACTCTCTCTCACAAGAGCCTTTTGTCTTTACTGCTGGGAAGACTGACCAGCCAAAAAATGATAAAAATGAAGCGACTGCACAGCCTGCCGAAAAAACACCGTCAGCTGGAGGTAAAATTTC
>CAZFJW010000099.1:0-2997 GCA_964519355.1 uncultured Gammaproteobacteria bacterium | reverse complement strand
AAAAATTAAAAACCCATTCCCGATCCATATTAATTACATTATCTTTTCTTTCATTTTTGGGATTTGTCATATTTACACTACTGGTCAGAGCTGATTTTCTCAGATCATTCGACTTCAATATGACTGTCCGCATCCAAGACGATATACCCCTTAGGTTTGACGCATTTTTCTCAACACTTTCTGTTATTGGACGATTTGAATGGATGGTGGTGTATCTTGTCATTCTTTTGATACTTAAAAGAAAAATACTGGGAGGAATTATTACATTTGGATTATTTGGGTTTGCTCATGTCATAGAACTTATCGGCAAAACAATTCTTGAGCAGCCTGGTCCTCCCAAAATGTTTCTTCGCGCACAGTTCGGAGACTTTCCAGGACTTCACGTATTCACCGATGCATCATACCCTTCAGGACATTCACTCAGAATTGTATTTTTTTCAATTTTGCTTATCGCTGCTATTCTTAATATTCGATATATAAAAATTAAATCGCAAAAAATATTTGATGCAATAAAAATAGATAACAAACAACTTAAAAACTTTCTAATTCTACTTATTCAAAATTTGATTCCCCTCTCGCTAACTTTTATTTTTCTGATTTTTTGTTTTGTGGTGCTTATTTCAAGAATATCACTAGGAGAGCATTGGACAACTGACGTTATTGGCGGTGGGCTTTTGGGAGCATCTTTTGCATTTCTTTCACAAGTATTTCTAGTGACTGATAAAAAGAAACAGAGAAAGTAAAGAAGATTATTTTAACTTGTCTATTTGCTTGTGTTCGGTGATTTTGTGACACTTTGAGCAATATTTCTTAAGAAGAAGTTTTTCAGGAGTGTTAATTTTGTTCTTTTCAGTAACATACCCACGGTATTTACACACGCTGCATGCGAGTCCGATTGTAATTCGTGTTCCCTTTTTTGCCATAGGCTAACAATTATAAATTATGGAAGGATAATTATCAAGGCACGAGTGGCTTTTGCCCTATACAAGCATTGCAGCACCAATAATCCCGCTATCTTCAATTTTGACAAATTCAACTGAATACCGTGTTAATTTGCGCACAACCTCTTCGACTCGCTCTTTATAATGATATCCCTTCCAAAAAAGACTACCTTCGAGAACAAACACTGTATCGCTTTGCTTATATTCTGCAATTCCAGCAATGTGAGTTGCTACAAGATCAGCAGATCTTGATATCACCTCTCTGGCAAGTAACCCATTTGCATTGTGATCATTCTCAGCAAGAAGACTTAAGGAAGCAGTTGTATTAACTTCTGGCACTCTCATATGTCTTTGGTGCGCCAAATGTCTAAAGTGATGGAAAAGATACGCTCCTGATATCTCTTTTTCAAAAAGTCCTTTTCCAGGATGCACAGACTCTTTATCAATTTTTATTCCACTATGACTTCTTGGAAATTTATCAAAATTTGCAGCTTCTAAATTTACAACCGTTCTCTCATCCATAAAGAATGCAGCATTATATCCTGTTCCAACGATTGCACACGCCAAGTTTTTGTTATTACCAAGACTAAGCCCCGAAAGCAAAAGACAAACAGTGTCATTTGCCACGTGAACTTTTATATGTCTTTTGAATTTGGTTTTCATATACAGTTCAATTTCATAACCAACCTTTTGATCAACCATACCCTTAAAGGAATGTTCTTTTGTACCATGTAAAAGTTCTCCATCCAATTGATCATCACGGATAACATTTTTTAATGGGTATGCAAAATTAAGTGCGACAGTTGTCACTTTTTCATTGATATGTTTGCCCACGAAATCTAAAAAGTCTTCCTTGGTCCGAAACACAGGAATGAGTCCTTCCTCTTTTCTATGGATTCTTATTTGATTCTCGTGATGCTGACAAAGCGCTTGTTGATAGTTACTGCCGCCAATAGCCAAAACCTCAAATATTTCCTGACCAATTCTTTTATTTTTACGCGGAAGTTCTGTAGTTAAAAATGGGAGACTAGAAGTATCGTTATTTTGAGCGTGAATTATTTCTTGTATAAATGACTCTTTTATTTGCCCAAGTTCTTCCATGAATTTAGTATATCTAAAAACAAGAAAATGTATATGTTTTCTTTTTTGGTAAATTTGAGCCCTCGGTGGGAATCGAACCCACGACCCCGTTCTTACCAAGAACGTGCTCTACCTCTGAGCCACAAGGGCGTAGAATGTATTGTATAAAAAAGAGGCGAAATGGGCAATGACAAATTATGCAGCTTTGGGTAATACCCCTAAATTTTGTCTGAGTTGTACAACATTATCAAATGGAAGATGAGCCAGTGTTTCTTCATCCATTTTTTTGTCAAATGACATACCCGATGCAGTATGATACGCCCCAACTACAGATCGCGCCTCAAGCGCCGGAAAATCCGATCCCCCATCCCCCACGTATTCAATTTCTTCATCAGGGTTATCAAGCGCAATTTTTTTAACTACATCTCCTTTTACAAAAGAAGTCATATCATCATCCTGCATACAAAGCAGTTGAATTTTCTCAGAGCCTTTAATTCTTGACATAACTGCTTTCATAAATGGATTAAAATTTGTAGTAAGAATTGTAATATTACAATTCTCATCACTTAAAAGGTCTTCAAGAAGTTCTATCATCCCATCTCGCAAAGGAACTTCTCTCCCTCCTGCCTCAAATATTTCAGGATGTGAATTCATAAGATCCACCCATTCCGCTGCTGCATATTTAAATTTACTTCGATCATCCCCTATGTAGTCATCGAGGGGATCACTTCCCGCCAGAAGACGGTCGTGTCTGGCCCCGCCACGATGATTTGGATCTGAAATTGTCCCATCAAAATCAAAAATAATTCTTCTTTTCCCCCCGTCTAAGATCTTCAAGATTTTCGGGGATTTGACCGTCATCTGCTCTTTGAAATTTTCCTGAAATTTTCCTTAACTTCTCAACTGCATCAGAGGAACTAACTTCATTTTTTAAATCATCCATCCCTTTTTCAAAAATTCTTACCTTTTCAATAAT
>CAZFJW010000098.1:0-3075 GCA_964519355.1 uncultured Gammaproteobacteria bacterium | reverse complement strand
TCAGCTCGTGCCGTGAGGTGTTCCCTTAAGTGGGGAAACGAGTGCAACCCTTGTCCTGTGTTATATTTTTCACAGGAGACTGCCCTGCTTTGCAGGGAGGAAGGAGAGGCGGACGTCAAATCAGCATGGCCCTTACGTCCTGGGCTACACACACCCTACAATGGCGAAAAACAATGAGTTGCAAGCTCGCGAGAGTAAGCTAATCTCTGAAATTTCGCCTCAGTTCAGATCGCAGTCTGCAATTCGACTGCGTGAAGGAGGAATTGGTAGTAATCGCGGATCAGCATGGCCGCGGTGAATACGTTCTCGGGTCTTGTACACACCGCCCGTCAAGGCAGCAAAGTCGATAACTATCGAAGGTCGCGTATGCGGACGAGATAGAGATTGATGATGAGGCTTAAGTCGTAACAAGGTATCCCTAGCCGAAGCTGGGGATGGATCACCTCCTTTCTAAAAAAACTTTTTTTCAAGCCTTAACATTAAGGAAGGAACTCAATAGAAAGATTGAGATTTCCACCCCGATCTAATCGGGGCGAGGAAAAAGTCCTTCCTACCACTTTTTTGGTATTTTCACATACGTTGTATTCTTCTTAGAAATAATTTCAATACACATAAAACACACAAGGTATAACTGTGGCTTCTTTGTTGAGTTGGGATTGGCAAGAAAGTTCCTGCGAGTTGTTATTTCGTGCAGTAGGTTTTTCTTTTGGCACAGGCAGCACTTGCTTGTTTGCCAAGTTCTGATGTTGATGTGCACGACCTTACGCTTATTTTACCTTTGTATTTATCGGAGCATGTGTATTCAAGATTTCTAGCACCCTTGCTAAATAGTAAGTATCTGCAGCTGTCTAAGTATCTAACAGAATTGAGTGATGCAGGGCACATTTTTGGTGCAGGAGTTGGTTGAAGTGTTGGTTTTGGTGTTACTGGTGGAGTGCCATATGGTGGGGTGGGGGTTCCTGCTAAAATCATAACTTTTGTATCGACTTTATTGTTCGATTCATTTGATTCATTAACTTGATTGTAAGGATCGATAGAAATACTAAAGTACTTTGCACCAGCTGTGGAGAACGTGAAATTGTATGAAGAGACACACTTTTGCCCAGGAGAAAGAATTGTTGAGGCGGTACAGGTATTGTCAGATCCCAGTGTGCTATATCCATCTGACTGGTTGGTGTAAATATATTGTGCAGAAGCCGCAGCATTTCCCTGGTTGATAATCACAAATTTGACATTGACAGGAGCTTTAATGGTTTGTGTTGTTGGGTATACACCAGCTGTTCCAGAGATTGTAAGATCAGGATAAAGAGCGGGAGATGGGGTGGGATAGTATGTTATGCCAGGTGTTGGTGTGGTTTTGGGCTTGCAGACTGGGAATGTAGTCTCAAGACCCGCAATATATCTTGCAACGATTAGTGCATCCGATGTTGTTACCTTGCCATCTGCATCGACATCAGCATTTTTTATTTGCCAGTCTTTGTATGCGTACCCTGCCACAATTTCCAAAATTGCTTTTTGGTCAGAGGAGGTGATCATATAATTTCCGTCGATGTCTCCATACTGACCGCATGGGGAAGGCAATGGTGGTTGTATCGTAGGGGTAGGTGACATATTAATTCCGGGTGTTGGAGTAGATGGTGGTGTTACCGGCGGTGAGCAAACTCCAGTAGAAGAACACTTGGAGCATGCACCAGTACACTGGCCATCAAATGAGCATGGGCTGCCACACATACCAATAACTGGGGTTGGGGTGCCTCCCGTTGGAGCATTATCTGACTGCACGAAGTTTATGCCTGGGCCTGTGGTTGAGCCAGTTTGTACGTTCGTCGAGGAATCATTAAGATTATTATTGAAGTGCCATAGTCCAATTGTATTGGGATCGTTTTCATAAGGCTTACTTGGTAGTAATCCGCCATTTGTATAACGTCGAATATTTGAAATGCGTAGCTCGTCAATTTCTCCGTCAAAATAATTAATTGGAGATTCTCCCTCAGGTTGTTTTCCAATATAAAGATTTTCTGGTTGAAGTGTTGAAATCTTACAATTTTGCTTATATCTACTTTCCTTTGCTACAGAAATTCCATTTATATAAAATGTAAGATAGCAGTAATTGCTTTCAGAATAAGCCTCAACAGATATATGATTCCATTTATTAGGAAGTAGCCGTTGCTCATAAGGAACAGCGGTTGAAATAAAAGCAAGATGGTAATTTGACATATCGGTCCAGTTGTCAAGGAGCGCTGAAAACATAGGCCTTGCAGACCCATCCTCATATACTTCTAGATTAAGTCTAAATAAATAGCTTTGATTTAAGAGGCTATTTGGTTTGTCATAGTAAAATACCGTATAGTTGGCATTGCTTCCTGGGGCAGCTGGTGGTGGGTTTTTAATCCAAAGGTCAATAGTAAACGGATTTTGTGATAAAGCTACTTTTGGAGCAATAGTTACATAAGAGTCATTCGTTGAAACATTCTTGAATTTAATTGCTTCGGCAAAAATACTTGGTGGTATCGGTGGTGTTGCGGGAAAGCCTGATGCGCGCTGACGGATATCTTGAACAGTTTTGACAAGTAGAACTGAAGTAGGGAGTGAGACAAGAAGTAGGAGGTAAATAATTGCTTTGGGGGTTCGGAGGACACGAGGAATTTTCGATAGAATACGGTTTGATTTTGTGTTATTTTGAGGCGCTTTAAATTCTACATTTTCCATGAATAGTATTACCGTATAATTAATTTATGCTCATGTCAAGGACTATTCAGATCAGTACATACTTTTTCTATGTTGTCTTATTCATTCTGCCATTTGTATATTTCCCAGAAGTTTTTAATTCGTATGAACTTCCAAAATTTATTTTTTTGGGGAGTTCAATTCTCTTGTTGGGTACAGTCGTTTTATTCAGAGAAGTTGGTATAAAAAACTTACGAATAAGGCTTAACAAGATAGATATATTAGTTATGGTTTTTCTTTTGATTTTGCTTGTTTCAGATATTTTTGGGGTTTATGTTAAAAATTCATTTCTTGGGAGTTCATATAGACTTCAGGGATTTTTAACATATTTAATTTTTGGATATGGAT
>CAZFJW010000097.1:0-3105 GCA_964519355.1 uncultured Gammaproteobacteria bacterium | reverse complement strand
TTCAGCCAGGCGAAATTGGATGCGCATTAGTTGCTGCGCCATATTTTACATTGGCACAAGAAGCAATTCCCAAGGCTGGAATTGGAGCACTTACAAAAATGGACATTTCAGAATGGGAAAAAAGTATTAAGAAGGGACTATGATTAAGATATGACATTTTTCTTCATTTGTTTCCTTACGGTTCTTATCAATACCTTTCTTGGGGGATTTGTATTTTTCCGAAATACCAAAGGTGAAGCGAATCGAGTTTTCGCGTTGCTGACCATATGCATGGCTGGATGGATCGCGACACTATTTTTGTATTACCTTGTTTCTGAACATAACTTTTTGCTTTTTATTGGGAGGCTCAACTTTGCCATTGCAACTCCCATGACTTATTTTTTCTATCGATTTGTTCTCGTTTTCCCTCAAAAAACCATAGTTCCGCCACGGTGGTTGATGTACACAATTTCAATTGCAACAGGTCTGTTGGTTGTTCTTTCTCTTTTTACACCTCTTATTGATAAAGATGAGATAGCAAAGGGTGCTGAGAGAATATTGGTTTATGGAGATCTATATATTCTTTGGGTCATTGTATTTGGAGCCAACCTTTTATTTGGTCTTGTGGTGCTTATTCTTAAAGTAAGAAGATCGTCATCAACATCAAGGAAACAACTTACATATCTCCTTTTTGGATTCTCTCTCTTTTTTATCAGTGGGATTTTATTTAATGTTATTCTTCCACAATTTGGCAATTATACCCTTCAGCCCTTTAGTCCATTAACTACGGTATTTCTAAGTGGTTTTGCAACGTATGCAATCGTGAAGCATAAGTTGATGAATATAAAAATGGTTTTAATTCGATCAGTTGTATACACATTTTTAATTGGATTACTCATGACTTTATACACAGTTGCCATGTATTGGGTTGCTCATTCTGTTCTCAAAACCGACATAGAAAGCAGTACAGCAATTTTATATGCCTGTTTAACAATTTTTGTAGCATTCTCATTTAATCCAATCAAGACTTATATAACTAAAAAAAGTGAACGTATTTTCTATAAAAAATCATACAATGCCAATCAGCTTCTTTCTGAACTTTCTACAGTTCTGGCAACGAATTTTGGTATTGAAGAAATGACCACACAAACTCTCACCGAAATAATGGGTGAAATGAAAATCTCAAAAGGTGTATTTTATGTTTTTGATAAGGAAAGGAAAATGCTTCCTCCGTATAGTGTTGGCTATGATCAAGAGTCACTTCTTGATGAAACAACTGTCCGTAAGTTGGCAGACCTTAACGAAGTAGTTCTTGTATCAGAGGATGAGGATGAAGGAGAAATAAAAGAAATACTAACTGCAAAAAAAATATCAATCTTATCGATATTAAGAGTTAAGGGGCAAGCGACTGGGATTCTTGTGTTCTCTGATAAGTTAACTGGGCAAGTTTATACTGAAGAAGATATTGAGATTATTCAAATTTTTAGTGCAGAAGCATCAATTGCACTTGAAAATGCAAAAGCATACGAGGAGATTAGAAATTTCAATGTAATTTTGGAGAAAAAGATAGCCGAGGCAACTGCTAACTTGAGGCATGCAAACTCAAAATTAAGAGAACTTGATAAAGTTAAAGATGAATTTATTTCTATTGTTTCACACGAACTAAGAACTCCACTTGGGATAATACGTGGATATCTATGGATGCTTATCCAGAATGCAAAGAAAATACCCAAAGAACTTCAAGAGGATGTGAATATTGCAATAGACTCAACAGAACACTTGATTGCACTTGTTAATGACATGTTGGATGTTTCCAGGATTGAGACTTCAAGAATGAGTTTGAACTTAGAAAAGGTGGAGATGAACGAGGTCATCGAATCTGTTGCAGCAGAGCTCTTGCCGCTTGCAAAGGATAAAGCTATTGTATTACATTCAAAATGTGACAAGATTCCTCATTTCACTACTGATAAAGGTAAAATCCACCAAATACTTATTAATTTGGGAGGAAATGCAGTTAAGTTTACTCCACAGAAAGGTACAGTTACCATTGAGGCGTATGAAGATGGGGCAAATATTAAGTTTTCGGTTAGAGATACTGGGATTGGTATTAAAAAGGAAGATATTGGAAAGCTTTTTACAAAATTTGGAAGACTTGATACGTCCTATACCGCAGTTTCGAAGACCGCAGGCACTGGTCTTGGTCTTTATATAACAAAGAAAATGATTGACATGTTGGGAGGAAAAATTGAAATTGAATCTGAATTTGAGAAAGGAACGACATTTACTGTTATTCTTCCTAAAAAGTTGCGTACATGAAAAAATCCATACTATTCATAGAAGACAACGAACAAACAAGAAATTTATATAAACAACTTCTTACTTCAGCAAATTTTTCTGTTGATTCTGCTCCTGATGGGAATGCTGCATATTTGATGTTGGGCAAAAAAAGGTACGATTTAATGCTGGTTGATCTAATGATGACGGGAATGGATAGGCTTGCATTATTGGAATCAATAAAAAAGAAGAAAATCGAATCAAAAATTGTAATATTTTCGAATGTTTCACCAGACAATGTTCTGGAAAAGATTCATGGAATAAAGATATCAGACTACATAGTGAAGTCAGATATTAGGCCAGATATTTTTGTTGACAGAATTAAAAGATTGATTGGTTAGTTTTCTTTTGTTCATACAGATTTAAATACATAGTTGACGGTTAGAAAAAAAGGTTTTATAGTTAGGATAATGACCAAGATATTAATTGTAGAAGACGATCCATTGATGTCTCGAATGTATGAGAAGATTTTTACATTCGAGAAATTTGAAGTTGACATTGCTTCAGATGGGGCAGAGGGGTTAAAGAAAGTGAAATCATTCCAGCCAACGCTTGTATTGCTAGATGTTATGATGCCCAAAATGAATGGGCTGGAGGTTCTTGAGGCTCTGAAAAAAGATTCTTCTACAAAAAAACTTCCTGTTGTTATGCTAACAAATCTTGCAGGACAAAAAGATGCTGAGACAGCACTATCTATGGGTGCGGTAAAGTATATTGTTAAGAGTGAGTACGATCCCAAACAGGTAAGTGACATGGTAAAGGAAGTTCTAAAAGGTTATACAAGAGACGAAA
>CAZFJW010000096.1:1275-3106 GCA_964519355.1 uncultured Gammaproteobacteria bacterium | reverse complement strand
AGATTCAAACCAGCTTCATTCAATCTTGAACAGGGAATTTGGAATCTTACCTTCTCATTCTCTTCATCATACTTCTTGGAACTTCTTGCAACAGTTGGAATACTTGGCACTCTTGCATTCCTCTTTATCTTTGCACGTGTTGTTCAGTCAGGAATGAATAAATCAATGAGCCCGCTTTTCTTAGCTGTTGTTGTTACTTTCATCCTGTCATTCCTGCTTCCATTCTCATATACCGTCGTATTCTTAATGTTTGCTTTGCTTGGATTCTATACTGTATTTCTATTCTTTGAGAACGATAAAAGAGTATATAACCTTAGTGTTAACTTAGTCGCACTCAAAGAAGGACTCTTCTCGGTCAACGACGAAGGACATGCAGAGCCAGCTCCACGAAAAGGATCAAGCTCTATCTTCCCGGCACTTATTATGGCCGTTGTACTTATTCCAAGCGTATTTGTAGGCTGGTATACTGTTCGACTGTTCCTTTCTGACATGAAATTTACACAATCTCTTTCACCACAAGTATTAAATAATGGTCAGAGAACATACGATCTTGAAAGACAAGCACTCCAACTCTTCCCATACAGAAGTGACTACTACAGAATCTTCTCACAGGTTAATATTGCGCTTGCAAACTCACTGATCAACTCAATCCCACAAGGTCAGCAGCCAACTCAACAAGCACAACAAACAGTTATCGCTCTTCTGCAGCAGTCAATTAACTCAGGCCGAGCAGCTGTAAGAATTGCACCTTTAAATCCAGCAAACTGGGAAAATCTTGCTCGAATCTATAGAAGTCTTATTAATGTAGGACAAAATGCAGAACAATTTGCTGCTGCATCACTCAACCAAGCTATCGCTCTTAACCAATACGACCCAACTAAATACGTAGAACTTGGCGGAATCTTCTACCAGCTTGGACAGTTTGATGCTGCACAACAGCAATTCCAACAGGCTATTAACCTTAAACCAGATTATGCAAACGCATACTACAACCTTGGGCACGCTCTTGAAGCAAAAGGTGATTTCCAAAATGCACTCACCCAATACAATGTAGTACTAAGCTTGGCAAAAGACGATGAGGCTAATCGAAAACAGATTGAAAAAGAAATTGAGGCTCTCAAACAGAATGCAGGAAAAGCACAAGGCCAGACAAATACACAAGGAGCTGGGGCTAATCAAGGTCCACTTCAAGTAAACCAACCTCAAACACAAATACCAGCACAAGGTGAACCTGTTGAAATTCCTGCTCCTCCAACCACAGGAACACCAGCACAAACAACATCCCCTGCTCCAACCGCAGCACCAGCTCAGTAATGTTCTTAACAGAATATTCCTTTTCTACATAAATTGAATCTTTTATTTAACGTATGTATTGGAAAATACAATATAAATAAAAATTTACTCGCTCTTTTGTGGCTGTAATGCGTATATTGGAGTTTCTGGGAGTCTGTTTCGAGCTCCTGCTTTAATAGGAAAATTCGGGAAATTAATCCATGGATCAATCCATACCCCGTCTTTTCTTACAAAATAATGTCCAGCTGGATATATACGACCCTTTTTAACATAGACAATTGTTTCATCGCTATATATCAGTTTTCTTTTGTAGGGCTTTATATAATAGTATAGATAGCTTCTTTCTGCTCTCTTGAATACGCTAATAATATCTCGACAGTAGAATCCTGTATCAACAACCTTTCCTTTTTCTTCAAATAATGCAAGTGCATCATGATAAGTTATGCTCAATATAGTAGCTACACATGCTACTGCACAACCATACTCATGCTCCTGAGCAATATAAACCATTTCTCAATTCTAGAATTTATATATTTAT
>CAZFJW010000096.1:0-1175 GCA_964519355.1 uncultured Gammaproteobacteria bacterium | reverse complement strand
GGATTATAAAAATGACATTGGATTCAAAAGTCCTGCTGAACTTCTGATCTCAAAGTGAAGATGCGCGCCCGTAGTTCTTCCAGTTAATCCAATCCACCCTACAACGCTTGATCCGGCACTTACCCTATCACCAGGTGCAACATTAACGCCACTCATATGAGCGTAAAGTGTCGAATAGCCATTGTCACCAGAGATAATTACGTGAGTTCCATATCCGCCATGCCACCCTGACGTATATACCTCAGAAACGGTTCCAGAATGGGCTGCAACGATAGGAGTTCCGACAGGTGATCCAATATCTATCGCCTTATGATACCATGCGTAACTTTGGTTCAGAGTTCCTTGAACTGGCCATGTAAAACCAGCTCCTGTCACACTCACTGGTCCAGTCGCAATAAATTTCTTCCTTACAATTGATGGCCCAGTCGCGCGTTCTTCAGGCTTTATACCTTCTGGAACGATAACGATCTGCCCTTCAACAAGAGTGAATGTCTGAGGATTGGCAAAGTCATTAAAAGGAAAATCAACAATTGCCTGAGCGTTAGACTGATATTTATCAGCAATAGAGTTGACATTCTCCCCTCTTTTCACTTTGTGTGCAACTCCGGCAACCGGAAGTATTTCTAATTGATCACCAGCTGTGATTCTGTCATTTTTTAAATTATTCTGCCATTTGATTGTGTCATCCGTAACAGCGAATTTCTTCGCTATTGTTGAAATTGTGTCTCCATTTTGTACGGTATAAGTAATGATTTTATCTCTGGGCTTTTCAGACTCTTCTGTCTGAAAAATATCATCCGTTACTAAAGAATTAGTCGTTCCGAGAACCTCTTGTGCGAGCACTTGTGTGTTGTTTTTAGAAAAAAGGCTCGAGTCAGAAACAAAAGGCGAAATAAGTGCCCCAATTGAGAGCACTATCATAGCGCTCGTATGAGAAAAGAGTCTATTTCTCTTCCCTCTTTTAATAAGAACGCTCTTTACAACAACATTTTTGTTAGATTCTAAAAGGGATGAGAATATGAGAAATTTAGCCTTGGTATAGGCCGAAAGAAATGGCAGATACTCTTTGAATTCTTTCTGTATTACAAGAAAACCACTCTTTATGTAGCCTGCTTGAATCTTTTTAACACGAGGAATTCGAATGGAAACTTTTTTCATGGGAAAGTGAATCTAAG
>CAZFJW010000095.1:0-3199 GCA_964519355.1 uncultured Gammaproteobacteria bacterium | reverse complement strand
TGCTTCACCCTATTATGCCGTTTATCACTGAGGAAATTTCAGCACGGCTCGGTCTTACAGAGAAAATGCTTATTGTTGAGGATTGGCCATTTTCAGGTAAATAAATATCCTATTTCCTACTTCACAGTTACACTTTTTGCCAGATTTCGGGGCTTGTCAGGGTCCTCGATTCCTCTTTCTAGAGCTGCATAATACGCAAGAAGCTGTGCAATTACTGCTTGTGAAAGGATTGTCGCGGGTCCCAGATCTTCTGTCTCAATCCAAAGATCAAAGATAGCACTTTTCACAGGACCTACTCCTATCATAAATCCTCCTCGAGTTTTAATCTCCTGTGCATTCGAGAGGATGTCGTTCAGGGTTTCATCGTTCGGTGCAAAAACAATGCAGGGTGTGCCTTTTTGAATCAGTGCCATAACTCCGTGTTTTAGCTCGCCTCCTGCAAATCCCTCAGCATGAATGAGTGATGTTTCTTTTATTTTCAAAGCGGATTCAAGGGCAAGGGCATAGGAAATCCCCCGGCCGATTGTAAAAACCCCCTCAGATCCAGCAATAATTTTGGATGCTTCAGTTATTTTTACAAGCCTTTTTTCCAGGGTATGCGAAATGTCTTGAGCAGCTTTTCTCAACAGGCTTCTTCCTCGATTTTGATCTCCTTTCAGTTCATATGAAATAAGAAGAAGAACTGCAACCATAGAGGTATAACTTTTGGTTCCTACGACTGCAATTTCAGACCCAGCTTCAAGAAGCATCGATGAATTTGATACGCGAAAGAGTGTGGATCCCTGGACGTTTGTAACTGATAAGACTTTTGATCCAATCCTTTTTGCTTTAATAACAGGATCAATTACGTCGATTGTCTCTCCGCTTTGGGAGATTGCCAAAATTACACTCTTCGGGGTAAGAAAATCCTGCAAATATGAGAATTCAGACCCTACAGAGAAATTAACGTGCTTGTGTGCGATAGTTGAAAAGAGATATTGTCCTGCAAGTGCAGCATACGAGGCAGTTCCACATCCAATTAAATATGTGCCAAAAGCACTCCTAATAGAATTTGAAAAGTCTGTTATTTCCATTTTGCTTTTTTTTGAAATTCTTCTGATGCATTCTGGCTGGTCTGCAATTTCTTTAATAAGAAAGTGTTTGTATTTTCCTTTTGAAGGAGACTCTCTCCTCCAGTGGTATTTTTTAAATTTGAGCTTTATTCTCTTCCCCGCTTCATCTGTTGCGGAAATTGTGCTGCCTATTGTAAGAAACACGTTGTCTTCCACGAACAAGACATTATCGGTGTATTTCATTATTCCCGCAGAGTCTGAGGCAACAAAATATTCACCCTTTTCGCCCTTTCCAATTACCATTGGTGACCCATTTTTAATTGCATGAATTTGGTTGTCAATTGAGTTGAGAATAACAAAAGCGTTAAGTCCTTCAAGCTTGGAGAAAGCTTTTCTCACCCCTTGTTCAAAAGGAACTTTTTTAACGAACTTTTCAATCAAATGAGAGAAAACCTCTGTGTCTGTTTCGGAAAGAAAGATGTGTCCTTTTTCAACAAGATTAGCTTTCAGATTTGAGTAATTTTCAATAATCCCATTGTGAATAACTGCAATTTTATTGGTGCAGTCAAGATGGGGATGTGCATTTTCCTGAGTAATTCCACCATGAGTTGCCCATCTGGTGTGTCCTATTGCAAGTGAAGATTTATTTTGTTGAGACATTGAAGACGGAAGCTTGCCAATTCTTTTCTCTGTATTTAATTTACCGTTGTGCATCCATGTGATGCCCCAGGAGTCATACCCGCGGTATTCTAATGTTTTAAGTCCTTCAAATACAACATTTACCGCATTCCTTCTCCCCGTATACCCAAAAATACCACACATGATGCAATAATAGTTTTTGTGAGAAGCCCTGTCAAGAAATATTTTAGGTATAATAATATATGATGAAAAAATTGAAAGCGCATTTATCAAAAGTAAAAGATGTCAGGATTAAGATGTCAAAAAACATTCACCCGAAAGTAAAAAAATTCAAACCTCAAGATGTTGTAAATATCAAAAAATTCTATGGCCATCTTATTTCACTTTTTATACTCTCGAGTCTTTTATGTCTTTTTATTACCGCGGGTGTTTTGCTGATTCTAGCCAAATCCTACGAAGAATCGGTAATAAAATCCCGGGAAATAGCCAAGCAGTACTATTACTGGAAGGAAATTACGGTAAAGCACCCCAATTTTCCAGACGGATTTTTACAGGCAGCTCGATACGCAAAGTTACTAGGTGAAAATGAGGAGGCATTAGGCCTGGTAGAAAAGGCAATAATGATTGATCCGAATTCAACGGATGCTACTGACTTAAAGAGAAAAATCTTGGAAAAAAGATAAAGGTAAATTATTCCGAGGTGTCCTCAGGGGTTTCAGCAGCAGGGGCTGCGTCATCGCCAGATGAGGCTTCTTCTTCAGTTGCTGCACCCTCTTCTGTTGTTTCGCCTTCAGCAGCTTCTGGCTCGGGTTCTTCAACTTTTTGAACTAACTCATCTATTTTGAATACTACCTGTGCAGGATCAGCAGTTATGGTAAAAGAAGAAACTCCCTTAATATCACTTACGAGAACGTGATCTCCAACCGCTGCAAGTTCTTCTACTGGAACTTCAATTTTTTCTGGTAAATCAGCGGGAAGTGCTTCAATTTCAAGTTCTGAAAGAACCGAAATTAGAATTCCAAGCTTATCTTTCACCGCCAATGGTTCTCCAATTGCTACAACAGGAACCTTGGTTGTAATTTTTTCTTTCAAGTTGACCACTAAGAAGTCAACGTGTATTACTTCTTGTGATCTTGGTTCTCTCTGCACGCTGTGAATAAGTACTGGGAGAGTTTCTTTCTCAAAGGAAAGATCTACAAGTCCTGTTTCACCGGACTTTCTAAATACAGGCGAAAAATCTTTAATTGGCATTTGAATTGCAATTGATTTATGGCTCTGTCCGTAAACATTAGCAGGAAGAATGCCCTCTCTTCGAAGTTTTTTTACTTTTTTACCCAGAACTGTTCGTTTTTCAGCAGATAGTGTTTCTCTTTTCATATAGTTTTGTATTGTACATAAAATAGAATAAAATTACAAATTGAAGCTCGCAAGTTGACTCAGATGCCTATGCTCGCCTATAATACACATAGCGGGGTAGTGTAAAGCTGCACAGGAGGCTCATAATCTCC
>CAZFJW010000094.1:0-3202 GCA_964519355.1 uncultured Gammaproteobacteria bacterium | reverse complement strand
AAGGCTGTGCTATAATGAGTGGCATGATTGCCTATCTATCAGGAACAGTAGAACTTATTCACGAAGGATATGCAATTATCAAAACCCGGGACATAGGGTATAAAGTTTTTCTTCCAAATAGAATTCTCTCAGCTTTTCGTGAATCGACTCCGGTGACATTATTTATTCATACTCATGTGAGGGAAAATGCTTTGGATTTATACGGATTTGCCTCATTTAAAGAACAGCTCCTTTTTGAAAAAATGATAACAATTTCAGGAATTGGTCCAAAAATTGCAATTGGAATTTTTCAAATTGGGACTGTGAATGAAATTGTGAGGGCAATTCAGGCCTCGGATGTTGATTTTTTCACCCAAGTCCCGCGGTTCGGGAAGAAAAATGCGCAAAAAGTTATTTTGGAATTGAAAAACAGTTTTGATGATGGTGAAGTCTTTGCCGATAGTCAGGATAAAAGTTCAAGGTCGACAGTTATCTCAGCACTTATGGGGTTTGGGTTCTCAAGAAGTGAGGCCTCAGATGCTCTGGATAAAGTAAAGGACCCAAGTCTCTCAGTAGAAGAGCAAATCAGAAAATCACTGCAAATTTTAGGTAAATGAAACAAGACGATTTATTACAAGAGACAGGTGACGTTGAGGAAGAAAGCGTTCTTGCGACACTCCGTGCTCAAAATTGGGATGAATTTTATGGTCAGAAAACAATTAAAAAATCACTCGGAATTGCAATTAGCGCTGCAAAAAAAAGAAAAGAATCACTTGAGCATGTACTTTTGTACGGCCCGCCAGGTCTTGGTAAGACCACTCTCTCTCATATTATTGCCCGCGAAATGGGTGTAAATATCAGGGTTACCTCAGGTCCTGCAATTGAGCGAGCTGGGGATCTGGCTTCAATCCTGACAAATCTTTCCCCAGGTGATGTTCTTTTTATCGATGAAATTCACAGACTCAGTAAGGTGGTAGAGGAAACTCTGTATCCTGCGATGGAGGATTTTGTACTAGATATTATTATCGGAAAAGGCCCATCGGCTCAGACTCTGAGAATGGATTTGCCGAGGTTCACAATAGTTGGTGCAACGACTAAGGCCGGATCAATTTCTGCTCCGCTTCGTGACCGTTTTGGAGTCGTAAATAGACTCGAGTATTATGCCCCGGATGATTTGGCGATAATTATCACAAATGCCGCACAAAAACTTCAAATGGAAATAGATCCAGAGGCAACGCATGAACTTGCCAAGAGGGCCCGCGGGACACCTCGTATAGCACTCAGACTTCTTAAACGTGCTCGTGATTTTTCGATGGTGAAGGATCATGCGACAATTACCCGTGATGCAACAAATGAAGCTCTTAGAATGCTTGAGATTGATGCGCTTGGTCTTGATAGTCAAGACATGAGATATCTGGAGACTCTTATTAAAAAATTTGATGGAGGACCATGCGGGGTTGAGACTATGGCAGCAAGTATCTCTGAGGATACGGGAACTATCGAAGATGTTATTGAGCCATATCTCTTACAAATGGGATTCATTAAGAGAACCCCAAGAGGCAGAATTGCAACGAGAGTTGCGTATCAGCACTTAGGGTACACGTACCCTGAAAAAGATGATCCACAGCAGGATTTATTTTAATTATGAAACGCCCATCTCCACCAAAACTTGCTCCATTTCATCTGACTCAAGCCGGTTTTGATGAATTTCAAAAAGAATTAGAGGATTTAGCAGAGACCCGTAAGGAAGCAGTACTCAAGCTCACCGAGGCCCGCAACTTGGGAGACTTGTCAGAAAATGGATTGTATACTGCTGCTAAGGGGCGGCTTCGTGGGATTGATGGGCGGATGCTGTTTTTAAAAAGCCTTCTTAAAAGAACAGTTGTTCCCGAGAAAGATACTGGGATAGTGTCTATTGGATCAGTTGTGTCGATTCGAATTGGAAGTCTTGAGAAGAAATACGAACTCGTGGGAGATTTTGAGGCAAGTCCCTCAGAGAATAAGATTTCCTACAAGTCACCACTCGGAGCTGTGATATTCGGAAGAAAGGTGCGTGATACCGTTACTTTTATCTCACCCAATGGTGAGAAGAACGTTACAATTCTTTCTGTTGAGTAATTGATCAGAAATTTTTACAATCAATTATATGAGTAAGTCGAAAATTATATTCTGGCTCATTTTTTTGATCGTTCTGTCAGGCGTCGGATATTTTTACGGCCCTAAAGCCCATAAGTTCCTTACCCGAACCCGCTGCTCTGAAGTTAAAACCTATTCTATTAATAGTATAGATGCCAGGTTTAATATGACTCAGGATGAATTTAAAAAGTATATTGATACTGCAGCAGAAAATTGGAATAGGGCATACGGTGTTACACTTTTTTCATATGATCCATTGGCAAAATTGGATTTTAATCTAGTCTTTGATGAACGACAAGGGCTTTCCTCGGAGATAAACAATTTAGAGTGGGACCTTGATTCAAAGAAGGACAACATCGAACCTCAAATTGCAGAATATGAAAGACTCGTGTCTGTTTACAAGAAAAAAGCAGACGACCTGAATAAAGAAATACTTTTTTATAATGATCAGGGTGGGGCTCCAGAGGAAAAGTTCAGTGAGATAATTGAACGTCAGAAAGAACTGCAAAATGACGCAGCAGCACTTAATGCCCTCGCAGCACAATTGAACCAATCAACAGATGAGTACAATTTTGAAGTTGGGAAATTAAATTCTACAGTCAAGACCTTCAATAACACGCTTGAATACAAACCGGAGCAGGGTATTTATGCGAGTGGAGACGAACGGATCGAAATTTATTTTGCGACAGATAAAGAAGAACTTATTCATACCCTGATGCATGAAATGGGTCACTCTCTTGGACTTGATCATACGGAGGAAGAGCGTGACATCATGTTTTCGTATACATCAAGAGAAACAACCCCATCTGAAACTGATCTTTCAAATTTGCGTCTTATCTGTGCTGAAAATGTAATACTTGAGCGATATAGAACAAATATAGAGTATTTGAAGGAACTGTTTATTAAAAAAAATACCAGTACTTCAAGTTCATAATTTAACGCATTTGAATACCCATTGTTATTAAGTCTTTCTGAAGCTGCATAGCATTTTCAAATACAATAGTTGAGATCCCAAGGCTCTGGGCCGCCCTCGTATTTACATCATAGTCATCGATAAAAAGTGTCTCTTGAGGAGTGACTTTTAATT
>CAZFJW010000093.1:0-3343 GCA_964519355.1 uncultured Gammaproteobacteria bacterium | reverse complement strand
TCTGAGGCAACATATTACGAGATAGTGAACAACCCAAGTCTTTTTGACCACTCAACCCTGCGAAGAGTGCTTATTGTATCTCCTGTCACCTTCTATGCCTATTTGCGTGCTATTTTGATGGGTCTTGAGGGACAAAAAATTACTCAAAAAGCTCGAGAAATTCTTTCAAGCGTACGGGCAATACAAAAAAACCATACTGATCTATCTGAATCATTCAATACTCTTTCAAGACATATTACACATTCTTATAATTCAATGAATGAGGTACAAACAGGAATTGTTAAACTTGGCAATACAATTTCGCATACTCAAAATATTGAAAAAGAGGAAGAAAAGAAAATCGAAAGTGGAAACTAATTTTTTTTACTTATATCCGAAGCGCTTGTTTGCTTGTAATACTTTACAAGCCTGCTCATGACTTCTATAAAACTTGACCTCTCTGTATCACCTAAGTCTTCAGGCAATTCTTCCCATAAGAGCTCTAGTTGTTCGAGTTTCACCTGGCCATCATCACTTCCGTCTTGGTTTTCTGTGAAAATCAAAAATTCGTCTTTCTTTGTCATGAACAATCTAATATCCTGAAAAGCTTTCTGCGAAGATTTTTTCTTGAGAGATTTTCATTCCAAGAAGCATCTCTTCTATTCCTTTTAAAAATCTTTCAGGCCCAACAATATAATACGTGGCTAAGTCTTTCTTTACAACATGACGTTCTATAACAGACTGATCGATTCTGCCTCGTTCCCCATCCCAATCTGAATCTTCAAATTGTTGGGTAATAGTTGGAACATATCTAAATGCATCCAATTTTTTTTCAGCTTCCCTAAAAAAATCATGGAAAAGAATCTCCGAGTGATTCTGCCATGATGCAAAGAGAATGATTGGAAGATTTAAATTTGTATCTACACAATATTTTAAAATCGAATGAAATGGTGTTATTCCGATTCCGCCTGCCAAAAAAATCTTTGGTGAAAAATCACCTAGATCAACATCTAGATCATCCCAGGGTCCATCAAATTGGACATTCGTTCCTAGTTTCAATCCTAACAATGCTTTTTTAAACGAACTTTCAATAATTTTTGTCGTGAACATAACATATTCTTTTTCAGTAGGAGAAGAGCAGATTGTAAAGACTCTTGAATCCCCTCTCTCATCTGGATTTTTGATTTCAAGCCTCATTTCATAATACTGCCCTGGTTTAAAATCACGCTCCTGTCCTGTTCTTTTAAAATAAAATGACCATGCCTCGTTTGCTAATTGAACTTTTTTTACTAGTGGTAAGAAAAAAAACTTGTTATTACTCATAAAATAATTAGCCCATATAATCTCTTAGCCTGCAATACTCACAGTCCTTTTTATCGCATTTCTTGTCCCAAAATGAAAGATTAATTATTTCATCTCCAACTTCTATAACATTTTTTAGCAGTTCTTCAGACTCCTTTTTATCAATTTCAAAAATTTCTTTTTTATATTCACCTTTTTCAGTCGGTTCTACAAATTCGATTACCCCACTATCCATTTTGTAAAATCCATTCTTGTATCTGTCGAGCAGGATTTTATAAAAAATCAGTTGTCTCTTATAATTTCCATCTCCATTTTTAACATTACCCTCAATTTCGTTCCTAGATTTTGCCTTCCCTGTTTTAAAGTCATAAACACAAAATTTTCCTGTTTTGCCAATCGGCTCTATCATGTCTATTTTCCCATTTAAAATTAAATTATCATTTATCCTAATTCCCTTAACATCGAGTTCCGATTCAATATCTTTCACCCAAAATTTAACCGTATTCTCATAAAAGCCATTTAAAGCATCTTCACCTCTTTTAATAAATCTGTCCGTTTCTGAGGGTGTTATTGACTGGATAGATAGCTCCTCGCGAAATCTTGACAATAAATAACTCTTTGAGGCAATTCCCTTTTTAAGGGAGATAATATATTGATTAAGCGAAGCATGAATGGCATTACCAAAAAGCCCTGCATCTTGAATTTTCTCGGGAACTCTTATCAAATTCATAAAAAAGTATTTCCAAGGACACTCAAGATAATTATTAAGTGCGCTAACAGAAAGACCATTTTTTTTAAAAATTTCTCTTACATATTCAACAGCATAAACTTTTCCCTCCTGTGGCTTTATCTTTTTACTGGTAACAAGCAATCTTTCTTTATGGCTTAACAGTTCTTTCTCAAACTCAGAAGTGTCTACTATAATTTTATGCTCTTCAGGAATTTCTGTAATAAATTGTGATTGAATTTGTTCCTTTCCGTCTTGAGAAATCGAAGAATAAGTTAGAAAAACATTTTTTCGAGCACGTGTCATCGCGACATAAAAAAGTCTTCGTTCATCACTGTTAATATCCTCTTGGTCAATTTTTGTAGTATTATTTTTAAGATACTCCCAGGGAATTGAAAAGTTATTTGATCTTTTTACTTGATTGCCCCAATGTCCATCAAAAGAATTTACAACAAAAACAAAATCAAATTCGAGTCCTTTTGATTTGTGAACCGTCATAAGTCTCACATATCCATCAGGCGCAATTGATGTCCGATCTTTCAATGAAATATTGTGTTCTTCTAATAAATCTATAAATTTTAAGAATTCTGCAAGAGAAAATGAATGGTTTTTGGCAACTCCCTCTTTTATCTCATCATATAACCGAATAATTTTTGACAAAATATCTTGAGCATTTGGTTTTGCCAAAATCTTATTTAACAAACCCGATTTTTGTAAAACCTCAACAAATAATTCATCCATTCGAATATTTTCTGATTTGGAAATAAATCCATCATTTTTGTCTGTAAAAAATTGTATAAAACTTTCAACTTTATTCAAATTTGATATTTTTAATTCACTTAATATATTTTTTTCGGTCAAGATACTCCAGACATCAACTTTTCGCTCATGTGAAGTTCGAATAATCTTATAAGCATCCAATGGCTCTATCTCAAAATAATCAAATAAAAGGACCCTATTAATATATAGATTTTTGGGATTGTGGATCGCTCGCAACAGAATTATAAGTTTTTCTATTTCTAATTCATTGAGTATATTATTGTCTGCCTGCACAATGAATGGAATATTTTCTGCATTTAGAATAAAAGATAGACCATCTATATCTTTATTGTTACGTCCTAAGACTGCAATTTTTTCTCCACTTGTTACAGGCAGTATTTTTTTAATTTGATTTACAATCCAATAATTTTCCAGATCTGTTCCAGGTAATGAAACGATGTTAATTTTTTCTTCGTTTTGTGAAGCTTTTTTAACAAGACTTACTTCTTCAGAAAGTATACTGGTTGTTTTTTTGTTCTGAGAAATAAGTGAAAATGTTGCATCCAAAATCGTTTG
>CAZFJW010000092.1:0-3431 GCA_964519355.1 uncultured Gammaproteobacteria bacterium | reverse complement strand
AAGTGGATTTATCTATAAAATTATTTCTTGCCAAGCCTGATCCCAAAGACAAAACTAAAATTTTCATCAATCCTAAAATACTCAAACAAGATAAAATCGTAATTCCAAAGTCAAAAAGAACAAAGAACAATCTTCTCGAAGGATGCCTTTCAATTCCTAAAATTTGGGGCCATGTCGGAAGAAGCAAAACCATAACCCTGCAATACCAAGACGAAACAGGGCGCCAATTCACCGAAGACTTTTCAGACTTTATCGCAACTGTTATTCAGCACGAAATTGATCATCTCAACGGTATTCTTTTTACCACACGTGTTCTTGAACAAAATAATTCTCTCTACAAAGAAGTTAGGGATGAAGAAGGCGAAAGTGTTTTTGAAGAAATAAAAATCTAGAATCGTGTTGTAAATTACATTACACCTTTTATGCCACTTTGGGTATTTGAGATTTAGGGGTGATGAGACGAACATTGCTCTGTTCCAATACTTCCGCTACTTTTCCACTCATATCCTCAAGTATTTCTTTTTTTCTGAATGCAGAAATTGAGGGAGAATCAAAATCTTCGTGTACATCTTGAATTTTAGCAGCCTCTTCATCACCAACATAACCAGCAAGGAGAGCCACTTCCTGATCATTTCCTGTAGCATACAATCCATACCGTATCTGAGCAGCTAGAGGAGAATATGGACGAACACGGATTGCACGTGGTGAAAGTACCCAATGAATTCTTCTTAAATAAAACTGAACTCTATCATCAAACTCACCGCTTCCAATTCTGTCTTGTAAAAGCTCATCGGTCTCCGCCTTAAATGTTTCAAGACATAATCTTTCATACTCTCTTTCGCGCACTAATTCTACTCCTCGTCTGGCATTTTTACCGCGAATTCTATCTGCATAAAAAAGTTCACGAACTAGATCTTCACGGATTTTACTTATCATAAGTCTTGTTCTTGGAGGGTTTATTCTTCCTAAAATATCCTTATCAACGGCTGCAATTGTTTTTGTAGCAGCCCTACTTTTTACAGGGCTATATGTAGTAAAAAATTTTGACCGTGCCAAGGCTTCAGCGGATTCATTTTTTAAATCAACAAGCTCACTTTCTGTTATCCCACCTTGTTGCATACGATTTAAGATTTTATTTGATTGCTGCACTACAGTTAAAACGTGTCCTCTTGATTCTCCGTCTTTACCATAAGCCATTGCTATGTGATTTTTTAACATCCTTATTCCGGAATCTATATCCTCAGCATGTGCCCATCTAAATACTCTTCTAGTCTCTCCTCTGTCTTCCGGTCTTTGAGATTGCCTATCAAATCCTACCCATAATGTCCCATCTTGCTCACTGCGCATCGAGCTGTCAAATGGGATAAGTCGCGGTAAAGTTTGAACAAATGCATCAATTTCGGGATTCTCTGGGGGTAACTCATAACGCTCATGCTGCATTCTCTCTGCAAGACTTGGTAATCCTTTACTCATTACAGCGACTTCAATCCCTCCACGACTCTGAAAAGGCTCCTTATTCATACTAATATATTATACCACCAGTTCTATAGGCTTAATTTCCACTTTAGAGATACCGATTCACGAGTTAAAAAAAATTTTGATATAATCTCCACATGACAGAGAGAAAACCGTTAATGGATCCATCAGAAATCGAGGCCTTTGCAAAAGCTGCCAGAACTGCTACTGATCAGACTAGTGGTAGACCAAACGAGTCAGGAGAAGATACAGAATTTGCCGCCCTCTCACAGGAAGTCTTTCATGCACTTAATAAAATAGCTGGGCAGGAAAGATTTTTAATCGCCGAAGTTATAACTCAAAGTAAATTGGGTGGCGAAAACTCAGCAAAAAGCATCCATACAACACCTCCCGTACCAGAAGACGGTGAATTTGTTATCGGGCAAGAGCCTACATTCCCATCATTCTGGGTTTTACAAGAAAGCACTCGACCCTTAAATATGTATATTCCAGGTAACGACGATGATAGAATTGGACGTGATGAACAGATAAGAACAACTCTTATGATTAACCTTTCAAAAGATGTTAATCCAATCCCACTCCTGGACATGACGGGTGTAAAGCGACGTGGAGAACAAGCAAGTCTACAAAAAGTTGTAACATACTCAGCACAAGCAGATAACCCGCCCGCCTCACAAATGGAATTATTATGGCAAGGACTAAGAATTTCAGCAGGTGTTCATGATTATTTCGAGCAAGACACCAGCTCCCATGCGCTAGAAGTCAACGGCATACCTGGACACGCATTAATTATTGTTGATGAACATAAGCCATTTTTGAATTCAGAAAGGTTTATTCCCCATAAACCAGCAGCTTAGGCTGATATACTATTTCCATGAAGTTAAAAACCGTCTTTTTCGGATCTGGAGAATACACAATTCCCGTTGTTAAGATGCTGCAAAGTCATGGACTTGGCCTTGTTATCACAACTGAAACAGAGGGAAAATTCTATGACTATTTAAAAGATAATTCCATTCCGCATCTTGTCACTCATTTAAAAGACCCCGATGATATTAAAAAAATACAGGAAATTGGGGCAGAAATTGGAGTCCTTGGGTCTTATGGGGCGATTGTCCCAAATAAAGTCATACATGCCTTTCCTCATGGCATAATTAATATTCATCCTTCACTCCTCCCGATATATAAAGGGCCAAGTCCTGTTCAGTATGCGATTAAAAATGGGGACAAGGTAACTGGCGTTACTATAATTTCCCTTGACGACCAAATCGACCACGGCGTAATACTCTCTCAAAAAGAATATGCCTTACATGGAACTGAAACACTTGAAGAATTAAAAAAAGAACTCTTTAAAATTGGATCTGAGATGATTGAAGAACTATTACAAAAGCCTGAAAATGGAAAAAAATTAGAGGGCGCAGAGCAAGATCACACAAAAGAAATTTTTACATACAAAGTTACTCGTGAAGACGGAAAAATTGATCCGCAGAATCCGCCTCACAACTTAAATAACCTTATACGAGCGTACTATCCCTGGCCGGGAGTTTGGTTTGAAACAATATTTGCTGGTAAAAATAGAAGGTTTAAACTGCTTCCCAACGGAAAAATTCAAATAGAAGGCAAGAATATCATGACCTACAAAGACTTTATGAATGGATATGGAGAAGAAGGACGAGGGCTAGTTAACAAATTGGAACTCGTGAGTAAATAATTTGAGTAAATTTATAAAGCTGCAGTTGCTGCATGGGAAGCAAGAAGTGCTTTCTTATCACGATCGATTTTCTTCAAAAGCTTAATGCAATTTGTACATAGTTTCATGCTTAATTTTTTACCATTTTCAAATACGGTCTTTTTCTGCAAATTTGGTTTGAACTTATAATTAGTCCTATTCTTTGCATGAGAAACACGATGTCCGTACATCGATCCTTTATTACAATTACTGCAGCGCATTGCCATAG
>CAZFJW010000091.1:0-3671 GCA_964519355.1 uncultured Gammaproteobacteria bacterium | reverse complement strand
GGGAGATGAAGATTTTATAAATGAAGCTAGGAAGCAAGTTTTTGCCGAACAAGGTTAGAAATGAGAGTTGAATCTGCTTTTCCTTTAGTCTTGGGCATAAGCACTCCCATAACTTTTCCCATGTCTTGTATAGAGGTGGCCCCAGTTTGAGAAATAGCAGCGTCGACAAATTGAGCGATTTCATTTTCAGATAATTGTTGTGGTAGATAGTCTTCTAAAATTTTTGCTTCTTCTCTTTCTTTTTCTGCAGATTCGGTTCTGCCGCCTTTCTCATAGAGTTCAATTGATTCCTTTCTCTTCTTAACTTCTTTTCCTATCACATCAATAACGTCCTCGTCTGTTGCTTCATATCCTGCCCCTCCCTTTTGAATTTCATAGTATTGTATTGCACTTTTTAACATTCTAATAGTTGAGAGTTTATTTTCATCCTTTGCGAAGATTGCATTTTTGAGATCTTCTTGTATTTGTTGTTTTAGCATATTCGTATTATAGCTTATCCTTCATTTCTTGCAAATTGTCCTGTTTGTCTTGATTTTTTAAACATGTAATAAAATAGCAGACAGGAAAATACAAAATATACAGCATTGAGAATGAGAGCAAGGAAGAAACTACCCCAGTCTGTAGTTTGATTCAGATAGTTTTTTCGGGCTGACTCAAACACATGAGTGATGGGAATGAAAAAAGATAAAATCTGTAATGGTTTTGGGAGAATTGTAATAGGAAAAAACGTTGCAGAAAGCGGCTGAAATAATAAAATGAGTCCCCACGACAATGCCTGAATTCTTGTACCGAATCTAAAAATAAGACCTGTTATAACAATTCCCATTGCCCAAGCAAAAATGCTGAGGTTTATAAAGCTAAGTAAAATATTAACAAACCCAATTCTCAAAACATCAAATCCGCTGACGTAATAAATAATTACTGAAAGAATTATTACAACAAGAGCAGACTTTATTGAGGAGGTTATCATGAGCGCTATAAAATATTCAGTAGCAGATAGAGGACTTACGAACATATTGCTTAGGTTACGGGACCAGACATTCCACATAACAGCAACTGTTATGGAATATTGTGTTACTCGAACGACCTCCCAGAGTAAAAGTCCGATAACAAGGTAGTATGCCGCAGCAACGTTTGTTCCTGCCAAATATTTTGCAACAAATCCAAAAAGAACGATCGTGATGGTTGAGTAGATAAAAAGATCAAAAATTACCTCGAGTGATCTTTTTGTTATGAAATATTCCTGTAGAAAAATTGCAATAATTCTATCTTTCATTTTTTTCTCCTCTTGCGATATTTAGAAATACATCTTCAAGTGTGGGCTTTTTTACTTCAATATCAGTAATGAATATGTCCTCATTACTCAATCCAAAAATCATTTTTGGTATTAGCGCTTCTTTTGTATCTATGAGGATTGTAAATTTATTTATAAACTTAAAGTCTTGTTTCTTAATCTTTAGATATTTTGAAACCCTCTCGGGATCTCCTTCAAAGGATAACTTTAGCTGCGCCTGGTCCAGGCGTTTTGTTAGCTGCAGGGGAGTATCTTGGGCTACTATTTTCCCATGGTCAAGAATTATTACCTCATCACATATTCGGGTAACCTCTTCCATATTGTGGCTTGTATAAAGAATAGATATTTTTTGATTTTTTTTGAGAGTTTCAACAAAACTTAGTACTTTATCAGCGATATCGGGATCAAGCGAGGCTGTTGGTTCATCAAGAAGTAAGAGCTCAGGATCGTTTAGGAGTGATTTTATAATATTGACTCTTGTTTTTTGCCCGGCAGAAAGATCCCAAAAGCGATTGGGAAGAAGATCTTGTATTTCAAAATATTCTATAAGTTCGTTGATTTTTTTCTTTGGATTTTTTACTGAATAAAGTTTTGCAAAAACTACTAAATTTTCCCACACAGAGATTCGACCCTGAAGCGTGTTATATGCTGATGCAAAATTTATTCTCGATAAACATTCTTTTCTATTTTGTGCAAAGTTTTTACCAAAATAGAAAATATCTCCAGATTCGTGTGAAGTTATTCCAAGAAGCATCTGAATGGTAGTAGTTTTACCTGCACCATTGGGTCCTAAGAAGCCAAGAATTTGCCCCCTTTTAAGTGAAAAAGAAATATGATCAACGGCTTTATAATTTCCGTACATTTTTGTTAATGATTTGACATCAAGAATGTTATCCATAGTTTTAATATTAACACAGCAGGATGTGTATTTTACGAAAGGCTCTTAATTCTTTCCAGAAGATACTCTTTTGTATTTTTTGATAAATCTTGATCCACTTCTTCGAATAATTCCTGTAAAATTTTACCAATTTTTGGACCAGGTGTTAGATTTAAATTTTTCATAATTTCATTACCATCGATGGCCAAATCGTTAATAGAAAAAGGTGGATTTAGTTCTTTTTCAATCATCTCTTTAAATCTTTTGAGGCGCCAACTTTCAGCATTTTCAGTACCGCTTCCAAGTCTATCGCCGATTCTAAGATCAATAATGTCCGAAACATTTTCAAGACCAACTCTTCGAATGAAGCGCCTGACAGCAGTCTCTGTTGTTGTCTCATCGATTGAAAACATGTGCCAACGAATAAGAGTTACAATTTTCTCTTTTTGTTTTTTGGATAGTCTAAATCTTTCACAAATAACTTCTGCTATTTCTGCACCTTTGACTTCGTGATTGTAAAAAATAACAAATCCATTTTCATCAGTTGATGCTACGTATGGTTTGCCGACATCATGAATTAGTGTTGCAAATCGTACAATTGGGTTTTCTGATGGGCAATACTTTAATGAAAGAAGATTATGTGTATATACATCGTCCTTATGATGTCTACCTGGGCGAGCTTGAGAAAGACCCTTTCCTTTCATAAGTTCAGGGAGTATAAATTCTAAAATGCCTGCATTGTCCAGAAGGATCGTGCCGTCATACGGATTTTGACTTTCCATTATTTTCAAAAATTCATCTCGAATTCTTTCCCATGAAATTTGTAGTATGTTTTGTTTTAAACTTATTAGCGAATCCCAAGTATTTTTTTCAATTTTAAAATTTAATTGTGCAGCAAAACGTATTGCTCTCAGCATACGGAGCGCATCTTCACCAAATCTGTCATCTGGATTTCCAACAGTGACTAGTGTTTTATCGTTGATGTTTTGCAGTCCTCCATACGGGTCTATGAATTCAAGATCTTCATCATTAACTATTTTTGCAGCAATAGCATTCACTGTAAAATCACGTCTTGATAAGTCCTCCAAAATATCCTTGCCCCAAGAGACAATGTCTGGGTGTCTTAAATTTGTATATCCGGATTCTGTTCTAAATGTTGTTACTTCGGCATAATTTTTATAACTATCAATAGGGTGTTGGTACGGAATTCCGACTGTTCCAAATGCGTTGTCGTAAAATGAGTCAGGGAAGAGTTTTTGTATTTCCTCAGGAGTAGCGTTGGTGGTCAGATCCCAATCTTTTACAGGAATATTCATTAGAATATTTCTTACACAGCCACCTACTAAATAACTATCAAAACCACCTTGTTTTAGAGTATTATAAATAGTTGTTACTTCCTGAGGAATTTCGTATTTTCTCACAAACAAAGTATATCATGAAAAAATGGAACATTAATTCTTCTATTTTACCCAAAAATCAAGAAGAAATCATCAACACACT
>CAZFJW010000090.1:0-3695 GCA_964519355.1 uncultured Gammaproteobacteria bacterium | reverse complement strand
ATATTTCCTGTAGTTGATCCACCCAGTGTTAATGTCTGGTTGGCTGTAGTCTGAATACTCCCATCACTGGAAAGAATAAGAGTATTCCCACCAGCATTCTGAGCAGAAATACTTGCGACTGGAAATCCTGAATTAACATTTATTACTGCAAATTTTGCAGATCCAGTGGTATCTCCGCCGATAAGAACATCTAGTGAAGTATTTTTTGCAAAGAGTGCACCATTCTGAAGATCCCAGAAATTGGCTGCAACCGGATCTCCCCAGCTCAAATTACCTGCGCCATCTGATAGCAGAGCATACCCTGAGAGTGCGGCATCAGAAGCTGGCCATGTATAACTTACGTTATTAACTCTAATCTGACCATCAATTTCTAAGTTTCCCTCAATATATAAATCGTTATCGGATGAAACCAAAACACTTGCTCCAACAGTTGAATCTGCAATTGCATTGTATGCAGTGTTAGTTCCGTTGCCACCGACGTTAAAGACATCATTATTGGCAAATGTAATATTTCCAGTCCCACTATCCAGAAGTATTTGACCCGTGCCTGTTCCTCCAATTGATAGTGTTTGGTTATCTGTAGTTGATACTCTTCCATCACTTGCGATATATATTGATCCAGTTGTGCCAGATAATGACGCAGTTGGATTTCCAGCTGCAACATTCGTAACAGCAAATTTTGCACTATCAGTTGACGTTCCTCCGAGTACTAGATCTGTTGAGGTGTTGCGTGGATATAGTACGCCATCTTGAATTTCCCAATAATTAGAAGCAACTGGATCTGCCCATACAAGGTTTCCAGAACCATCAGAAAGTAGGGCATAGCCTGAGACAACTGCATCTGCAGCAGGCCAGGAGTATGTGACACCATTTAATTCTGTAGTTGAGATATTTGTTAGAGCCCCTGTTGCAGAAATTCTTTCAACACCTCCAGTTTGAATTGCGGTCGATGCGTTAATAGTTCCAAGAACATCAAGTTCAACAGTAGGAGCGGTACTCCCAATTCCGACAAAGTCTGTGGCAGTAGTAAGTCGTACAACTGCACCATCGTCTACAAACCCGCTAAGTGGAGGAATAGAAAGGCTTGATCCAATTGTAATTGTCTTACTTCCTGTATCAGCAGTTATCGTAACTCCAGTGCCTGGAGCAAAAGTAAGGGTATCATCATTTTCGCTTGCTTCAATCGTTGAGCCACCAACAACAATGTTCTTAAAAATTGCCTGCTCTGAACCAGGATCAAGGTTGGTTGAACTAATAGTTAGATCTTGATCTCCTGAAATACTAATTCCTGTTCCTGCAGTAATAGAGTATATTAGATTCGAAGCAAAAACAGATCCGTTACCAGCATCAAGATTGGTATCAGTCAATATCACATCATCTTCAAAAATTGAAAGTCCTTTTACGTTTATTTCATCGTTAAATAGAGCTAGTTGATTGAAAGTAGTTTTTTTCTCAAAGACAGCATCAATATTGAAGGTAATATTTGATCCCTTTTTTGTTGTCTTTTCAGCTAAGACCGCTCTTCCTTTTTGAACTTGACCTGTCTGAATTCCAGCTACAATTGCACTTGATTCTTTTTGTGTTTTGTAGCTCTCAAAAAGGGTATATCCTAGAGAGAAAATTATTAAGAGTATAAAAAGTGGAGCGAAAACTTTTATCTTCCACGAAGAGGAAGAGCCATATTCAAGATCATCTGTATCGACATCAAATCCAAGGTCATCCCCCATGGAATTTACGGTTGATTCATGCATTATTCTTTGGATTGAATCGACGGTTCCTTTGTATTGCTCAGGTACGAATTGAAGTTTTGTACGGTTTAATTCACTTTTAAAGCTTTCAAGATTGCTGCTTTTGATTTGGTCAACTCTGTTAATTTGAGGCACGTACGGAATTCTTTCTTCTCTGAATGAAGGTGTTGGAGTTTGGTATAGAGTTTGAGAAGGTACAGTATTTACTGCTGCAGCAGTTGATGTGAGTTCTTCTTGCACTTTCTCTACTTTGAGGGGAACTTGAATATCTTTTCTTGATATTTTCTTAAGCTCACGTTCCTTTATGAATCTATCAATTTCTGCAGGTTCAAAAACTCTTTCACCTCTTGAATTCCTTTGAGCTGTAATTAGACCCTCATTTTCAAATCTTCGAATAGATACGACTGACAAATTAAGCCTTTGAGCCACTTCGGCAACAGTGAGCGGACGTGTGTTATTAAAATATGTAAGTTCATCAATTGAAAAATATCTGTTTTTTCCGTTAAGACGAACTGAGTGTACTTTCCCTTCTGAATCCCATCTTCTGACCGTGTCAATAGACACACCAAGCAGGCTAGCTGCATCACTAATCAGCACATAGTTTTTTTTGTCAGGCAGACTATTAGGCATTCAAACTTTAGGCAAACTTTAGGCAAATAAACTCCTATGTATTGATTAATCGATGCATAGAAATCTATACTTAATTACACCAGTATTTATACCATCTTGTCAAGTACAAAATAGGGTACTTTGTTCACCTTTTATACCCAATAATCAATTTAGATAATTATAAGTTGATATTCTGAGGCTAAGCTATCAGTCAAAAAACTTATCTGCGAAAAGATTCTGTGAAACATTGTGTAATCTTATAGTAACAAAATTTCCCCCTCATTTATAAGATCTTATAAAAAATATCAAATTGATTTATTTGAATTCATTTCTCTACTTTTGAAGCTAAAAAATGTGTCTTCTAGTATAATCACTGTATAAACCTGTTTGCTATTTTATTAGCAGATTATTTTTGAGGCTGCCGAAATACCTGTGTTTGGATGGTTAAAAATGATTGACAAGAAGATTTTTTATTCCTTATACTGGTATGTATGTACTTACTAATAATATTTAGAGATATACGTAAATTTCTTACCATTTCAACATTAATGCTAAAAAGTATTTTTTTCATTTTCCTCATTTGTCTTTTTTCATTTGTTTTTCCAATTTACACTTTTGCTCAAGACAAACAAGAAAAAGAATTTGAGAACTCTTTTGGGGTAGCGCGCTTTGTTCCACTTGACGATAAGGACTCGGAGGACGGAACCATAATTTCATTTACAAGCAAAAAATATACTGCATCTCGCTATGCATATGATGCCGATGTAATTGGGGTAGTATCTGCAAATCCTGCAGTTGTTTTTAAAGTTGAAGGTTCAGGAAAGAATCCGATTTTATCGGATGGAAATGTATACGTTAGAATAACTGCAAAAAACGGTGCGATTACTAAGGGGGATGAAATTGCACCAAGTGATATTCCGGGTGTCGGCATGAAAGCAACACGATCAGGGTTCGTTATTGGAACAGCTTTAGAAGACTACAATCCAAAGAATCCCAGCGAAATCAATACTGTCTCAGTTGCTCTGAATATGCATTATCTACTTCGTGAGCCTAAAATTGCAAAAGGATTTTTCGAAGCACTTCAACTTACAGCGCTTGCAACATATGAAGCTCCGACAATCGTATTCAGATACTTTCTTGCGGCCTTACTTGTTATTGTCTCTTCAATTTTGGGAGCATTTACTTTTGCCAAAATCGCCCGTAATGGTATCGAGGCTTTAGGACGCAATCCGCTTGCAGGGAAGACAATTCAGCTTGGAATTCTTATGAACGTAATGATAACGGTTGCAATTGTTTTTTCAGGACTCGCGGTAGCGTATTTTGTCTTAACACTGTAGT
>CAZFJW010000089.1:0-3798 GCA_964519355.1 uncultured Gammaproteobacteria bacterium | reverse complement strand
TGGTATAATACCATCAGTGATTCAAACAGAATCCGATGCGAATGTATGAATAAAATGTTTTTTCATTCGATAACGCTTCAAATTACGGCTAAGTAATGTAGCCTAGCTTCTGTTTGTCACGATTAATTTATGTCAGCAACACGTGATGATTATATAAAAAAATTAGAAGAGCTTTCTGGGGTCAGTCGTGATTCAGCAAAAAAATTGCTACTTGATGAAGTTCAGAATGATTTGAAAGGTGATATAGCCCGTGCTATCCAAGAAGCTGATGATGAGGCGAAGAAAGAAGCAAACAAAAAATCCCAAGAGATATTGGTAGACGCAATGCGCCATGGAGTTCTCGATTATATTGCAGAATACACAGTTTCAGTCGTACGAATAGAGGCAGAGGATATTAAGGGAAGAATTATCGGAAAAGAGGGGAGAAATATTCGCGCTTTTGAAACAGCAACCGGGGTGGATGTAGATTTAGATGAAGAAGGAGTAATAAGACTCTCTTCATTTGACTCAATTCGCCGCGAAATTGCTCGTCTTACACTTCTCAAGCTTATCAAAGATACGAGAATTCAGCCGTTTCGTATCGAAGAATTAGTTGAACAGACTAAAGACGAAATGGACAGAATCCTCTTTGAAGAAGGACAAAAGATGACTCAGGAATTGGGAGCGTTTAATGTGCCATCAGACCTTCTGCCATATCTCGGACGTTTTAAGTATCGAACCTCTTTTGGGCAGAATTTAATAGTGCATACTATGGAGCTTGTGAAGGTTGGTGTTCATATTGCTCAGGAAATTGGTGCAAATGTTGAGATAGTAAGACTTGGATGCCTCTTTCATGATATCGGTAAGATTGTAAATGATAAAGAAGGAAGTCACGTAACTTTAGGTGTTGATCTTTTGCAAAAGCACAAAATGGCGCGTGAAGTTATCAACTGTGTTGCAGAGCATCACGAGGACAAGCCTTTTTCCTCAGTTGAGTCAGTTATAGTTCATATTGCAGATGCGGTTTCAGGTGCAAGACCAGGGGCTCGACACGAAGACCTTGGAGACTATGTTAAGAGAATTAAAGAAATGGAAGATATTGCAAAAACGTATGATGGGGTTGAAGAGGCATATGCTTTTGAAGCAGGCCGTGAACTCCGTGTAATAGTCAATCCAGGAAGACTTGATGATATTGAGACAACAATTTTAGTTAAAAATCTCAAGGAAGAAATTGACAAAAGACTTATTGTTCCAGGAGTTGTAAGAGTTACTGCGATCAGGGAATTTAGAACTTCAGAACCCAAAGAATAAAATGTCTCCACGAAATGATAAACTCCGCCCTCTTGTAGGAGTGGGAGTTATGGTTTTTAAAAATAACAAAGTACTCCTCGCAAAAAGAAAAGGATCACATGGAATAGGCGAATACGCATTTCCAGGGGGGCACTTAGAATTTGGTGAATCTATCCTTGAATGTGGAAGGCGGGAGGTTTTTGAAGAGACTGGAATTAAGATCAAGAAAATCCGTTTTAATAGGTTGGCAAATGTGACTTCTTATAAAGAAAAGCATTATGTTGATGTATCCCTAATTGCTGAATTTGCATCTGGCAAAGTCACATTAAAAGAGCCAAATAAGGCAGAGTTTTGGGAGTGGTATGATATTGAAAAGTTGCCAAAACCGCTCTTCAAATTTTGTGTAACTGCATTTGAAAGTTTTAAAAACGGGAAAATATTCTATGATTCAAAATAAGACGCATGCACTATTGACAAATAAAAGTAATAAGTTGTATTGTAAAGACAAGAAAAACTAATCTTCATATAGATAAAATGAAGGGAGGTGAAAGGCATGTCAGTAACAAAAAAAGAACTCATTGAACTTGTTGCAAAGAAAGGCAATTTGACAAACAAAGCAGCAAAGGAAGCAGTAAAAGTATTTTTAAATGGAATCAAAGACTCACTTAAGCGTAACGAAAAAGTTGTTATAACCGGATTTGGAACATTTTCAGTACGTTCACGCAAGCAAAGAAAAGGTCGTAATCCTAAAACTGGAGCGACAATAACCATTCCAGCAAGAAAAGCTCCAGGATTTACACCAGGTAAGAGTCTTAAAAAAGCAATTAGATAGTACAATTCTTTATTGCAGCCACCAAAATCTATGTGGTATAGTGCCCACATGGATACTATTGTATATATCCTTGGTCCTACAGCGAGTGGCAAGACAGGCTTGGCAGTCGACATTGCAAAAAATTTCTCAGGGGATATATTAAGTGCCGATTCGATTCAAGCATACAGGCAGCTTGACATTGTTTCAGGAAAAGACTTAGATAAAAATTCACATTTTGTTAAGATTGAAAAAATAGAGAACTGTCGTATCGGATATCATACAATTGGAGGAATTCGCACATATCTTCTTGATGTAGTTTCTCCTACGTCTTCATTTCAAGTCTCTGATTTTTACAAATGTGCCACAAGATGCATTGGTATCATAAGAGAAGAAGAGAAGATTCCGGTGGTTGTTGGTGGAACGACCTTATATATTAATTCTCTTCTGTCCTCGATTGGCTCTATTCTTGTACCTCCCAATGTAGCACTTAGGGACGACTTGGAGAAAAGATCTTTAGAAGAAGTTAGAAATATACTTATGAATAAGTCCCTAGTTATATATTCAAGTTTGAATGAATCAGAATTAGGAAATAAAAGAAGACTTATTCGAAAAATAGAAATTGCTACAGAAGTAAAACCCGACTCTTTTATTTCTAATATAGTTCAAAAACCCATACAGATCGGACTTTATTGTGAGAGACAAGAGCTTCGTAAAAGAATTGATTTACGGGTAGATCAAAGGATACATGAAGGTGCTTTTGAAGAAGTAGAAAAGTTACTTGCAGATTATAAAGGTTTATCTCCCCAAGTTAAAACAGCAAATGGCTACAAACAGCTTTTTGGATTTTTCATGAATGAGTATTCAAAGGATGAGGCAATTCAGAGGTGGAAGTATTCAGAATATCGTCACGCAAAAAATCAAATGACTTATTTTAAGAAATATTTACAAGCGGAATGGTTTGATATAAACGAAAAAAATTTCAAGGAGAAGGTTTTTGATTTTGTGAAAAAATCTATCTAAGTTTATCTATATATTTTTTTGATTTAAGAATTGCAACACAGCTTGGGGCATGATTGATTTCACTTTTTATCACCATGTTGTAAGTTTCTTTGAAAGGTTTTTTAATTATTTCAATACCCTCCTCATTATTGTTTGAATAATTAAGATCTGTGACTAGGAATAAGTATGCTGGAGATTTTAATATCATACTGAGTGGATGTACGAACCCAAGATCTGTCCAATTATTACCTGTAATGCCGGTTTCTTCCAGTAGTTCTCTTTTGGCGGCCTCCAGAGGTGTTTCATTCTTTTCAATTCCACCCGATGGAAGTTGAAGAGCATATTCCTCAATTGCATAGTAGTATTCCCTTATTAAATAAACATTTTCTTCATTGTCCAGAGCAAGAATTGAAACACCAGATCCATAGTCAATAACTCCGAAAGTGCTCTTTACACCGTTTTTTTGTATAACCTCGTCTTCTTGAATTGAAATCCAAGGATTTTTGTATACATTTTTAGAACTGATAATTTGGTATGGACCTTTTTGTTTCATGAGGATGATTTGTGCTCTTTGGAAAGTAGTAAGCCAGATTCTGTTTTATCTGCAATTTATCTAATGCCTTCAAACTTTCGGTGCTATCTGATTTTCACAGAATGAATGCACTTTCGCACCATCTCGGAAGTTGCAGCAGGTAGGATTGCCCGTTTCACTCCCACTC
>CAZFJW010000088.1:0-3817 GCA_964519355.1 uncultured Gammaproteobacteria bacterium | reverse complement strand
GGATGAATTCTCCGCTCTTTAGAAACACCTTTTATAATGTCAACCAGCTCGCTCGTCGTTTTTATTGGCTTTATTCGACGGGCGCGAAAAATAGAATCAGCAATTTGTTCTGCGTCAGATTCTTCACCATATTTTGCAAAAATTTCATATAAGTTTTCTTTTGTATACGTATTAACTATTACTTCTGCTGTTAACTCATTTCTATCACTCATGCGCATGTCCAGATTTTCTTCTCGCATGAATGAAAAACCCCTTCCGGACGAATCCAATTGATAACTAGAGACTCCTAGATCAAAAAGAATTCCGAGTGGTAATTCAGATATTTGGTTTGTAAGTTTTTTAACTTCCGAAAAATTACCTCTGACAACTACTACTCGATTTTCATTCTCAAATCTCTTCTCTAAATGCTCAATTGCATCCAAATCTTGATCTATTGCGAGCACATTTCCGCCCCTTGCTAGAATTTCTGATGTGTGACCACCAGCTCCGGCAGTAGCATCTACATACCATGCCCCCTCTTGAACTTTGAGACTGTCAACAGCTTCTTGTAAAAGTACACTTTTATGTTTAAAATCACTTACCATTTCCGATATTTTCGATCAGGCCCTCTGCTATGCTTGCAATGTTTTTTTCTGCATTTTTTTGATATACATCCCAGCGCTTCTTATCCCAAATTTCTGCGTATCTGTATAGTCCAATTGCAACAACCTCTCCTGTGATCTGTGCAAATTCTCTCAAATACTCAGGGATAACAAACCTTCCCTGGCTATCCAAATCAACAACTGTTGCACCTCCCAGTAAATATCTCTGCGTATCCCTTGCGCGACTCAGCAAAAAAGGCTTATCTTCAGTCCCTTCGAGTAACGATTTCCAGTTTTTCTCAGATACCACCATAATCGCACCCTCAAACCCTCGAGTTACGATAATTCGCTCACCTAATTCGCCTCGAAATCTTTTTGGAAACGCAATTCTTCCTGAACTCCCAGCCTTTATTAAAAATTGTCCTATCAGCATAATTCACCATTTTATTCCATTATTCACCAATATATTCCATTTTTATACAAATCGACCCCACTGTCAAGCGCATAAACACCAATATAGTGGAAAGTCCGGCAACCAGACACTACATAGTCACTCTTTAATTTGGATTTAAATTACTGAAGGATTGTTACTCTTCGAGGCTTATCTTTGATTCTGCTACTCCAACTTCACCATTAGCATAATTAATGCGTATAACAACAGACACTTCTGTTACTCCTTTGTCATATTTACAAGTTCCAGAAGAGCATGTCCCTAGATCTACTTCATGAGAAACAGGCTTTGTTCCCTCAACTATCAGTTCTCCAATTGCTCCTCTTGGCACTAATTCGCCATTTTCCTGAGCATCATAAGAGATTTCGTATTCAAAATTAGTGATTCCCTCAACCTTGTCTATTTGAATTTTAATTTTTTGATTATTACTAATCGGCGTTAATTGCAAGCCAATCTCTTCGGGAGTTACTTCTTTCGCGGCTTTTTTCTTGGAAGCAGATTGCGTTACTCCTGAGTCATCAGTTTTTTTACCTTTCAGTACGAAAAAGAGCCCTCCGAATAGAGCTAAAAGAACGACAACTGCCCCTATAATCATTACTAGATTTGAATTTTTCATTTCAATTTACTGTATACTTTTTTAACTTTGCTCGTCAAGTATTATTTTCCCCAAGATTCCATTTTCCCTTGAATAAAAGGGGTAAGATCGGAAATAAGAACTCTTTCCTGGTTTTTAGTATCACGATCTCTAACAGTTACCATATCATCAGTAAGTGTATCAAAGTCAACAGTTACACAATATGGAGTTCCAATTTCATCTTGTGAAAGATATCGCTTTCCAATGTTTCCTCGTGAATCAACTGTAGTGTGAAATGTCCTCTTGAGACCTTTGTATATTTCGCCAGCTTTTGATACGAGTTCTTCTTTATTTGCAAGCAAAGGGAAGACGGCCACAGTGAATGGGGCAATTTTTGGTGAAAGCTTTAGAACAACCCTATCTTCTTCCTCAAAATATGCATCTGAAAGAGTCATCAAAAAGAGACGATTAACCCCCACAGCGGGCTCAATTACGTGAGGCAAGAGCTTTTTACCGGTTTGAGAGTCTACCATCCTTAATTCTTTACCTGATCCTTTTTCATGCTGTGAAAGGTCATAATCAGTCCTATACGCAAGGCCCCACAATTCTTTAAAGCCAAATGGGAACTTGTATTCAAGATCCTCAGTTCTTTTACTATAAAAGGACCTTTCTTCATCACTATGAATTCTCCATCTGAGATTATCTGCATGTATACCAAGCCCCTTTGTAACAAACTCCCACATGGAAATCTTCCAATTTTCAAATAATTCCTCCCAATTATTAACCTCAGGGTCAAAGAAATACTCAATTTCTCCTTGTTCAAACTCTAAGGTTCTAAACACGGAATTTCCAGGCGTAATTTCATTTCTGAAACTCTTTCCGAGCTGAGCAATTCCAAAAGGCAATTTTACACGTGTAGACGCAGTTACATTCGTAAAATTAATAAACATCCCCTGCGCTGTCTCGCCTCGTAGATATGCAAGACTCTGGTCGCCTTCTACAATCCCCAGATTGACTGGGAAAAGTAAGTTAAACTTGCGAACCTTTGTCCACTTGTCACCTTTATTCTCTGAGCAGTTAGGGCATGGCACATTAAACGCAGTAATGAATTCGTCCATTTTAACCTCACTCCAGCCTTCTACCTTCAAACTTTCCAGTGCCAATTTAAGTTCTTCTGGTGTGATTACTGCGAGCCTTTTTGAGGTATCTAATTCTTTACCTTTTTTTTCAATAAAGTATTCCAATAAATGATCAGCTCGCATTCTTAACTTGCAATTTTTACAATCCACTAACGCATCAGCAAAACCAGAAGTATGACCTGAGGCTTTCCAAATCTCTTGATGCGATATCAAAGATGCTTCAAGACCCACGATATCATCTCTTCCATGAACAAATTCTTCCCACCATAAATTGCGAATGTTACGCAACAACTCAACACCCATAGGTCCGTAATCATATGTATTTGCAAGCCCTCCATAAATTTCTGAACCGGGATAAATAAAACCTCTTCTTTTGGCAAGTGCTGTTATTTTTGATAAATCTGTTAAGTTGTTCATAAGAGTACTGAAGGGTAGTATACCAAAGGGAAATTCCTGAGTAAAGAAATTTTAGAATTATTCGTTAAAAAATTCTCGTGATTGAATTTTGCGCTCCGCGATTTGGTCAACATATTGGGCAAGATCGTGATCATCAATAAAGGCTTTTCTATCATCCCAGAATCCAAGAGCCGATAGCATCTGAACCTGAAATTCACGGAATAAATCGTGTTTTACCCCATCCTCACACGCAGTAAGAACCTGTTCCATGAGTAAAAATATATCTTCGTGTTTTTGCCAAGATCTTGTAAGCTTATCTATAAGTTCACAAACTAAAAATGCTAGTTTTAGGTTTTCTAAATTTTCTTTGAGAATTGTTGCGGAATTTATTAACTGCACCTCAGTTAATACATAATTTGTATGAGATCTAACAGCCTGAAAATGGATAAGATTTAAGGGTTCAAGAGAAGGAGACCTGCGAGAAGAAAGAGCGCGAACACCTTTCGCAAAAACCTCAATTTTCCCATGCTCTTTTGTAAAAAGGGTAATAAATCGGTCTTTTTCTCCTGAATTAATTCTTCTGACAACAAAAGCTGTATCTTTTAAAAAATCCATTAGCGCAGTCGCAGCATGAGCTGCTTGTCAGAAACCAAGTTAAATGTTTCAGTCACTTCTC
>CAZFJW010000087.1:0-3948 GCA_964519355.1 uncultured Gammaproteobacteria bacterium | reverse complement strand
TTGTATTGTACACTAATTAGCTTTGAGACTTAGTTCCAATTGAGATATGTAACGGTGAGTTGAAGAATTGTGGCAAAAGATACCCATAGAAAATAGGGGATATTTGTATAGATCACCCACATCATTTTTTTCTTTTGAAATGTTTTTTTGTTGGAGTAAATCCAGAAAAATGTAACAAGAACAATCAATATGTCTGTTGCGGCAAGAATATTATTTTTGAGACCGAACTGGATAGGGGTAAAAGCAAAATTGGCCAGGAGATTTACGATAAAAGGTACAGCGAGCGACATTGGAATTTTTTTAGTCAGAATTTTATAAAAAACGTATCCGAATGTTATGGCAATTACAATATAAAGAAAAGTCCATACTGGACCAAAAAGCCACGATGGGGGTGCCCATGAAGGTTTGTCGAGCAATTGGTACCAGTCGTAGGTTGTATTCATGTTTTTATAATAAAATTGTTGTGTGTAGGGTGACAGGTACTATTCGGTTCCAAAGTACCTATCGCCAAAATCTCCAAGTCCTGGAACAATATATTTTTGAGCATTGAGTGTTTGATCCACAGCGGCTGTAACAACGCTAACTTCAGGGAATTCATTCTTGATTGCAGTAATCCCCGGCAGTGAGGAAATTATTGAGACGATACGGATTTCGTTGTCTAAGTCTTTTCGAAGTTTTCTTAAAACTGTGAGAACGGAGCCCCCCGTTGCAATCATAGGATCTAGAATAATTATTACATCATTCCTGTCAATCAGGGGCATTTTCCAGTAGTATTCATGGGCTTCAGCTGTTGCTTCATCTCTTGCAAGACCAGCAAATCCAACTCTGGCTTGAGGTGCAATTGTAAGAAAGGATGGAAGCATTGCAAGTCCAGAGCGAAGAATTGGAAGGGCGATAAATCCGCGTGAAATAAAAGAAGCCTCTATGTTTTGAAGAGGAGTTGAAATTGTTTTTTGGGTCATATCATTTGAATGGAGTGCATAAGAAACTAGATCTTTTGAGATAACATCAGCAAATTTCCTAAAATCAGACATTATAGTTACCTTGTCTCTGAGATGGCTTAGTGAGTTTTGAACCAGGGGGGTTTGGACAATTAGGATTTTGTTCTGCATGGGTATTAGTATATCATTTAGGTTTGCATTCATTCATTCTTAGAATTGTTTTGACTTCACGATCCTCAACCTGGGAAAAATCATTATAATATGCCCCAACCGAACCGCAGAAGTTTTCATCTCGCGGCATATGGAGGCTGATAATTTTAGCTGAATATTTTTTTATTTCTTCTGATGTATTCTTTGGTAGCACGGGAAGTACAGTGATTATCTCATTTGCTCCCATTTTTTTAATATCTTTAAGAGCAGCAATTATTGTCATGCCTGTTGCTGCACCGTCATCTACGAGAATTACAATCTTTCCCTCTAGACCAAGCCTTTTTCTACTTCCCAGATACATTTTCTTTCTTCGTTTTATCTCTTCATTCTCTTTTTTCACCTCAAAATCAATCCATTCGGGATCCACATCTTCAATATCCTTTCCCCAGACAGATGATCCATATTCGGAAATTGCTCCGAGCGCAAATTCTTCACTATAGGGATGACCAATTTTACGGGTGATAATAACATCCAGAGGGAGATGAAGATGTTGGGCAATTATATTTGCGACGGGAAGTCCTCCTCTTGGAAGTGCCAGAATTAAGGTGTTGGGAAGTTCTTTATACTTTTCAAGCTTTTGGGCAAGCATTGAACCTGCCTGTGTTCTATCATCAAACATTATTATGTTTTATTTCTGCGCAATTTTTCAAATAAAAGCAAACTGATAATAAGAGCGGCAAAAAAGATAGTACCTCCTATAAAACATGGTGTTGTAAATGGATTGTCAATTGGTCTTCCTGAGCAGCCGATTTTATCAGATGGTGTGTAATATTTATAAAAAATAATTGCATTATTTATCCATGCAAAAATATTTGATCCAATAAGAATAAGAATAAGATATTTTAGATGGTGTGAATGTTCTTCAAGCTTCATTTTATATATTTTAATGCTGTAAATAAGGGATATAAGAAAAGCAAATGCACCATAAAAACATGGAGTGGTAATCGGATTAGGAATTGCACAATTCTTTATTCTAAAGATTGAATTGTACATGCCATAAAATTCTATATACTCACGCAGTACTGAATAATATGCAAAAAGAGTACCGCCAATGAGTGAAACTGTAAGCAGGAGGCAAAGTTTTTTTGAGGTCATATACACTATTATATTACATTTGTTTGCAAGTCCAGATATAATGGTGTGTATGGCAAGTAAAAAGATGTGGTTTGGGAAAATAGGATGGGTACATTATCCATCGTCATTTCCTGGATTGGCTATTGCTTTGGGACTCTTGCTTTTTGCACTTAATATAATCTTTGCCATAAACCTTCATGCTCATTCTGGAAGCGATTTTTTATATGGAATATTCCCCTTTCTTGTGCCTACATTTCTTCTTTACGAATGGATAGCTTCACACACGTCTAAGTAGAAAGGAATAGCCCTTGTCATGTCTTATAGTAATATTGTATAATCTTTTCCATGGTTGAAAGAAGAAGTCACGAGTATGGTGAATTCCAGCTTGCATGCAGGCAAAGAAGCGAGCGGCGAATCAATCGTGATTTTGAGCCTCTTTCTGAGACTGATGCATATAGAATTGCCGGTGCACTTGAAATTGCAGGGAGCGCAGGGTTTCAATTGAATATAAGTGATGGAGTTTCCTCCCCAACATGTCAAATGACTGAAAAGAGACAAGATGTTCTCGAATCATTTGCTCAAATCTATGGAGGAGTAGCCAAACCCAGAGGAAAGAGTTATCGATGGATTGTGGCGGGAAGAGGTGCTGCAAGAATTGGTGAGGCATGTATAGATATAGCTCCATCCAGAAGAGAAATGTTTGAACATTTTGCAGATTGGAGGCAGGCAGACACTCACGCTCAGCGATATGCAATAGGATCAGAGCTTGCGTCATCCTACAGGTCTCCAGTTGCTATTGGAGAGTACAGAAGGCTTTTGGCAAATCCCTACTTTTTTGCTGGAGTATTTGATGCCAGAGGAACAGATGTGCAGGCGGAAAAAGAGCGTGGAAATGGAACGATATTTACTGAGCATGCTATTAATATCGCAACAACAAATGTGCAGCTTTTGGCTGCACTGAGTGAAATTCTTGGCGGAACGGTTCAAATTAGGGGAGGAGAAAATTCTTATGGGAAATCAATTAATTTAGTAGTCTCTTCAAAATCTGCACTTCAGAGGATCCATGACGCAAGAACTGCTTATGGAGCAATTCCTGCCACTGTGAATTTATCATTGCCACCAAGCGGTTTGTAATCTTCTCAGTTGGTATATAATAGGGATATGAATATGTTCAAACCGACAACCGCCAGGTCCGTCGAGGAATATATAGACATGATCGAAGAACCCAGAAGTTCTGAAATACGAATTCTGCACGAAATAATCCGAGAAATTACCCCGCATTTGGAAGTAGCACTTTACAACAGTGTTGTGGGGTATGGTAAATACCACTATAAATCGAAATCAGGAAGAGAAGGAGATTGGTTTGCAATTGGGCTGGCGAGTCAAAAAAATTACATTTCACTATACATATGTTCAACTGATGGGAAAGAATATTTGGCTGAGAAATACAAAGCAAGGCTTCCAAAAGCCAGCATCGGGAAAAGCTGTGTTCGGTTCAAACATCTATCTGATGTTGATATGTCAGTCATTCGGGAGCTTATAACAAAAGGCGCAAAATTTAAAGGTATTGATAACGCATAAAGTACCAATACTAAATAAAGTATTAGAAAAGTAACTGGTTGACAATCTTTTTCAAAAAACAGAAAATAACCCCAGGTTTAACTTCGTTATTACTAATAACTGATTCTGAGAGGAGGTGAGTTTATGGAAAATACAGATACTA
>CAZFJW010000086.1:0-3950 GCA_964519355.1 uncultured Gammaproteobacteria bacterium | reverse complement strand
ACAAAATTTTGATAAACACCTGTTATATACTTCACTTGCAGAAAAATTGAAAATATATCAATATTTTCCTATGATTTGAGCGTAGTACATGCCTAAACAAATGTCAATAGGGAAGAATTATTTTGTACAATTAAATTGATCATTTTTATATTATGAGACTACTGCCTGTGAAAATGTTGATTCGTATTACAATACGATCAGAAACAGACTTTTCGATATCCTAAATACCCATAACTCTTCTTACCAGGGCATCAGGCAACATTTTTTAGCCCTTATGAGGCTGGATTTTGACAATCATAAATTGTCACCTGGGAAGATTGAGGCAATTACTTCTTATACTTATTAGAGTATTCGATGGATGAATGATATCTATGAATTATTTTCTAGGTTCAATTCTGAGAAAATGATATAAAGTGATGCTAAATGTTCGGGTATAAAAGTGGAGCTACTCTACTACGACAATTTGACCTGTTTCTTCTGGTCTATATTCATTTTTATAGTTATAAGTTCCGGCTTCATTAAATTTCACTAGAACTTCATCATTCTCAGGAACCTCACCAAGATTCATAATTGGATTTCCATCTCCGGTAACAACCTTTACCTTATCTTCGCTAAAATTGAGAATGTTCACATCTCCACCTTTTTTAATTGTTACTGTTTGAGGAATAAATCCTGTAACTGTGGAGAAGACTGTTTCAGCAGCAGGAATCATGGGTGTAGGAATAACAGTAGGAACAGCATTTTCAACTGATCCCTCATTTGAAGTCATCATGGACCCTTTTCCATTAAATCCAACAAAAATTGTTGTTGTAACCAATACAACAATAGCAATTATGAGAGCAATCGCAATAAGTTGTTGATTTTTGTTTAAACCTAAAAGTGCACTTCTTGACATGTTATAACTAGTATAGATACTGTTTTTAAGAAATGTCAAGAGGTTGGGATTGAATTGTTCTCGGAACGCTTTAAATAGTCAATTCCTAGAAATACTTGTACTATATTATTATTAACTCTCATAATTCCCTCCCCTATTTTATATTCTCTCTTTTCACCATTAGCCAATGTCACTTTTAGAGAATTTTTGATCGTAGATATGAAATTTTCATGCCTTCCAAGAACATCAAAAGGTCCTATTTCATTAAAGGAAGAAACAGCCTTAGCAAGTCCTTCAAAAAGTGTTTTTTCTGGACTTCCTACATATACCTCAAGGTAACGTATGCTTACATTTGGCGACTGCGGATTAATTGGTTGTTTGTCCATAATATATATAGTACAAAAAAATGATGTTAGAAATTGTTATTTTTTCTTAGTAAAAAATCTCTTCCTCTTTCCATTTTCATTTTGTGGTGTGCCTAAGAAAGTTGATTGGTTTGATATATTTTGATTATTTAAGTTAGTATTATTAATGTTTTGATCATTTTTGATAGGTACATTATATTGCACAGAGATTGGTGCTTGAACTTGAGCAATAGGCTGAGTCTGGACAGATGGTGCACTCTGGACCGGAACATTCACAGCAGGCTGCTGCATAGGTACAGATAATTGTGGAGAAGCAGGAGGCTGCTGAGGGGCTGGGGTTGTTATAACTGGCGCTTGTTGAGATTGGGTTACTGGAGTACCAGATACAGATGGAGCCTTATATTGAGGCAAATCCTTTAGGCTTCCCAAAAACATCATCTTCTCAGGCTCTAGCTTGTCGTATTTACCATCCAAAATATCGCGAACATCATTCACAGTATCCTTAACTTCAACATATTGTCCCTTTTTACCTGTCTGTGCTTCGGCTACAAAAAATGATTGACTCATGTATGCTTTAAGAATTTTTGAGCGCTTGTAGTAAGATTGGTCTTGAGCTGGCAATTCCGATTCTCCAATAAGTGAAACGATACGTTCAAGAGCAACCGCTCTTTTCAATAAAGATTGAGCTTCAATAAAAGTTCGGTAATGTAATTCACCTACAACATCCACGCTTAAGGCTGATGAGGCAGACGATAAAAGATCTACAGCTGGAAACCTGCCCTCCTGATACACTTGCCGAGAGAGAACAACGTTTGCATCAAGGTATGGAAAAACAGATTGTACCGCAAAGTCAGTAACATCATCAGAAGGGACATAAATTGCCTCAAAAGTTGTGATGCTTGAGTCTTCACGTGATACAAGACGCTCATGAATTCCTCCCATTTCAGAAGTCAATGTGGCTTGATAACCACCTTCTCCCGGGATTGTATTCATAAGAGTTGCCAATTCATAACCAGCCTGAGCAAAACGAAAAATATTATCAATGAAAAAAAGCACGTTTAGCTTTTGAACATCCCGAAAGTATTCTGCCATCGTTACTCCTGCAACTGCAGTTCTAAAACGAATCGCCGGATTTTCTCCCATTTGACCAAAAATGAGCGCAATTGAATCAAGCACTTGGCTTTCCCTCAATGACTCAACGAGCTCATGCCCTTCGCGCACTCGCTCACCTACTCCTGTAAAAACAGATACATTTCTTCCATGGCTCATAATAACAACGTTATGAATAATCTCAGTTAATAGAACTGTTTTGCCTACTCCTGCTCCTCCAAAAAGACCTACCTTTCCTCCTCTAAGAATTGGTGAAAAGAAATCAAGAGCCTTAATTCCTGTAGGCAAAACTTCATGGGGAACAATTATTTCTTCCAAGCGAAGTGCACTGGTGAAGATGGGCTTAAGAGATTCTGCTTGAACCGGGGGTTTTCCATCAATTGGATTTCCAAAAACATCCATTACTCTTCCAAGAATTGTTTTACCAACGGGAATCCGAATTGGATACCTCGTATTAATCACTCTTTTCCCTCTTTGTAATGATCTTGAGCTTGACAATAAAAGACAGAAAAATGATGAGTGGGCAGAAGATGAATAGACTTCCATCCACACATTTTTATCATCCTCAAGCACGAGAATATCATGAATAGAAGGCAAGTCTGTATCAAACTCAACTTCTACAATTTGACCCAAGATGGCAACAATTCTTCCTGTTTGGTGCATAATTTTATACTTAGATTATACTTTTTACGCCCGTGTCCATAAAAACATGCCTGCGAGCGATTCGATCCTTTTTTTGTTATCTGTAGATTTTTTGAGCCTAAGTGATTGCATTCCAAGCTCTTTTTGCTTGTCCTCAATATTTGAAAGCATCTCCTCCATGGCTCGGATTCTTCCAGCTAGTCTTGCGAGTTCTCCCTCGTGTACAGTCTGCTTAAAATCTGATGTTAATACCTGAGATTCAAAAAATTCCAGAATAACCGCCAGGGATGGCTCGAAAAAATATTTTGTATATGATGCGTGCATTGCATTTTGATTTGGCATTATATCCTCCCCTGACAGATGAACCATCGCAGGATCTTGACTCACCATATTCAGGAATCTAGGATAAAAAACATTTACTTTTTCAAAGTTTGTTATGTATTGCATAACGGGCTGAAGATTATCAAGTGAGACACGAGTATCAGGAACATCGTAAAAAGTGAATTGCTTATTTATACCGGCATTTTCCATGAGCTCTTTACCCACCTTACCGATAACAACAAGTTCTGTATCATGCTTAAGAATATAATCTTTGTATAAAATAAAAACCTTTTCTACGACTCCACCGTAAAATTTAGAGTTTGCAGAAACAAAAACAGACACTTCTTTTCCATTTTTTACGTTCGTTTTGAATAATAAAACATTCGAACGCTTCCTGTGTCTTTGTTCAAGATCTGCAATTGCATGCTTGTAATTTGTTCTAACATCCATGTAGACTTCGGACAATTTTTCTAAGAAGTCGCGTGTTGCCAAAACCGATCCCTTAACATTCTGTATTCTTAATACTGATATTTCTTCATACGATTGAGCGAGAAGTTTTAGTGTTGAGACAAGTTCTATTTCTTGATTTATTTGGTCTTGATTAAGCATATTTTTATCAATTCCTCCTTTTTTTGGGT
>CAZFJW010000085.1:0-3961 GCA_964519355.1 uncultured Gammaproteobacteria bacterium | reverse complement strand
CAATTAGTGGTTGAATTTTACTCAAGATAATAGTAAAATATCTTTTTGATCTATGTTAAGTTCAAATTTTAAAGTTACACAACACAAAAAAGAGGGAAATTACTCTCAATTCGTAATCGAACCTCTAGAACCTGGGTTTGGGCACACACTTGGTGTTGCTCTTCGAAGGGTTTTACTTTCTAATATTGAAGGCGCTGCAATTACTTCAGTAAAGATTGAAGGTGCAAAGCATATGTTTTCAACACTCCCAGGGCTTAAGGAAGATATTATTGATTTAATTTTGAACATAAAGTCTCTTAGTGTAAAACTTGCAGACGAAAAAGAATCAGCTGTTATTAGACTTTCAAAAACAGGTCCTGGTGAAGTTACAGCAAAAGATATTGAAGCAACTGATGGAGTGGAAATTGTTGATCCATCACAATACATTGGAAGTCTAGCTGATAAAAAAGCAAAACTTGAAATTGAAATGACAGTTGAAAGGGGTCTCGGCTATTCACTCGCAGAAGAAAGACCAGTTTCTACAGTTGGAGTTATTCCAATTGACGCGATCTTTTCTCCAATATCAAAAATTAATTATAAAGTTGAACAAACTCGTGTTGGCCGCCAAACAAACTTTGATAAATTAATTCTTGAACTTTGGACGAATGGAACAGTAGATGCTCAATTATCACTAAATAAAGCAGCAAAGATTCTTGTTTCGTTCTTCCACCAGATTTATGAGCCAAGAACAGATGACTCTGTAGACGAGACAGTATCTGATCAAACTCTTCCAAGCGATGTCTTAAAAATGACAGTTGATGAATTGGATCTCCCAACAAGAATTTACAATAGTCTTAGAAATGCAGGAATTGAAACCCTTGAACAATTAATGAACACACCAAGAAAAGAACTCATGCAATATCGAAATCTTGGTACTAAATCACTGACGATTATCGCAAAGAGCCTCGAAGAAAAAGGGGTTCCCTTTACGATTTAATTAACTGTTTTGTACAACTCTGTCCTGGGAAAAACCGCGCGATAAGCGCATTTTTTATATAAAAGATCATTATGAGAAAAAGAATTGCCGGAAGAAAATTTAAAAGAACAATAAATCAAAGGAAAGCGCTTTTTAGAAGCCTCATCGCTTCTATGATTTTGAACGATCAAATAAAGACCACAGAGGCAAAAGCAAAGGCAATAAGGGCCGATGTCGAAAAGTTAATTACAATAGCCAAGAAAAAAGGAGCAAATGCAGAGCATGAAATTCACAAAAAAGTTCCAAATAAAGAAGTTGTACAAAAAGTAATCAATACTCTTGGTCCACTATTTGCAAACAGACCAGGTGGTTATACAAGGATTATAAGACTTGAAAATAGACTAAAAGACAATGCTTCAATAGTTATTTTACAATTTGTTGAAAAGGCAGAAGTCGGAGAAGTAGTAAATGAGAAAACGACTGGAAAGAGAAAAGAAAATAGAAAAAATTCTAAAAAAGAAGTAAAATCAAAAGAAGTTAAAAGTAAGATACCTGGCAAAAATGAAAAAGAACTAAAAGTTATTAAGTCAGTTAAAAATATTGCAACAAAAACAACAAGAATTGCAAAAAGAGGAGATAAATAATAATGAAAATAACAAGTCCTACAGCAACGAAAGAAGTTACAAGAAATTGGCATCTTATTGATGTCAAAAATGAAATTCTGGGTAGAAGTTCTACAAAGATTGCCGGTCTTCTTATGGGTAAGTCAAAAACATATTTTGCAAAAAATATTGATTGTGGTGATTATGTTGTTGTAATTAATGCAGAAACAGTAAAGGTGTCAGGTAAGAAAGAAAAAGACAAGATATATGATACGTATTCTGGATATCCTGGTGGAAGGAAAGTGCTGCGACTTGAAGAAGTAAGAGCTAGAAAACCAGAAAATATCATAAGAATTGCAGTGTCGGGAATGTTGCCTAAAAATAGGCTCCGTGCTAAAATGCTTGAAAGGCTTTATGTTTACAAAAACGATGTACATCCTTATGGTAGTAAGGTTAGTAAAGGAGAATAATTATGGTACAAGAAAAAAAAGTTAACGACAAATATACATATGCACACGGAAAAAGAAAAGAAGCTGTTGCGCGTGTAAGATTGTACAAGCCTACAGCAGGAAAAGTTAAATTATTTGAAAAAGAATTTAAAAAAGGTGATATTGTAGTGAACGGAAAATTAATTGAAGAATATTTCAATTTTAAGCCTTATGCTCCTCGATATAATAAATTACTTAGGGACGTCGGTGTTGGTGATGATTTTGTGATTAGTGCAAGAGTTATTGGTGGTGGAATTTCCGGGCAACTGGATGCAATTGTACATGGCATTGCAAGAGCCCTTGACAAATTGGATACTGAAAAATATCACCCACTTCTAAAACCAATGGGGGTGTTAACACGCGACGCCAGAACTCGCGAAAGACGCAAGGTTGGAAATGCTGGTAAGGCTCGAAGAAAAAAGAGCTCACCAAAGAGATAATTATACTCCAATATCAGTTCTCATTTGTTTTCCTTCAAAGATAATTTTATTTGCAGCTTCAATTGAAGCCTCCCTTGCGGATTGTTCTGTTGGGCCAAAACCAGTTACTCCAAGTACTCTTCCGCCGCTTGTTACGGTTTTTCCGTTTTTATTTTTCGTATTAGCATGAAAGACTTGCACATTTGGATTATCTATTGCCTCAAGCCCAGAGATGGTTTGACCTGTAATTTGGGATGATGGATATCCAGGTGCTGCAAGAATAGTACAAACTGCACTTCCATCCTTAAACTTAACCATATCTTCTGTAAGCGTTTTAGTATCAATTGCCTTGGCAATTTGTAAAAGGTCACTGTCCAAGAGCATCATAAGAACCTGAGTTTCAGGGTCACCAAATCTAGCATTATACTCTATAACTTTAAGTCCATCGCCTGTATTCATTAAGCCCACGTATAGAACTCCTCTAAATGGAGTATGTTCATTCGTCATGCCCTGTATCGTTGGATGTACAATACCCTCCATTGCCTCATTCCATAGCTTATTACTCATATCTCTAGGTGCATATGATCCCATACCTCCTGTGTTTGGTCCTGTGTCATTATTTCCTATTCTTTTATAGTCTTTGGCTGGTAATAGCGGGACTGTATGTATACCATCAGAAAAAACAAGAAAAGATATTTCTTTGCCGGATATTTTTTGTTGAATAATAACTTTTTGGTTTTCTCCAAACTTTTTATCCAAATAAACAGAATTTACAAAATCAAGCGCCTCTGATTTTGATTTTGGAAGTAAAACTCCCTTTCCCTCTGCGGGACCAGTAACTTTTATAACGATATCTTCTGGGTTTCTGAGTATGGCCATTTGTTTTGCAGAAATATAGTCATTTGGTATAAAGGTATTGGGATGTGGAATGTTGTGTCTATCCATGAATTCTACTGCCCACGCTTTATCTGTTTCAAGTTTTGCAGCTTTTTTTGTGGGACCAAATGTTGGAATGCCTTCTTTATCTAGTAAATCTGTTACGCCAAGAAATAAATGTGATTCTGGGCCAACAATAACCCTATCAATTCTATTTTTACGTACTGCATTCAGTATCGAAATAGGGCTTCCAAAATCAACCGAAAGTCCATCGCCTAATTTTTCAGTTCCTGCATTGCTTGGTGAAAAGAACAGCTCACCAACGGAACTTGATTGAGAGAGTTTCCATCCGATTGCATGTTCTCTTCCGCCACCACCGGTGATAAGAATTCTTTCTCTACTCATCTTCTCGAGTGATTTTTCTGATGACTTCCCATGGATATCCGTTTCGTGCAAGAAATTGTTGTTGTTTTAAAATTTTTTCATTTCCGACTTTTCTACTGAAAAGATGTGATTTTTTTTCTAACAACTTTTTTGCTGATTCTAGATCTGAGTATTCGTTTTCCTCATATAAATATTTTTGAATAATTTCTTCACTAACCCCTTTTATTTTAAGTTCTT
>CAZFJW010000084.1:0-4055 GCA_964519355.1 uncultured Gammaproteobacteria bacterium | reverse complement strand
TCTGCAAAGAAGGAAAAAATCCATCATATTTGGATTATGAGCTTTTGAAAAAGTTCACGAGTGATCGTGGCAAGATAGTATCTCGGGGTAGAAGCGGGGTTTGCTCCAAACATCAGAGAAAATTAACAACTCACATTAAGTACGCTCGTCATCTGGCACTCCTTCCATTTATTGTTCGACCTGAGTAATACCTCCGATAGTTTTTTGTTCCCTTTACAAAGTTCCACTTAATTTTTTACAATTAAACTCTATGGCTTTTGTGTTATTTCGAAGAAAGTGGAGATTTGTAAAATTCTTAGCGTTCGTTATTATCGTTGTTGTTACGTTCTATGGAGGGTATTTTTACGGGACAAATAAAGTAAGCGTATCGTGGAAAAATTTCAGACCAATTTCAAAAGTTGAGTCAATGCAGGCTCCAGCAATTGAAAATTTAGACATGGATCTTTTGTATCAGACAATTGATTCATTGAACAAAGATTATTACGATAAGACCAAGCTTGATTCTACAAAAATACTGTATGGAGCAGTATCCGGGGTTCTTGCAAGCCTTGATGATCCATATACCTCATTTTTTCCTCCAGCGCGAAATGAAGCATTTAAAGAGCAGCTTGCTGGTGAATTTTCAGGAATTGGTGCGGAATTAACACTCAACAAAGACAAACTTATTTCTGTCATTGCTCCTCTTGAGGAAAGTCCTGCTCAAAAAGCTGGAATAAAGCCTGGAGATATTATCATAAAAGTTGAGGGGAAGGAAACGATCGGATGGTCGCTTTCTGATGCTGTGTCAAAAATCAGAGGGAAAAAGGGAACACCGGTAAAACTTACTATTATTCATGAGAACGAAGACACCCCGCATGATATCACAATTATCCGAGACACCATTGTGGTAAAGAGTGTACGGGGTTGGGTAGAGCGCTTGAATTGTGAGAAAAATATGTGCAAAAGAGCGCCAAAAGATTGTACGAATTGTCCAAGCGTTGCATATATCAGGCTTTCTCAATTCGGTGACAAAACCAATCAGGAATGGACAGATGTAGTGAATAAACTGTTCCCGCAATTCTCTGCTGAGAAAAATTTCAAAGGTATAATTTTAGATGTTAGATCCAATCCTGGAGGATATTTAAATGACGCAGTATATATCGCATCTGAATTTATTGAAGACGGACTTGTTGTTGCTCAGGAAGATGGAAACGGGAACAGAGAAGAGCTAAATGTGAATAGAAAAGGAGTCTTGGGTAAATATCCATTGATAGTGCTGGTTGATGGGGGATCGGCATCTGCGTCGGAAATTGTATCTGGTGCGCTTAAAGACAGAAAAGGTGCAAAGATAATGGGAGATCATTCTTTTGGAAAAGGAACTGTTCAGTCAGCAATTGATGTTGCGGGGGGAGGCAGTATTCATATGACAATTGCAAAGTGGCTAACTCCAAACGGTACGTGGGTACACCAAAAAGGGATTGAGCCAGATATTAAGGTGTCCCTAGATGCCTCAAAGTCTGCAACAATGCAGGGTGATGGTGGATACGACAATCAAATTGATGCAGCAATTCGAGAACTCATAAAGTAAATCTTACGTCTTAGCCTCATTTTTGTTACAATACACATCAAATGGTAAAACTTTATAATACGCTATCAAGAACAATCGATGAATTTAATCCAATAAACGCTCCACATGTTGGCATGTATGCATGTGGTCCAACCGTGTATGACTACACACACATAGGGCATCTTCGTAAATATATAAATGACGATGTTCTTCGTCGTGTTCTTGAATACGCAGAGTACGATGTCAAACACGTTATGAATATAACCGACGTTGGTCATTTGTCTTCTGATGCAGACTCAGGTGAGGATAAATTAGAAAAAGGTGCAAAGAAATTTGGCAAAACTCCTCTTGATGTTGCACGATTTTTTGAAAAAGATTTTTGGGACAACCTCAAAGAAGTAAATGTCAAAACTCCAACGATAATTTGCCGCGCAACAGAACATATAGAAGATCAGATCGCATTAATCGAGGTGTTGGTAGAAAAGGGCTATACCTATAAAACTTCCAATGCTATCTATTTTGATGTGTCAAAATTTAAAGATTATGAAAAGCTATCCGGACAAAAACTATCAGAAAAAGAAATCGGAGTACGAGATGAAGTGATTGTAGATTCAGATAAAAAGAACCCTCAGGATTTTGCTTTGTGGTTCTTTACTGTTGGGAGGTTTAAAGATCACGCGCTTCGGTGGAAGTCTCCATGGGGTGAAGGATTTCCAGGATGGCACATTGAATGCTCTGCGATGTCGATGAAATATTTGGGATTATCATTTGATATTCACACAGGAGGCATTGATCACATTCCAATCCATCACACAAATGAGATTGCGCAATCCGAGGCGGCAACTGGTCAGCAATTTGTAAAATATTGGGTTCATCATGCATTTTTAAATATTGGAACTGAAAAAATGTCCAAGTCAAAAGGGAATATGTATCATCTTTCTGATTTTTCTGCAAAAAAATTTGTTCCGTTGGCTTTTCGATATCTAACGTTTCAAACTCACTATCGAACAGAAATGAATTTTAATTGGGACGCGCTTGAGGGTGCTCAGCGTGCGCTTGATAAATTGTACAATCTTGCCGCTTCTTTGCCTGAGGCAAATGGCAGATCAGTTGAGAAGTATGAGGCTAAATTTTTCGAAGCAGTAGAACTGGATCTGGATATGCCAAAAGCAGTTTCGATAATGTGGGGGATGCTTAGATCCGATGCGGATGGTGAGAGAAAAGCCACTACGCTTGGGCGAATGGATGAGATATTGGGCTTATCAATTTTTGAGGAAGCACAATTAATTTCCAATATTCCTCAAGAAGTTTTGGATTTAGTTCGGGAGCGGGAAGGGTATAGGAAAAATAAAAGATTCTCAAAATCTGATGAAATACGGGCTAAGATTGAACGGCTTGGATATGTTATCAAAGATTCAAAAGACGAAACAAAAATTCTTCGCAAGATCTAGTAGGTTAGTTAGAAGCTTTTGTGGGCTGAGGAACTGTATTTTCTCCTTTTATTCCTGCGTGTAATCTCATTTTTACAGATGGAGTTATGTCAAGGAAATGGAGAAGCCGTTCTGCATTTATAGTTTTGGTATCTGTAGGATCAGGAAATCCTGTTACGAGAATTCTTTCATGGAGTTTTACCTTTGAAAATCCTGATTTTTCTATAGTCCCATTTTTTGATACTGAAGACGTCTTCGTTGATTTTTCAACATCCACTTTTATTTTTGTGTTATTTTCTGTAATTACTTCAAGCTGAAAATCATCTGAGCTAACGTTTGATACGATTCCAGAAATAATAATTGGTATATTTCCGGATTTTTTAATCTGTCTTGCTAAGAGATGTTTGGTTTCTTTGTTGTATAGACCCAAAAATAGAAGTTTGTCTCCAGACTTTATGTCAGAAATTCCAAACGTTTCCTTATCACTTCCTTCAAATTTCGTAAGATCATCAATATCTATAATGCGCTGCAGATTTGCCGAGTCTTTAATTGTAATTTGGGTTGTGTTTGTTGTTGCAACGGTTCCTGTAAAACCTCTCTTTTCGACCAGGTTGAGCTCTGCAACTTTGCTGGCGACGATGTCTTTAATTTTCTGGATTTGCTCAATTCCTTCCTCCTTTAGTCCTTTTGGAGTAGGGGTTGGGGTTGTAGATTTGGTTTGTGCTGACACAGAACCTGCTGAAAAGATGCTGAGGAGTACTGTAAGAATTGTAAGTGTTATTATTTTTTTCATTAGAATTCGTCTGTTGTAAATGAGACAGTTCTTTGGTCTACCACTTCTTCTCCGCTTGGTGAGATTGCACGAGTTATTATAGTATTAATTCCTGCCTCAATTGCCAGAGACAGAGAAAAGTCGCCTTCTTTTGATGGAACACCAGCTGATTCTTCTTGATTGGATGAGACAATAATAGTATTCCCCGGATTTGTTTTGCCCTTAATAACGATAGTTCTTTTTTCGACAACAGATTCGTCTTGTGGCTCATCAACTTGTATAAAAAACCCCTCAGGTGGTTTATTTT
>CAZFJW010000083.1:0-4088 GCA_964519355.1 uncultured Gammaproteobacteria bacterium | reverse complement strand
AGCTTCTAATTACAAAACCAAGGATTGGAATTGCATAGAGTTTATTGGGATTTACAGGTTTTACAACAGAAACTGAAAAGGTGTCCCTAATTTCTGTTCCAAATCCAGGATATTTATCGGTTAGACCGCTTGAGAAAAAAGTAATTTTTAAATACCATTTTATAAATGTAGTATTCAAGTCATATGCTACATTCATGTATTTTCCAGTAAAAAGGACAGCAAAAGAGTTAATAAATGTAGTAATAAATGATGCAGCGTAACTAATAACCATTAATATGATTAATTGAGGGATCGTCATAATTCCCTTAACAAGACCTCCAAGAATTGGAAAAGCATAGAATCTACTTGGATTTTTTATGAGGAGCGCATCAATTTTTGGATACATACGCGGATCAGATGGAATTGCTCTGTTGTCAGCAATTTTCTTTGCGACCTCTCCTGTTGATTGGTATTTATTTTCCATACTGTATTCTTGCACGAAAGATGGGTTCAGTCAATATTGGTTTAGGTTTTGGCAGAAATCAAAAAAGGACGTACGTTAAAAAGTGCTGTATTTGTTATAGAGGTTTTTGTATTGTGTTTGTTTCGTAAATTATACTTTTTTCCCTAAATTTGAAGCCCAGAAAAAATGCAGCAAAAATAAGAAGAATAAATAAAATTCCCGCGAGTGTTTTGGAAAAAGTCGTTACTGTCATAAGTTCTTTATTGATATATTTTTTCCTCATGTAAGTATTGTTTTAATTTGTAAAATTCTGTGTTGCAAGAAGTCCATATCGTGAATTCTCTGCAACTCCAATTCCTATTCTTCCAAATGAGGGATTTAATATATTTGCCTTGTGTCCGGGGGATTTCATCCATGCCTCAATTATCATTTCAGCGGTTCCAGCAGCTGCAATATTTTCTCCTGCGGTCATGTAGGAGACACCGCCAAGGGTAAGTCTTTGAAAGGGAGTGACTCCATCTGGAGTATTGTGATCGAAATAATTTCTATCGTTCATATCCTTTGAATGAGCGCGGGCCACAACCGCAATTTCCTCACTCCAGGAAAGTGGTGCAACGCCGTTTTCGGCTCTTTTTTGATTGGTGAGTGTGAACAGTGCTTGTTCAATTGATTTTGTATCTTTTGGTCCCGGCTGAGTCGGAGTTGGCGTGTTTGCTGGTTTTGTTGTGGGAGTGGGGATGGCAGGAATTGCGGTAGGTGCTGTGGGATTTGAAGGAGAGGATGTAGGAGCAGTACCAGCTGGAGTTTGTGTTGGCTGCTGGGGTGCGGGCGTGGATGTAGGATTGGTTCCTGGAAATCCAGGCAATTTTATTATTATTGGAGTTTGTGTTGGTACTTGTGGAGCTTGTCCGTTCCCAGGGCTTGTTGGCTGAGGGACAGTACTGCTTCTTGGATCTGAATTTGCGATTGGTGGAAGTCCTGCTTTTTTACGTTCTTCGTTAATTTGATCTTGCTGGGTAAATATTATTTCGGGGGTAATATGTTTGAAAATATCCTCTTCAGTTATCCTGGGAAGCGAAACGCTCGGAATTAATTTAAAAAGGGAACCCTCAAATGGCTTGAATTTTCCGATTGATGGTGAGAAATAAATTTTGTACGAAAGCGGTTTAAAAATTTTAGATCCGTCAATTTGATGTTCAAGAAATACACTATGAGGACTGAATGAAACAAGGATACTAAATAGAAAGAATGTAAAAAATGCTGATGCTAGAAAAGAAGGAGGAATGTTAATAATTTTATTAATTTTGTGAAAGTACACAAACCGGTCAATTTTAAAAAGATGCGTGTCCAGCCAGAAAAATATTTTTTTAAATTGAACGAATTTCCATAAAATTCCAAAAAAGATACCAGATATTAACAGCGCAATTTGGATTTTGGATAGAAATAAATTAACAGGATTTATTGAAGAAATAAAAAGTCCAATTCCGAGAGAAAAAAGTGAAAATAATAGAAATCTAAGAAATGAATACAGTGAATAAAACCAGAATCTTTTTATTATTAAAAATGATATTAAAAGAAAAATAAGAATTCCTCCAATATCAATAAAATTTATCGTCACAATTTATTCTACAATTTTAAATCGTATTTGGGCAATCTGAAATTTTTGTGATAGAATTCTTGCAATATGGGAGAATTTAGAACTCCTGCCCCTGACAGATCGGAAATTCAGATTGAACAAGGAATTTTTCAAGTTACCCCAGAAGTTTTACGATTTCATGATGGGTTTGCAAATTTTTATTTACTTCAAGGCCCTAAGGCAGGCGTTGTTATAGATACGGGATTAGGCACGCCGCCGAGCATGACGAATTTGGAAAAAATGGCTGCCAATGCCCCACCTATTACTGCAATTATTCTTACTCATGGTCATCCAGAACACAACGGAGGAGTCAAAAGGCTTTCTTTTACTTTGGGCGCAAGAGTTATAGAGGGAGCAAGCAAGGGGGAGACAATTGAGCTGGGAGACAGAAGCGTTCAGGTGGTTCCCGGTAGGGGGCACACTCGTGATAGCCAGTATATAGTTGACCCAGAGAAGAAGGTTGTTTTTCCAGGAGACAATATTTTAGGTGATTCTTCAGCAGATGTGCGGTATATGGCAGATTATATGGCTGGTCTGGAAAACTTGTTAGGGATGGAGCCAGAAGTTATTTGTCCAGGACATGGAAAACCGTCTTATGATGCTATGGGTGACATAAGAGACCTCATAGAGCATCGGAAAATGCGCGAAGAGCAAATTGTTGATGCAGTTAAAAAAGGCGCGAGTACACCCACGGAACTCTTTTGGACCGTGTATGGAGTGGATTATAAGGACAGGAAATGAATGGCAACGCGTCAAATAGAAGCACATCTGGAAAAGCTAAAAATAGAGGGAAGAGTTATAAAAAGCAAGCGCGGATATAGTCTATCTTAACTTCTTTATTCCTTTAATTTTTTCCCAGCGCTCTCTTGGGCATTTTTTCGGCCAAGTTCGCCATGCTTCTTTATCACGATACTCTGGAAATTCATTCTCTTCTACCCAGTGCAATTTGCTGTCGTCTTTTACGTGAGTGGTGAACTCTTTTCCATTGAGATGATCGATTTCATGCTGAAATATTCGTGCTACATATCCGAAATACTTTTCAACGATTTCTTGACCACTGGGGGTATATGCCTGAATCTGAACAGAATCCGGCCTTTTTACTATTCCACAAACCCGATCTGTAGAAAAACACCCCTCGTACCATTCGACTAAATCCTTTGATTGCCAAATAATCTTTGGATTTAATAATACTTTCAGATTTGAAACACCTCCATGTCCGTCAGCTCCCAAATCGACAAGAATTATTCTTTTTGAAATTCCAACTTGAGGGGCAGCAAGTCCGACAAGGATAGGTCGTGCTCTGTCTTTTTGCTCGCCATAAGCAAGTGAGAGAAGATCTTCTATTATTTGTTGGGTTTCTTCACTTTTTATTTCATTCTGGGGAATAGGGCGTGCAACTTCTAAAAGAATCGGATCATTGGGCAAGACAAGACTAAGTTTATCTTTTGCCATGAATTATTGTGTTTTGAGGGATGCGACAATTGCGTCTGCTTCTTCAAGTACTGTGGTATCTGTCGGGTTTGGGGACTGTAGGGTTACTCCTCCAAATGTGGTGAATGTTCCAAAGGATTCATCCTGTCCTTTTTGGCAGAATGTATAGGTAATTGTTCCTGCTTTTTCATCCCAGCTTCTTCTATATGTATTTCCACCAAGTCCTGAGATTTCCTCAAACTTTGAGTATTTTTGTGTGAAATTTCCTTCCTTGTCTCCGGGGTAAATGCATATTGAGCCTCCCATTGGAGCCTGATAAATTGAGAGAATATTTTCTCCTTTTTTTAAGATAAGTTTATTTGTGATATCTGTTTTTTCAGTGGATTCGATCCATCCGTCAGGAACTTGAAGAGCGTATGGTTTGAAGGAAGTTGATCCGTCAGAGAGTCCACCTGTAATTGTTTTTGTAGGTGACTTGGTGGGCTCTGGTGTGGCAGTTGGAGAAGTATTTTCAGGAATTTTACTTTCTTCTTTTGCAATCATTTCATCGGATTGAGTTTTTGCAGCTGTATCTTGGGG
>CAZFJW010000082.1:0-4149 GCA_964519355.1 uncultured Gammaproteobacteria bacterium | reverse complement strand
AAAATAATAAGCCACATTACTTGTTTGTTGTTGGGGGAGTAAAATAAAAATTAAATGAAAAAAATTTCAAAGACATTTGACATAAACGGAAAAACAATCACGTTTGAAATGGGTGAGCTTGCTCAGCTTGCAACTTCTAGTGTTTTTGCCCGAATGGGAGATACAACTGTTCTTGCAACAGTAACAATGGGAAGAAATGATACAACACTTGATTATTTTCCACTCTCAGTTGACTATGTAGAAAAATTGTATGCCGGAGGAAAAATCAAAGGCTCACGTTGGGTAAAAAGAGAAGGACGACCAACAGATGACGCAATTCTTACTGGTCGTCTCATTGACAGATCAATTCGCCCCCTTTTTCCAAAAGAACTTAAAAAAGATGTTCAGGTCATTGTAAATGTACTATCAGTTGATGGTGTTAATGATCCAGATATTTTAGCCATTAATGCAGTTAGCGCTGCTTTATCAATATCAAAAATTCCATGGAATGGTCCTGTTGGAGCAATGCGAGTAGGTGTATTAAAAGAAGATGAGAATAACACACCTGTAACAAATCCAGACATAGCGCACCCACTTTCACTTGATTTAGTTCTTACAGCTAGCAAAACAGGTCATACTCTCATGGTTGAAGCTGGAGGTCTTCAGGTTAAAGAAGAAGTTGCTCTAAGTGCTGTGGCTCTTGCTCGTGAGTGGGGCAGTAAAATTGTCGAATTTATAAATGAAGTTACAAAAGAAATTGGAGTTCCAAAAATTGAATTAACTGTAGATGAGGCAAAAGCAGATTATGTAGCTTTGGTTGAAAAATCTTACAAGAAAAATATTATTGATGTTCTAGAGGGTGAATTGGGAGAAAATGTATCGGGTGACCTTCAGAAAATCGTTGAAGTAATCGCTGAAGCAGAAGCAAAAGGGGCAAAGGAAGATGCTCCAGCCCCAGATAAGAAAAAGATCTTTGAAGCAGTAGACTACGTATTTAAAAAAATTATAAGAGAAAACATTGTTGAGAATGAAAAAAGATTTGATGGAAGAAAGATTGATGAAGTAAGACCGATTACTGCTTCAGTTGGTTATATTCCACGTGTTCATGGATCAGCACTTTTCTCCAGAGGTCAGACACAGGTTCTTTCTATTGCAACGCTTGCAGCATCATCTTTCAGTCAACTCGTAGAAACACTTGAGGGCGAAGAAACAAATAGATACATGCATCATTACACGTTTCCGCCATTTTCTGTTGGTGAAACAGGTAGAATAGGCAGTCCTAATAGAAGAGAAATTGGTCACGGAGCACTTGCTGAGCGAGCTGTTTTGGCCGTTCTTCCTTCGCTTGAAACATTTCCGTATGCAATAAGAGTAGTTTCTGAAGTACTTTCTTCGAATGGGTCTACCTCAATGGCATCTGTATGTGGATCGACAATGGCGCTTATGGACGCTGGTGTTCCAATAATAAATCCAGTTGCCGGAATTGCAATCGGGCTTATGACTCTTGGCGATAAATACAAAATATTAACTGATATTATTGGCCTGGAAGATTTTGCGGGAGATATGGATTTTAAAGTTGCAGGTACAAAGGATGGAATTACTGCTATTCAGCTCGATGTTAAAAAAGATGCTCTTACCGATGAAATGATAGCCGAAGTTTTTGAGAGAGCAAAGAAAGCAAGAATGGAAATATTAGGTGTAATGATGAGTGCAATTTCCGAGACAAGACCAGATGTTAGTGTATATGCTCCAAAGATAAAGATGATTAAAATTGATCCTGAAAAAATTGGAGGACTCATTGGACCAGGAGGAAAGATGATAAAGAGCATTATTGCATCAACCGGTGCTCAGGTCGACGTTGAAGATGATGGGTCTGTTAGTATTTCAGCTGTAGAAGAAGAGTCAGTAAGACTTGCTGTTGAATGGATTGAAGGACTTACACATGAAGTAAAGCCAGGAGAAGTATATGAGGGAACAGTAAAGAGAATGATGAATTTCGGAGCATTTGTAGAAATTCTTCCAGGAAAAGAAGGTTTGGTTCATGTATCAGAAATGTCACAAGATTACGTAAAAGATCCAGCAGACGTTGTGCAAATTGGTCAGCAGGTGAAGGTTAGAGTCAAAGAGATTGATGATCAGGGAAGAATTAATTTATCGATGAAATTTGGTAATGAAGGAGAAGAAGTTAAAGAAGTTCGAGAAGAAAGACAGGATAGAAGAGGTGAAGCTCCACGTTCTGATAGGGGTGGATTTAGACCAGAAAGACGCGGCGGATTTAGACCAGATTCTCGTGGAGACAGACGTGATAGCGGTAGAGGAAGAGATGATTCGTCCGGTGGCGGAAAATCATTTCCTTCAGACTGGAGTAAAGACGTTGGTAAACCCGTGAGTCGTGGCCGTTTTGGTTCATCTCGCACCCGCAGACCCAGCAGGTAAATTATCCCCATTGTTTAGTTTCAAAGTCCTATTTTGATGAATTCCTTCATGGTATACTTGTAATATGGATACAACTGCCCAAAATGCATCTGTTGAAAATGTTTCTGTCACAAACGATTCACAAATAGAAAAGCTAGAAAAATTAGTACAAAAAACTGTTTTACCCAATGATCTTCGCGACAATCTTAAGGCAATGATTGGAAGGCTTAAGATAATTAAAACTGATGCTAATTTTTATGCCGAGTATGACACAATTTCCCGTTATATTAATTGGGTATGTTTTTTGCCCTGGAATAGAATTACGGAAGATATCCTGGATCTTAATCAAGCCAAGCAAATTTTGGATAAAAATCATTTTGGTCTAAACGAAGTAAAAGAAAAAATCCTTGAATATCTTGCCATTATGATTATGGCCAAAACAAGAATGGGAGAAAAGGGAAAGGAATTTCACGCGAAGGCTCCAATTCTATCGCTTGTTGGACTTGCTGGGGTTGGAAAAACGACAATAGCTTATTCTATTGCTGAGGCTCTAGGAAGAAGAATAGTGAGAATTCCATTTGGAGGACTTGGGAGTGCTGCACAGCTGAGGGGAAAATCTCGTCTTTCACCAGACTCAGAACCTGGCCTTGTTGTAAAAGCGTTAAAACAAGCTGGTGTTAAAAATCCTGTAATTCTTTTAGACGAAATTGACAGAGTCAGTCAAGAAGCAAGAGCAGACATTATGGGGGTCTTGGTTGAATTGCTCGATCCCAACCAGAATAAAGCATTTGTTGATCATTTCATCGATTTTCCAGTCGATCTTTCACAAGTACTTTTTGTTGCAACATCAAACAATACAAAAGATATTTCAACCGCTGTTATTGATCGACTTGAAGTAATCCAAATGCCATCCTACACTGATCAAGAAAAAACTGTAATCGCAAAAACGTATACATTGCCTCAGGCGCTCTTAGAGAGCGGCTTGACTGAAAAAGATTTTATAATTGATGAGGGAGCTTGGGAGGAATTTATTATTCGTCCCCTTGGGTATGATCCTGGAATTCGAAGTGTACAAAGGGTTATTCAAGGAATCGTCAGAAAAGTAGTGTATTATATGCTAATGGGGCAAATAACTCAGGGTCAACAATTTGTATTGAATAAGGAAAATGCAAAACAATTTGTTCCGCAATGGTGAGCGTTTTGAAGGTATAATCTAAAAAGAATGGAATCTCTAAAAATAATTCCCCTCGGAGGAATAGGTACAGTAACAAGGAATATGTATGTCTATGAGTATGGACAGGAAATTCTTATAGTTGATTGTGGAATTGGATTCGTGGACGATACTATGCCAGGAGTTGATCTTGAAATTCCAGATGTTACGTATCTAAAAAAAACAAATAAAAAAATTGTTGGTATGCTTTTGACTCATGGTCATGAAGATCATATCGGAGCACTTCCTTTTATTCTTCCGACACTGCCTCAGTTTCCAGTATATGCGACCAAACTTACAGCAGCACTTGCCAACGACAAGTTGGGCGAATTTGGAATGGGGCAAAAAGTTCAAACTGTGGAATTTGGAAAAGAGGTACAACTGGGAATGTTTAATAACACATTTCTGCGTGTGACTCATTCAATTCTTGATACATCTCACATTTTTATCAGGACTCCTGTTGGAAATATGTATCACGGAAGTGATTTTAAATTTGATTTTACTCCTGTTGATGGTCAGCCATCAGATCTTCGAAAAATTGCAAG
>CAZFJW010000081.1:0-4158 GCA_964519355.1 uncultured Gammaproteobacteria bacterium | reverse complement strand
ATGAAGCGACTGCACAGCCTGCCGAAAAAACACCGTCAGCTGGAGGTAAAATTTCAAGCAAAATAATTATTGGACTTCTTGTCGTATTTTTGGGGGTCTACTCGCTGTTTTGGGCTAAGATGTTTGGTCTTTTTTAAGAAAGAAAATCTTTTATTTTTGCCTCATCAACAAGAACTGCATCTGATTCATTCCTTCTTTTAATTTCAATCTTGTCACCTGTTTTTGCAGAAACCACCACTCGAACAGGAATTCCCAAAAGGTCACTATCGGCAAATTTTTCCCCTGCACGAACATCACGATCATCATAGAGAACCTCCACACCTTGACGTATGAGCTTTTGGTATAGTTTTTCCCCTTTTTCAAGATCAATTCCAATCAAATGCACCTGAAATGGAGCAACTGACTTTGGCCAGACAATTCCACCCTCATCATGAAATATTTCAACAACCGTTCCGACAAGTCTATTCAGACCTATTCCATAACACCCCATCATAACGTCTTGTGATTTTCCATCTTTATCTGTGTATGTAAGTTCAAAAGGTGTGGAGTATTTTGTTTTGAGTTTGAAAATATTTCCCACCTCAATTGCTTGCTTTTCAACTAAGTCTTTTCTTCCACAATTTGGGCATGCACTTACATCCTCAATAATTTCCCGGTTAATTGCAGTCTTGCATGGTTCACAAATAAATATATGATCTTCTCCTGCACTTGTTAGGGTTTGGAATTCGTGAGAATATTTTGCAAAAGTACCCCCAGATGCATATGTAAGGTACGTATGGTCTCCTATGCCAATTTGCTTGAAAAGATTTGCGTAGACATCTTTTACTTTTTCATAGTATGCATCCAAGTCTTGTTCGGTTGCATGGAATGAATAGAGATCTTTCATAAAAAACTCACGACCACGCAAGAGCCCAGACTTTGCTCTTTTTTCATCTCTGAATTTATTTTGAATTTGAAAAAGATACAGAGGCAGCTGAGTATGCGAAGACACTCTTTTTTTAACAAGAGGTGAAATTATTTCTTCGTGAGTCGGGCCCAAGATATAATCCTGTTTGGAATAATAACTTTCAAAACGGAATAAAGAGTCATATTCATTGTATCTGCCTGTTATCTCCCAGTTAGACTTTGGCTGAAGTGTCGGCATGAGAACTTCCTGTCCGCCAAGCGCAATCATTTCTCCACGAATAATATTTTCTATTTTATTTAGAACCCGAAGTCCAAGAGGCAAAAATGTATAAACACCCGCTTGGAGTTTGTCTACAAATCCGCCCCGCATGAGAAGCTGAGCGTTAACGCTCTCTTCATCGCGTGGCGCCTCACGGGACGTTTTTCCAAAAAGCTCAGAATACCGCATGTGAATAGTATAACGTATGTACTTCTCAATTCAAGATAGGGAGACTAGATCAGCTCATTCCAGCCTCCCTGTGATGGGGATCAAGCGGCGTGTGACACTTGCTCTGTGCTCGTTTTTTTGGTCTCTTTTTCAGGATCCATAAAAAGACTCATTAAAAATCCTATTACAGACATCAGTGTTGCAAGAAGACTTTTGTCCTCCTCGTCTTTTTTCTCTTTTTCCTCGAGAAGTTTTTTCATAAGAAGTGCTAACATCAAAAGTGTTTCAGCATTCAGTTTCTCCTGCTCTTCAAGTCTTTCGATCATTTTTTTCATGATTTCGTTTGAATCTTTTAGTGCGGAAATCAATTCTTTAATCTCAGGCTTGTCCAGCATGACAGGTTCTTCTTCCTGCTGATTTTGAGCAACTGGCTCCTGGTCTTCGGGCTCTTCCTCTTCTTTATCATCACTATCCTCTTTTACGTTTTCAGAATCATCATCTGCCTCGGGCAAGCTTTGATCTGATGGGATCAGCTCTGAATCATACCCAAATCCCTGATTAAAACCAGCATGCATCTGCTCGTCTGATTCTTGATCCTGATCCGGAGCGTCTTCAGTCTCAGCACTCTGACCCTCTTCAGATTCTGTTTCATCCAAACTATCTTCGGCTGATCCTTCCTCATCTTGAGATTGTTCAGCAGAATTTTCTTTATTGTCTCCAAACGTTGCAAAATAGCTAAGTGCCCCTTCAAACCCTTCATTTTTTGCAATTGTCAGGGCATGTCCAGGATCCATTTTTCCCTCATCTTCTGACGGCTGATCCTGAATCTCTGGCTCTTTTTCTACTTCCTTTTCCCCGCCTTTTTCTCCTTCTTTTGCGTTTTTGTATGCTTCAAAATCAACAATGTTGGACGGGTGATCAAGCGTAATTTCCTGTCCTTCATCTATTTCAAATTCCTCAACTCCTGCCTCCTGATGGGAATTTACATTGAACTCTGCTTCGGAAAAATGTCCCTCAATCACTCCACCATCTTGTGATGGCATTGAAGATTCAAAATTTCCCCCGTCAAATCCTTGCTGTGCTGGTGCGGTGTTCCCTGCATCTTGGAATCCTCCGTATCCACCCTGACCTTCTCCTCCTGTTTCCATGTTTAATTCCCACCTCCTCTCAAAGCTATCACTGCATTATTAATATCTCCTGTGGACATATAACTTCTTCCGACTACAAGCCGCGCTTCTTTTACTATTTGGTAATAAAGTCTTGCATTTTTTATAAATACTTCATTTGCTTCGCTGAATTTTTCTGCTGCTTCAGAAAGCATTTCAAAACATGCATCAATTGTTGACTCTCGTGTTGCAAGAAGAGTTTGAGCGGCAAGTTCTTTAACGTAGTCTTGACTCAAACTCCCTTTTCGAAGCCCCCTCACAATCCAGAAAAGCGTGTCTTTTTGTATGTTTCTGATTATTGTTCGTTCTGTTTTTGTCATATTTTCTCCTTTCATAGTTATCCTTTTGTTACTTCTTTTATCTCGCGCCCTACTTCTTTTGCTTCCTGCTCTGCTTCTTCCCGTTCTTGCGCTGCCAGTTCTGCTTCCATAAGTTCAAGTTCTAGCTCTTGGACATCATCTTCTATATCTTCTACTTCTATTTGGATGTCTGATACGTCCATCTGGGCTTCTTTTTTGACTTGTTCGAGTTCTTCTTGTATGTCGATTCTGATTTCTGTCATATTTTTTTTCCTTTCTGAATGCATCATACTACCCAAAAATGCACCTAACTTGATAGGTACATAACAGGAACTTAACAAATTGAGAAAATGTAAACTTTGAGGTTATGCTGAAGACGTTTTAATGTGTGACACAAGAAGATCAACAAGTGTTAGTTTTTTTGTATTTTTAATTTCATCTGAATCAAAAAGAAGAGAATCGCAGACAAAAATTTTCTTTATATCTGAATCGTCAAGATTGTAACTGGAATTTTTGGAAAAAACTCCATGGGTTGCAAAAATATAAAATTCACGAGCTCCTTTTTTCTTCAAGATCCCAATTGCCTCATGAATTGTCCCCCCTGTTGCAATAATGTCGTCTACTATGACGCAAATTTTTTCGACCTGTCCATCAACATCTGTAGCAAGAACTGATCCGTCTGGATATCGTTCCTTTGAAATTTTGACAATTTCTGCATGACGAAAAATATCTGCCAATGGCTGAATCAGGCGTATTCCTCCTCCATCTGGGGTTACGAGTGAAAATGACTTGTTCTTTAGAGCTTTGCCGATTTCCTCAGCAAATAAAAGTGTTGTAGAAAGAGTTGCAACAGGAATTGTAAAAAATTCAGAGAATTTGGCAGTATGAGGATCAACAGTTATCAGTTCATCAATACCAGCACCCTCAAAAAGACGAGCAATTACCTCTAGATTTACTGCCTCTCCAGTCTTTTTCTGATGATCAGATCTAACATAGGGAAAATATGGAAAAAATCCTGTAATTTTTTTGGCACCAGAGCGCTTGAGTGCATCAATTATAAAGGCGGTTTTTAAAATTTCAGAATTAAAATCCCCTGACTGATATTGTTTTATAAGAAGAACTTCCTTGCCAACAAGCCCGTTGTGGATAGAAACCCGCATTTCCCCGTCGGCAAATACAACAATTTCAGGATAAAAAATAGTAGCACCAATTTTCTTGGCAATACTTTCTGAAAATTTGAAGTCTAGCCTATCACCGCATACAATCATATGACAAGATGTGGAAATTATTTACTGACCGCCTCCCAAAAGACCCATAAGTCCGCCTCCCATTTCCTGCATTTTGTGGGCTGCTTTTTTCT
>CAZFJW010000080.1:0-4222 GCA_964519355.1 uncultured Gammaproteobacteria bacterium | reverse complement strand
GTAGAGGTTGAGAGAACCCCAATTTTTCTTTTTTTACTCAGTTCTGCTGCGCGTTTTATAACTGGCACAATCCCAACAATCGGCACTTTGGGGAAATCTTTTCTTAACTCATCAATACAAGATACCGTAACAGTATTACACGCAATAACAATGATTTTTACATCACAATCCAAAAGACATGCCAGTCTTTCCTTGGCAAGCTTGTACACTTTATTCTTAGTTTTCCCCCCATATGGACAGTTTTTTGAGTCAGCAAGGTAAATGATGCTTTCATTGGGCAATAACACCCTGATTTCTCTCAGAATACTAAGACCTCCGATTCCAGAATCAAAAATACCAATTGGAGAGTCTTTCATGTTAATTTATCACTGGTAAAAACTTTACTTTCATTAAGCGGAGCTAGAATGTAGCTGGGGCGGGGCTCGAACCCGCGACCTATGCGTTATGAATGCATTGCTCTAACCTACCGAGCTACCCAGCCGTAATACATATTATTACAACGTGTGTTATTGTATCATATTCTCTCGTTCCTTAGCCTTAAAATTTGACAAAAAATATTCTATTTGCTAGCATCAAAAAACATGGATACATTCCTTGGGGGCATTCTTGGGTTTGCCCTTTTTAGTATTACTTCAACTCATAAATCACCAGTTCGAAAACGAATGCCATATTTTCGTATCAAAAATGTTCATATTTCACCTGAAATAAAGATCATTATTGCAGATCACACAATTCACTTTCATCACTGGATGATCTTCGGATCAATTCTTATCGTGTGTGTAATGCTTACAGGACTTATTCGGTCAGATCTGGTAACTGGATTTTTATCAGGATCAACAATTCAAGGACTTACTTTTGGAGACAGATTTGTCATTGTTCAAAAGGTAATCGATCAGATAGATCAGGCTTCCACACAATTCTTCCAAGCCAGCCAAAAGACCAAATAACTTCTTCGAACATTTCTCAATCTTTACATGTATTTTGTACAACTTCCTATCAAGATGCATCATTCATTTTGCTAGAATGACTATAAATGAGAGTTCGCATCCGTCTTGTTTTGCTTTTTACGCTTGGCTTCACACTTTTATTTACTTTCTTTGCTCAGAAAGGATACTACACTCAAAAATTCAATGCTGAGTATTGGAAAGATAAATATGACCAATCTCCATGGCAGCTTCCGCTCTCAACCCGCCCAATCGGCGATGATGGACTGTATTTGTATCAAGGGTATGCGATAATTCGCGGAGCAGACCCCTCACTCCTAAGCGCTGAGGTGCCCCCGCTTGGAAAGTATCTTATTGGGCTTTTTACTGTACTTTCTGAATATCCTGCATTTTATGGTATTTTTGTCGGTGCACTAACTCTTTGGATTTTTTATCTTCTTTGTCAGAAAATCTTAAAGAATACGAGTTGGTCACTCTTTGCTACCCTACTTCTTGCACTCGACCCATTATTTGTAAATCAATGGCATCTCACAATGCTCGACAATCTCTACCTATTTTTCATACTTTCTGTCTTTTTTCTCCTTGCTCAAATGCCCAAGAGCGGTAAAACTAAAACACTCCTTCTAATCTGCTCTATCGGTCTTGCTCTGGGTTTTATGGCAGAAACAAAAGCACCTCTTTTTATACCTCACTTAGTTCTTGTTACTGGATTTGTACTTTTTAAATGCAAAAGATTCAAGTATCTCCCTCTTGTCGCAGGAGGATTTATTGCGGGATATCTTTTACCCTACGGCTATTATTTCTATCTTGGCCATTCAGTTGCTGAATGGGCACAAGTCCAAAAATACATTGTGCGTTTTTATATCGATGGCAGCCTGCAAGCAAATTATGGAAGTGCTCTAACAGCTCTATTGAGCGGATATATACAAAATTTGTTTTCGCATGAGTGGAACCGTATATCAGAGTGGTCGCCAGTATGGATTCTTTTTACTCTGTCTTCATTTGGAATTATTCTTCTCTCTTTTCGTAAAACTAAAAAAAAGCTGATTGTTCCAGACGAAATAAAAATTTGGGTTGTTGTTGCCACCATCACACTTTGCATACTCCCCTTCTGGAGCAGATATCTTCTCATTATCCTCCCATTTCTAATACTCTGCTTCACTGTCACTTTGAAAACGTTAAAAGATACACTTGTTGCCCGAGCGCTCATCGCGTTTTCAATCGTACTTTCTTTTTCTGTCTTTTTACTAACACTCTTCCCTACTCCTAAAAATGCTGCAGTACAATTTCAATACAATTTAGAACATGGATTTTTCTCAGATATTTACTTTTCTGCAAAAAATCTCAACGAGGACAATAGTAACTGGCAGGACTTTAATAAACTCGGGCTAATGTTTTTAGAGGAGGGTGAAATTGAAAAAATAGATGTTTCCTCACCCAAATTTAATTGGTCAAGATTTACATCACACGAGAGTCTGCCAATAACTGTAAAACTTACAACTCGCCACTTGGGCAATTTTACGAACAATTCAACAGTTTCATTTATAAAAGAGGGTGGTCTTTGGAAAACAGTTTGGAATTGGAATATTCTTATTCCTGATGCAGATCAGAACTCTCATTTCATAACAAAAGTGGACGAGGCCAAAAGGGGTTCTCTGCTAAATAGTGATGGGGTTGTTCTTGCCTCTGACTTGAAAGGCATTCTAATCTCAGCAATTCCAAACAAACTCGATCAGTCTCGCGAAGATGAGCTTTTTTCAATACTCCAAAATGTATTTCCTAGAAAAATTGGTACAGTCTTTTTAAGCCAGCGCATTGGATTTAATAGATCAGGAAACTTGCCAATTTCAATTGGTGTTCTTTCTCCCAATCCTAAACCTGAATTGTTAGATACGCTTGCTTCTTTCCCTGGGGTGATTTTAAAGCCACATTTTATCCGAATGACAAATGCTGAAAAAACATCTCAAGAAATCGGGATACTTACCAACTCATTGTACGAAGAATGCTGTTCATATAATTACACAACAACAAGCTATAATGGCACTACTGGTCTTGAAAGAAAATACGACAGGGAACTTAAAGGAATTAATGGTGGAACGCTAACTCTTATAAAAGCTGATGGATCAGAAAAAATATTAATAAAGAAAGACAAGCTAAATGGAAAAGACGTTCTAGTAGACTAAATACAAAGCTGCGGAGGGGGGGAGATTCGAACTCCCGGTCGCCTTACGACGACAAGCACTTTCCAAGCGCTCGCACTAGGCCACTATGCGACCCCTCCCTTTTTAACAATTTTGAATTATGAGTCATGGTTTATGAATTTGCAATACGCTCAATTATAGGAAGCGCTTCTTTAAAAACTTCCTTGTCGCTCTGATATGTAAGCCTCTCCATTACTCTTTCTGGCTCGATCCATTCAACTGCTTCCATTTCATGATCCCGCACCTCTGTATTACCCCCTAAATGCTTCATAATGTAGTAATAAACAGTTTTTTCTCTCTTTTGCCCATCCATTACATACCAGTACGTAATTGGTGTTAATTTTTCAAGAATTTGAGCATCAATCCCAGTCTCTTCCTTTACTTCTCGAATAGCTGTGTCTTCCTTTGTTTCACCATCGATCTTATCCCCAATAAACCCCTTCGGGAAAACCCACCCGTGATGCTGAGAGTGCTGTGAGACGAGAATAAGAAGTTTGCCTTCTTTTTTTTGGAAAACAACTCCTCCTGCGGAAAATTCAAACTTCATATAATGTAATTAATTATACCTCTTCTGAGGGATCAAATTGCATATCGAACCTTGGGCATCCAGAGCCAAAACTTCTAGATAAAAGCTCTTCAACTCTCAGAGCCGCGTCTTCATCTGCTCTTCCAAGAGCATTTAAACTCAATCCTGGACCCACCGCAGTTTTTGTAATAATCTCAGACAAAGGACAACTTTCACAGCCAATTTTTGCCTCAGCTATTGTTACAGCGCTTTGAATCTGTACCCCCGCACCTTCTATCATTGCAGAAAAGCCATTATTGTTTGAGATAAATCCCGCAGAAATCGGCTCTCCTACAAGTTCTGCAGGCACTGCATACGCTCCGCATTCAATTCTTGCCATGGGAAGGATTGTAGAATTCGAACATGGCTTTGTCAAGAAGAGTACAGGGTAATTTCCCCTCGTTGAATGTGAAACTTGGATTAAACAATGCGCACCTGAGTGGATTCGAACCACCAACCGCCAGATCCGGAATCTAGTGCTCAATCCATTAAGCTACAGGTGCAAAAGGGTA
>CAZFJW010000079.1:0-4330 GCA_964519355.1 uncultured Gammaproteobacteria bacterium | reverse complement strand
TACATCGTGGGATAATACTACATGCATTCTGGCCGGGTGGTGGAATGGTAGACACCCAGGACTTAAAATCCTGTGACTTCACCGTCGTGCGGGTTCGAGTCCCGCCCCGGCCACCAAGCGTTATCCATGTTTGGGAGGAGTCTTTCCTAGCACGCGAAGAGAGTAGTCCAAAAGCATTTTCATTTCTCCTCTTCGATCCTGACTGTTCAGAAGTACTGCAATAATTTTTGATCCATCATATTCTAGATACGTTACAAGGCACATTCCTGCTTCCCAGGTAAAGCCAGTCTTTATACCTTTAACACCGGGGTATGATGTTAAAAGATTAGTATCATTCTTTAAAAAGTAGTATTTGTGGTTTTTGGTATCGGGAATTTCGTATTCGTAGGTGCCAACAATTTCGGCAAAATCTAAATTATTCATGGCATGTCTGCTTAAAATAAGAAGGTCAACTGCTGTACTATATTGTTTGCCGTCACCTTCAAGCCCGCTTGGATTGGAAAAACGTGTATTTGCCATTCCTAACTCCTCAGCCCTTTTATTCATTTGAAAAACAAACTCATCTCTGCCAAACCTGCTGTTTTCAGCGATTACCTCTGCCGCGTCATTTCCAGAAGGCAGCATCATGCCATACAGAAGATCTTTTAGTCGTAATTTTTCGCCTGGAGAAAGTCCCATTGCATTTTCACCAGTTAGTGCTGCATTTTTACTCACAACGTAATCATCTGAAAGAGAATCATTTTCGATAGCAAGAAGAGCGGTCATAATTTTTGTTAGAGAAGCAATTGGAAGCCTATCTTTTTCATTTTTAGAAAATAAGAGCTTGTCTTCTGTTATATCGTATGCAATTCCAGATACTGCAGAAAAAGTCGGCGGCTGATTTTCTACTGTGTTTTTTAAATGCGGGTACCAATGGTCGTTAGCGCCTAAAACTTTTGGAAAAGTGTTAAATAATTTCTCTGGAATTGGCGCAGTGAGAGAAAAAGGAAGATCGTTTTTGCCTCCATTTGAAGCGAAAGTCAATATAAGTAGTCCTGAGAGAATTCCAACACAAAAAAGAGCAAGGTAACGGATTCCTTTCATTTAAAGCCACTTCTTAATCCAAAAAATAACTAGAATTGTGAGCGAGATTGCAACCGTGATCATAACAACGTATATAAACCCGAATACATTTTCTTGGAAAGGTAGGGGAACATTCATTCCGAACAATCCTGTCATAATCATGGGAATTTCCAATATTATGGTAAGAGCAGTAAAAAGTTTAATAATTTTATTTAAGTTGTTACTAAAAACTGCTTGATATGAATCTCTTAAGGACTTAATACTTTTAATATTTACTATACAAATATCGACTGCTTGTTTGCCTGCAATGAGAAGATCTTGAAGGATATCCTCGTCCTCTTCATACAGATTAATGTATTTACCGCCCCTTACAGCTTCAAGAACGTTATTCATAGGAACAAGGGCGGAAATGTACTGATTTAGAACGTCTTCGCTTTCCGCAAATTCAATAAGGTCAGCATTTTTAACTTTTTTCGCTGCAGATCTGGATTTTAATACAATATTTCTTACATTTTTGATCTCCAAATTATATGATTGGTAAATTCTTAGCAGGATTTGAATCAATAATTTGGACTTTTGTGTAGTTGCGACGGTTAGTTTTTGGTCTAACAAGCGACTTATTATTTTATTTTTAGAAGCAGAAATTGTAATAATATACTTTTCTGAAATAATTATTGTAAGCAGCTCTGTAAAATTCTCAGTATCGTCTGGATCAGGACTTCTTACAAATAGAATTGTGTTGCCTTCCTGGCGTTCGATACGGGGTATCTCATAACTATCAAGGCTGTCATGAAAATCTGCAACATCCAGACGTGTAAGAGCTGAAACTTTAGCAAGATCTTCAGTTGTGGCGTCTTCTATGTTGATCCAAGTTCCGACTCTATCTGCTTCAATTTTTTTGAAGATCCTATCTTTAATGGTTTTAAAGTAAATGTCAATCATAAAGACATTGTATCAAAGGAAAACTGCAGTGGGAAGGTTTAGTACTCTTTAAAGTATTTTATTGAAGACTTTGCTTTCAGTTCTTCAAGCCATTGAGGGAATTTTTCTGAAATTTTTTGCTGTGAAAGATTACTCTTGATGTCTTTTTTGAGCTGGGCTTCATCCGATGCGGAAAGTGCTTCTGTAGCCGAAGATTGAGATTCGCTAAGTACTGTTGAAACTTCTTCATCTTTTACAGATATTTGGTCTTCAAGAAGTTTTTCTACCAATTTTTGAACTTTTATTTGCTGAATAAGCTGCTCGCGTGTTAGCCCCTGAAGTTTTAGAAGTTCATCAAGTGGCTGACCTAATTCCTTTACACTTTCCTCAATTCTTCCTATTTCCGCATCAATGTCTTCCTGAGAAACGCTTTTTCCTTGTTTTTGGGCTTCACTAAGAATAAGAGTTTCTGTGACCAAAGAATCCAGAGTTGTTTTGCCAGATTGTTTTTCCAAAGCATTAACAACTGCCAGCCTTGAAATAGGCTTGCCGTTTACTGTGGCTACAACGAATAGGCCTTTATTTTGATATAAAAGTACGGCAATTATTGCAATGACCAGAGCGCCTAAGATTAGAAAATTTTTCTTTGTTGAAATTGGGGTTTTTACAGATTCTGCTTTTTCGACTTTAACTGTTTTTGCAGCAACCGCGGTCTTTTTAACTGAAGATCGGGCTGGACGCGCAGGTGTTTTTTTAACAGCAACCGTCTTTTTCGGTGTCGTAGATTTTGCTTTTGCCATGAAAATATAGTACTTGAAAAGAGAATTGAATGCAAGTGGGCTATTTGTCAATTTTTAGCCTCAGTGCTACAAAAGATGCAAGCACTAAAGTTATTGGAACTGCAAGTACAAGACTAAAACTGCCAACAAGAGACCTTACTATTTCTTCGGCGATTAATTCGCTATTTAAAATTGACCACAGCGGTTTTTGTGATGGGTTTATAACAATAAAAAGCATAAGCGGAAGAGATGTTCCAGCGTATGCAAGTACAAGTGTATTGACGAGAGAAGAAATGTGTTCCGTTCCGATTCTAAAGCCGGCCATGAAGAGTTTTGTGAAATTTTTGTAATGACCAGTTTTGACTAGCTCAAAAATAGACGCTGAAAGACTTGTGGTGATATCATCGAGCACACCAAGAGCCCCAATGATCATCCCTGAAAGGAAAAGACCTTTAAAATTTACAATACCACCAAGTCCTAACTGCAGAGAGTAGGCATCATCGCTTCCAAGCCCAGAAATTTTTGCCATCGAAACGAAAAATAACGACAGAATTCCTGTAATAAAAAAGGTCAAAATAATTGAAGCAAAAGAGACAAGTGTTTTTTTACTAAAGCCATGAGCTAGGAAAATGGTCGCTGCCATAATAACCCCGCAGCCAAGAAGAGTGGTTGTTAGAGGATCATTCCCAGCAAGAATTTGAGGCACAATCCACTTTATGATTACAAAAAAGCTTACTGCCAGACCCAAAATTGACCCAAGGCCCTTAAATTTTGCAAGCCCAACAACAAGAAAGAAAAAAGACAACACGAGGGCAATGAGCTTGTCTAATCGGTATTTTTCGGCAATTGTGTATTCTAAAGATCCGTCTGGTCTTTGAAAAGCCAGGAGGACTACTTTTTCATTTTCCTTCACGATCAAATCTTCTTTCAGAGTAAAAAGCTTCCCGTGTTCGATAGTAATTTTTTCACCTTTTTTTTCTTTGGATAAAATTGTGACTTCAAGGTTTTGATATGGATTGGTGACTGTTCCGTAGGTTTGTGATCCTTCACTTATAATATTTGTTACTTTACCTACGTAGACTGTTTCTTGAGGCATGTCTGAACTGGTCACATCAGGTCTTTCCTGGGAGAACGCATAACTTGGGAAGGCAAGAAACGCAAGAAAAAGCACTAATAAATATCTTTTCACTTGTTTGATTGTAAGAAAAATATTACTCAAATAAAAGTAAATGCTTGATTTTGATATACTACACCCATGGATTCCTCCTATTTATTAAAGATAAATGATTTAAAAGTTACTCCTGTTCGAACTGCAATTCTTTTGGTGCTTGCAAGCGAAAAAGGGCCGATTGATGTGTCGGAGATTATTAAAAAGCTAGAGGCAAGTGGAGTATCGAGCGATCCCGCAACTGTTTTTCGGACAATGAATTCATTTGTAGAAAAAAAGATTGTTCGTCCTATCCAGCTGTTTGAAGGAAAAGTTCGATATGAGATGGCTGGTCTTGAGGATCATCATCATTTTATATGTAAAAATTGTGGTGCAATTCAAGATATTTCAGATTGTAATA
>CAZFJW010000078.1:3208-4375 GCA_964519355.1 uncultured Gammaproteobacteria bacterium | reverse complement strand
TTCGAATCATGTCGTCACTCGCAGCCGAATCGATAGTTAATGTTGGTGGTTTTCCTATCACCAATACCCTCGTAGCAACCGCGATCGTGGACATTCTACTTTTGGCACTAACCTACCAAATCGCTACAAACGTATCTATTCGACCTGGAAGAATCCAATCTGCCATTGAACCGGTGATTGAAGGATTCTATGGTCTCACTCAGCAAATTGCAGGAAAATACTCCTCAAGTATTTTCCCATGGTTTATGACTTTCTTTTTATTCATTTTCGCCAATAACATGCTGGGTCTTATGCCTGGATTTGGAAGCGTCGGGTTTTTTGAGACGCATGAAGGTCACAAAGAACTTGTGCCACTTCTAAGAGCTGCGACCAGTGATTTCAATGTAACACTGGGTCTTGCAACTGTATCAATTTTTGCCACACACATTCTCAGTATTAAATATAATGGCTTCAGAGAATATATCCAACGATTCCTCTCATTCAATCCAATTTACCTTTTTGTAGGACTTTTGGAACTTGTTTCTGAAGGAACCAAGCTTTTTTCTCTTTCATTTAGACTTTTTGGGAATATTTATGCTGGCGAAGTTGTTCTTGCAACAATTTCTGGTCTTTTTGCTTTTCTTGCACCAATTCCTTTTCTGCTCCTTGAAACAATTGTTGCTCTGGTTCAAGCACTTGTATTTGCAATGTTAACTATGGTATTTATGTCTATTCTAGTTACACCCCATTCAGAAGGAGGTGAGCATTAGATGGAAATTTCAATTTCGTCAGGTTTAGTTATCGCGTTAGGAGGATTAATGCCAGCACTGGCAATTGCACTTATTGGTTTCAAAGCTATGGAATCAATTGGCCGCAATCCTGAAGCTGCCAGCAAAATTCTACCTCCAATGCTGTTATCAATGGCATTTGCTGAGGCTATCGCAATTTACGCCCTGATTATTGCGTTTACAGGTTAATAATAATTATGGAATTATTTGATCAATTTGGGTTTGATCCCAAATTATTCATAGCTCAGATTATTAATTTTTTAATCTTAGCGTTTATATTTAAACGATTTCTATACAAACCTTTACTAAAGGTAATAAGAGATCGTGAGCAGAAAATTACACAAGGGCTTTCAGATGCAGAAAAAGCTGAGAAAGCCCTAAGATCTGCTGAGGAAGAACG
>CAZFJW010000078.1:0-3108 GCA_964519355.1 uncultured Gammaproteobacteria bacterium | reverse complement strand
GGCTTTCAGATGCAGAAAAAGCTGAGAAAGCCCTAAGATCTGCTGAGGAAGAACGAGAAGTTGTTCTTAAGAAGGCAAGTCTTGAAGCAGAAGAAATTCTTAAACAAACTCAAGAAAGTGCGGAAGATGCACGAGCGAAGATACTTTCGAAAACCAAGGCAGAATCAGAAAAAATGATAGAAGATGCAAGAAATGCAGCCAAGGCAGAGTTTGAAAACATGCAAAAAGAAATAAGAGGTATTTCTCTCAAGCTATCAGAAGAAATCCTACAAAAATCTATTGAGCATATTTTTACAAAAGAGGAACAAGAAAAAATTATAAAAAGAAATATTGAACAATTAAAAAATGATAAGAAGTAAAGTAGTAAAGCAAGTTGCAAAAACTTTATCCCAGCAGTCTGAATTATCGGACGATGTGATGCTGTATCTTTCTGAACACTTCACAAAATCAGAACTAAAAATGCTCGGAAAATTCTTAAGACTTGAAATTAAAAAGAGGAAAGTGGAAATTGTAACACCATTTGAGTTACAGCAAGAACATAAAAAAACCCTAACCTCCTTATATGAAGGACTGCAAGTAGAATTTACCCAAGATGAATCTCTTGGAGGAGGAATGAGAATAACAAAACAAGATACAGTTCTTGATATGAGTCTAAAACACTATATAATACATATGGTCCAGGATCTATCGAAAATATGAAATCAGAAGAATTACTAAAAGAGATTGAAAAACATCTCATCAATACAACTCTCTCCACCAAGAGCGTTAATACCGGCAGAGTCGAATATGTTGGTGACGGAATTGTCAGAGCATCCGGCCTATCAGACGCAGGTTTTGGAGAAGAAGTTGAATTCGAAACAGGAGATAGAGGACTTGTACTGGGAATTGATGAAGATGAAGTCTCAATTATTCTCCTTTCAAACTCAATAACTATAGAAGAGGGAATGCAAATCAAAACCACACAAAGGCTTCTTGGAGTTATTGGAACAGACGCTCTCTTGGGCAGAATCGTTGATCCGCTTCAAAATGCACTTGATGGAAAAGATTTGAAATTAAAAGGAGAACTCTACCCACTTGAAAAAATTGCTCCGGGAGTTGTTGAGCGCCAGCCAGTTGATACTCCGCTCAAAACAGGCATCAAAGCAATTGATGCGATGATTCCAATCGGACGAGGACAAAGACAGCTTATTATCGGGGACAGAAATACTGGCAAAACTGCGATCGCAATTGATACTATTATCAATCAGCAAAAAGGAGACGTCGGTCTTAAAAAGGTAGTCTCAATTTATTGCGCGATCGGACAGAAAAGAGGCACTATTGCACAAATTCAGGGCAAACTTATTGAAAATGGCGCAATGGACAACACAATAATTGTCGCTGCAAGTTCTTCTGATCCTGCTGCTTTTCAATTCCTTGCACCGTTTACAGCAGTAGCAATTGCAGAATACTTTATGGACAAAGGCCAAGACGTACTTGTTGTATACGATGATCTTTCCAAACATGCATGGGCATATCGTCAAATTTCATTACTGCTTCGCAGACCTGCGGGTAGAGAGGCATACCCTGGAGACATTTTTTATCTTCACTCAAGACTCTTGGAGCGGGCATCAAGAATGTCAGAAAAAGAAGGCGGCGGGTCAATTACTGCTTTTCCAATTATTGAAACCCAGGCTGGGGATGTTTCAGCATATATTCCAACAAATGTCATTTCAATCACAGACGGACAGATTTTTCTCGAAACAGACCTTTTCAACTCTGGAGTAAGACCAGCTATCAATGCTGGTATTTCAGTTTCTCGTGTCGGAGGAGCAGCTCAAACAAAAATCATGAAACAAGTTGCTGGACCACTCAGGCTTGATTTGTCGCAATTTAGAGAGCTTGCGGCATTTGCACAATTTGGCAGTGATTTGGATGATGCAACGTTGAAAAAAATTGAGAGAGGCAAGAGAGTTTCAGAGACCCTAAAACAGCCGCAATACTCCCCATTCTCAGAAACAGAGCAAGTACTCTCTCTTTACTCCGCAACAAAAGGACTTCTTGATGAATTGCCAGTGGAAAAAATTGCCGAATTTGAACAAAGAATTTTTAATCAAGTAAAGGTTAAAAATAAAAAAGTAATTGAAAAAATTCAATCCGGCGATAAATTAGACGATAAGTCCTCTGAAGAATTGACTAAAATCATAAAAGACTTTGTCAAAACACTTCAATAAATTATGGCTCAAAATCTTCAACTCCTCAGACGTAGGATTAAAACGTCAAAAAACATTGCCCAAATTGCCAAAGCAATGGAGATGATCTCTGCATCAAAGATTAAAAAAGCTCAGGAAGCAGTACAAAACAACAAGCCTTACGCTCAAAGAATTCTTGATTTTACTACGCGAGTCAGCAAAAATACTGAGCAGAAAATATCACATCCCTATCTTGAAACAAACGAATCAGAGAAAAAACTTATAATCGCCTTTTCTCCTGATCGGGGACTTTGCGGCGGGCTCAACACAAGCCTTTCCAAACTTTTCCTTCAAATTCCACAAGACGATTTTGTAATTACCAATGGCAAAAGAGCTGGACAATTTATCAGTAAAATTGGAATTCAGCCGGTTGCTGCTTTTGACAGTGGCACAAGCCTTCCAAGTTATGAACGGGTCTATCAACTAGTTGAGCTTATTAATGAATATTATTTAACAAAAAAAGTTAGTAAAGTCGAAGTTATTTATCCAGATTTTGTTTCATTTTTTACACAAACCCCCACTCAAAAAACGATTCTTCCTCTTCAAATCCCAGCAGGGGAATCTACATCACTCTCCTCTTATATATTTGAGCCAAATGCAGAAAAACTTCTTCTGGAGCTTTTGCCATATTATTTAGAGATCAATATATACAGCATTTTGCTTGAAGCCTACACCTCAGAGCAGGCGGCACGAATGATGGCTATGCAAAATGCGAAGAATAACGCACTCGATATTGCCGAATTCCTCACCTTGTCATATAATAAATCCCGTCAAGAGAAAATCACGAACGAAATACTCGATCTTAACAGCGGACAACTATGACAAGACAATTACAAAAAGGCGAAGGTATTATTACAAGGGTTCAAGGCCCTATTATTGA
>CAZFJW010000077.1:0-4381 GCA_964519355.1 uncultured Gammaproteobacteria bacterium | reverse complement strand
GATATCAAGGCTCAGATGATCTTCTTAAGTATAGATTTGATATAGTTAAAATATGGATTCAAAACTTACGATAACTAGAATATTTTTACAGTATGTTTCTTCTTTATTAATATTGAAACATAGGTAGAATCTCAAAAAATATTTATTTACATGTTATGTTAGGAATCAGAAAAAATCGTATTGGAATCGACTTGGGCACGGCCAACATCTTGGTATATGTTGCCGGTCGTGGAATAGTTTTGAATGAACCAACGGTTGTTGCAGCCCGAATCGATGACAATAAAGTGGTAGCTGTCGGAAAAGATGCCAAAGAAATGCTTGGAAGAACTCCGGGTAACATCGTTGCAACAAGGCCTTTAAAAGATGGAGTTATTGCAGACTACGGGATAACTCAGCAAATGCTTGCTTACTTTATTGACAAGGTTTGTGGACGTGCAAGATTTGTCAAACCTGAAGTTATGGTTTGTATTCCATCGGGTATTACTCAAGTTGAAAAAAGGGCAGTTATCGATGCAACGATGGCAGCGGGCGCCTCACAAGTCTATCTCATTGATGAACCACTGGCTGCTGCTATTGGGGCAAAGATTCCAATTGCACAGGCAACAGGACACATGATTCTGGATATTGGGGGAGGAACCTCTGACGTTGCTGTTATATCACTTGGCGGAGTTGTTATTCATAAATCAATTCGAGTAGCAGGAAATAAGACTGAGGAAGCGATAGCCAATTATATTCGGAAGAAATTTAATCTGCTTGTTGGGGAAAGAACTGGGGAAGAAATTAAAATCCAAATTGGCAATGCAATTCCCGATCCAAAGGAAGAAAAAAAACTGGAAGTAAAGGGAAGAGATAGTGTGACAGGACTTCCAAGATCTATTGAGATATCCGATAGAGAAGTACATGAAGCAATTATTCCAATTCTTAAAATGATTGTTTCAGTAATTCGGGAAACCTTTGAAGCAACACCTCCGGAGCTAGTTAGTGACATTCTTGACAAGGGGATAGTTCTTACTGGTGGAGCATCTCTATTGAAAAATTTGGATAGATATATCGCACAAGAAACAGGAGTTCCTGCTTATGTCGCCGAAGACCCACTGTACTGTGTTGCTCGGGGGACAGGGGTAGCACTGGAGAATCTTGAACTCTATAAAAGGTCAGTTAACAAAAATTAAAATATCCTGTATTATGAAGTATTTTACTCAAAGAAAATATATATTTTCACAAAAGTAAAAATCAGTAAATATTTAAAATGACTCATAATATTATTTTTAAAAATCCAAAAAAATTTCTAAAATATTCATTTTGTTAATAAATATATGGAAAAATTGAAGATTACAAAATATGTTCAATTGGGTATATTTTAAAAATTTAAAGTAGCCAAATAATTTTTATGAAATTGAGTGAAAAGAAAATCATCCTCGGAGTGGGGTTTACCATTGACCCAATTGATAAAATCCTGGAGTATATAGGTCAAATCATCATAGATGGGAGTCAAAAGGTGTCTGTCTATACCCCAAACCCCGAAATGATCATATATGCAAAGTCTCATCCTCAGTTCAAAGAGGTACTGAATGGTGCCCAAATTGCTCTCCCTGATGGTATGGGGGTGGTTATGGCTGCACGAGTTGTGGGTAAGACTTTGAAAGAGCGAATTGCTGGTGTAGATTTTATGGAAAAGGTCATCAAGATGGCATCTGGGGACCTTCAGAAAATTGCAAAACGGCCCGTCAATATTGGATTTATTGGTGGGCGGGATGGAGTAGCAGAAAAGAGTGCCATCTGCTTACAAAAAAAGCATCCCGGGGCTCATTTTTTTGTCTATGATAGGGATGTTATTCCGGGATCCTTTAAATTTCAGATGTCTCAATTGAAATATATCTCCAATGAAAAGGGCGCAACAGCACAAACTCCCAAAAGAATTGACATACTTTTTGTGGCATTCGGTTTTCCCCGTCAAGAAGAATGGATCCGGGCAAATCTTCCTCATATTCCTGTCACTGTTGCTGTGGGTGTAGGAGGCGCTTTTGATATTTTTGGAGGGAAGACAAAAAGGGCACCAAAGATTTTACAAAAGATGGGACTTGAATGGTCGTGGCGATTAGCACTACAACCATGGAGAATAAAGCGGCAAATAAAACTAACACAATTTCCTTACATGGTAATTAGGGAACGCCTCAGAAAATAATCCAACTTTTATTGACTTAATGTAGTCCCGTAGTATAATAGCGCAGCAAGTTAGATTTTGCACATTTATATATTTTGGATTCGTCGAACTTGAAAGAATCGGTTTCTTTTCGGTTCGGCGAAAGCCAAATATAGAAGGAGGGAAGTCCATGCCTTTGTGGGGTAAGAAAAAGCCTGAGGCTGTATCGCAGTCACAGGCAAGTAAGCCCAATCCAGAGCACTACGTATTCAGCGTCGGTCCTGTTGATCAGGCCCTGATGGCCGATGTCGTGCTCACCAGCACAGACGAGCAGTTCCTCTTGAGTCCCGACGTTCGCAGCGTCGTCGAGGAGTCGGGCAGGTCTCTCGTTGAAGGTATGACTCCGGATCAGATCCGGGCAAATGCCTCGCGGATGGTTTTCGACCTTTCGCGCCGCATCCAAACCGCCCTCAAGGGTGGAGTCGGAGAGAAGGTTTCCTTCCAGGTCGTCGACTTTCGGATCGTGGAGTAGCTCCGCAATCCTAGACGAAACGACTCACAACCGTTTGACCCTTGATAACATCGGGGACCAAACACATCCGGGCAGGCGGCGCAACATGCCGCCTGCCCCTTTCACTTCTTAAAGCACAGTTGCATAAGTTATATAATTATAGGATTATTTATAGTATAATATCCTGCTCATGAAAGAATATAGACGCCCAGTACTTGATGGTGCCCAAAGAGTAGAATTTCTTTTCGGCCAAATAGAGAAAAAAGCAACTGCTGAGGAGGCTTATCGTGCTTTGGAGCAGCACCAAAAAAACCTTATTGAAAAAAAGAAAAGAACTCGGGGCGAACGCTCTGAGATTTTGGTGATGGAGGCGCTTCTGGCTCTCTCAAATGTGGAGAGTATTAATCAGTCAGAGCGTTTGAGCATGGCAGATAAAATTGGAATAGATTTGACAGTGTTTTTGATCAACGAACCAATTCCGAGTGTAGATGTACAGGTGAAATCCAAAGCTGAGGCTGTCATGGCATTTCGGGATTATTCATCAAACGAAAGTAACACGTATAGGCCAGATGGTGCAGAAATATTGGCACAGCGAGGACTTGTTGTATTAAATGGACGAACTTCCCGCTCTGAGATTCAGAGTGACTTTTTGGCTGGTTTGGGAAATGTAATACGTGCGAGAACTCAGACTTCACAGTGCCCTGGACGTTAAATTATTCTTTTCCAACAATTACAATTGCGTCAGCAGTAGATCCGGTAAGATCTGAAGTGGCTGATTCAATTTTATATTGTGTTCCAAGATCAAGTTTGAGCTGAGTCAAAAATTCTTTCTTTTCAGCCTTTACTTTAATTACCATCTGAGCATAATCATAATTGTCCGCATTCCCTGTTGAGAGAACTTTATAGCCAAGGCCTTTAAGAAGTGTTGAGGCTTGTCCGGCGGCACCTTTTATCCCCGATCCATTTTGAATTTCAATAGAAAGATCTTCTCTATTGGTTGTTCCGGATTTTGTTGTTCCTGTTGGAGTAGGGGTTGTTTTGCCAGACGTAGTAGTAGGAGTCGTCTTTGCTGGGGTAGGCGTTACTTTTTGGGTTGGACTAGGAGTTGTATCTTCTTCAGGCGTAGGTGAAGGTTCTGGCGTGGGTTCGTCGGTTGGTAAGACTTGCACTGATGGAATTGTGGGTGTTGGTGAGGAAAGGTCATTTTTCTTTCCTGCTGTTGCACCAAGTATTCCGAGCCCAATAAGCAGGAGCGCCAGGGCAATTATAAAGATACCAACAAACTTGATAACTTTTTTCTTATCTCGGCCTCGTGGTGAGAGAGGCGTATAGCCTGTTTCGTAAAAGTCTTCCATAAAAATTGTGAATCTTGGAGCAGGAAAATGGGAAGGACCATTATTATAGCACACAAGTGCAAGGACCAATTATGAATTAAGTAGTAGGTAGCATGCAGGATGCATGGTTCTATATACCCTTTTTGTATAGGCATATGAAGAATTTCTAATATCTGATTTCGAAATTCTAAATAAACCCAAAATTTAAATGTTTAAAGTCATCGAGGAATATAGTTTTTTTTGGGCAATTGATATTAGGATTTATTTAGAAATTAGGTCATTAGGATTTAGAAATTATAAAAGAGAGTTTTATTCTATCTTTCGTTTGAGTATTGTGCTTTTCATATCTTGACAAGTTTGATGCACTTTGTTATTCTAGAGCAGACTTCGATA
>CAZFJW010000076.1:0-4609 GCA_964519355.1 uncultured Gammaproteobacteria bacterium | reverse complement strand
ATTGATTTTGACCACTCTGTGGTTAGAATATTTCAAAATAAGAAAGAGAGTGTGAGTCGTTACTTAGTCTTTAAAAAAGAATTTCTTGATTGAATCAATGATTTTTTCAAAGAAATTTTCATGAACGTCAAGTTCAGGGGGCTGAGTAGTTGGTTCTACTCTCTTTTTTTCGGCCGAATTTGTTGATTCGTCATTTTTATCCTCTGAATCTGAATTTTCAGATTTATTCGATACTCTCACTTTTGAGTTTCCATCTTTGGATTCAAGAGATATGCTCTCATTTTTATCTGATTCGTATTCCTGAACTTCGCCATTAGTTTCAATTCTAATTTTAGTTTTGGTTTGTTGAGAAGTATCTGAATTGGAGTCGACGTTATTTGTTACATTCACTGAGGATTGTGCGCCTGAGCCGTTGGTTTTGATATCAATATTCGTGTTTGATTCAGCTAATACTGAGGAGTAGGTAAGAAAGATAAAAATTATTACGAAGATGAATATTCCTGCCATTTTCATACTTTGAAGTGTGTATACAATAGTCCTTTGGCAGAAAAATGTCAATAAATTTAGAGGTCTAAAATTCTAACAAAGCTAAAAATCCATCTTTTTACAAAGTATGAACGTTGAGGTTTGAGACTTTTCTCCCATTGTACGTATCTATTTTCTGCATTTCGAAGGTTAAGATATGGATCTGACTCATAAATTTCACTCAAGGGTATAGGATCTTGGAAAATAACCCTTGATCGGGGTATAAAAAATGAAAGAAATGGAAGAGATCGTAAAAGTTCAGAAACAAGTGATCCTGTAACATGAGCGTTAACTATGTATGTCTTTTCTGATTCGATGGCGTGAAGCAAATGTCCGACCCCCTTGTGCCATGAGCCGTCTTTGCTGTTGGACGATGGGATAAGCGCAACCAGACCGCCGTTATTTACGTGATGTGCAGCTTGTGAGATTGTTTCTATATTTTTCTTATGCGCATCTTTATAGCTTTGTTTTGGAATTGGATTCAGAAATGCAATGATTGCATGGAAAAGTCTACCGTCACTTTGAACTTTTTTGTGGTGTCTTGTGTCGACAAATAGCAGGTGCTCATTCATGTTGGGTGCGCAATTCATAAATTCGATTGTTGCAACGATTTTTACATTCTTTCTCTCGGGGAGCGCAGGAATAATTGCGAGTCCATCGACAAAAGGATGATTGGCAAGTACAAGAACTTTATCTTTTTTTAATACATTTCTTGTAAGCGGGGTCATTGTTACTTCCACTGGTTCCGATATTTCGGCAAAGGATTTTTTCATCCCCTTCACAAACCCGTGGCGCCCAACATTGTGGTCCACAATCCTAAACATTTTTGAAACAAATGGAACATAGCGCATTCTAGTCATAAATATTAGTTTACAGGAAATTTTATTTTATAGCTCAAGTAATTTAACAGTATATCTGAGATCGCAAATAGGATATAATGAGTAGATATATTATAGGTTTTTCTGATATAATATATATATCGCGCGGAAAGGCGCGGTTTTTTTATGAATAATATACGAAATGTTGCAATTATAGCTCACGTTGATCATGGCAAGACTACTCTTGTTGATTCACTTCTGAAGCAATCAAAGACCAAGCTGCACAAAGATTCAAGTGACAAGCTTATTATGGATAGCAATGACCTTGAGCGCGAACGAGGAATTACTATTTTCTCCAAAAATGCGTCAGTTATCTGGAACGACACCAAAATAAATATTATTGACACCCCGGGTCACGCGGACTTCGGAGGAGAAGTTGAAAGAGTTTTAAAGATGGCCGATGGATGTCTTTTGCTTATTGATGCGAAAGAAGGTCCAATGCCGCAGACTAGATTTGTACTCAAAAAAGCACTTGAACTCAAACATAAAGTGATCGTTGTGGTAAATAAAATTGACAAAGACGATGCACGTATTCATTATGTGCTTGATAAAACGCTTGATTTGTTCCTTGAGCTTGGTGCGGATGACACTATTGCAGATTTTCCAATTGTGTATGCTTCAGCCAAAGAAGGGAAGGCCGGACTCGAACCTGATCTTTCAAAAATGACCTCAATTGAACCTGTTTTTGAAACAATTCTGAAAGAGATACCACCACCAACCGGTGATGAGAATCTTCCCCTGCAATTACTGGTAGCCTCGCTTTCCAGCGATCCTCATAAGGGCAGAATTGCAATAGGGCGCATATACAATGGTTCGATTAAATCCGGTCAGGATGCAATTCAGGTTACTCAAAATGGTGAAAAAAACAAATTCAGAGTTACAAGTCTTATGACTTTTGAAGGTCTTGATCGAGTAGAGGCGCCAGCAGCAAGTGCAGGCGATATTGTATCTGTTGCCGGATGTTCTGAACCTGCAATTGGGGAGACAATCGTAGAAGATATGAATACAGAAGCAATAAAAGGGCTTGTGGTTGAAGAACCAACAATAAGAGTTTCGATTTCTGTAAATAATTCACCATTTGCCGGTCGAGAGGGAGAATTCAAAACATCCCGTCAAATTCAGGATAGACTTTTTAAAGAGCTTGAAACAGACATGGCGCTTCACGTTGAAAACGATACAGTAGGTGGATGGATTGTCTCAGGAAGGGGAGAGCTTCATATCGCAATTCTTGTTGAGCGAATGAGACGTGAAGGGTATGAATTTCAGGTAGGCAAACCCCAGGTTATCAGTAAAATTGAGAATGGAGTAACTCTTGTGCCATATGAGCGGGTATTTATTGAAACTCCTGACGAATATGCAGGAATTGTAATGCAAAAAATGAGCACACGAAGAGGAGAGCTCCAGGATATGAAGAGCGAGAATAATATTACATATTTTGAGTTTCTTATTTCCTCCGGAGGACTTTTTGGGTATCGAAGTGAAGTCATTACTGACACGAGGGGTCTTGGAATTATAAATACACAATTTGAAAAGTATGATAAAGACAATGGATTTGTTTATGCACGTGAACAAGGATCTCTTGTTGCACATGAAAGCGGTGTAACCAATCTTTATGCTCTTACTAATGCACAAGACAGGGGTAACCTTTTTGTTGGGCCCGCAGTTGAAGTGTATAAGGGGCAAATTATTGGACAAAATTCAAGAAATGATGACTTGAGACTAAGTGTTACAAAAGAAAAACATTTAACTAACCACAGATCAAAGGGTGAGGGTGTTAGTGTGTATTTTAAAACTCCAAAGCCAATGGGATTTGAAGATGCTATGGAATATATCGCAGAAGATGAGCTTGTTGAAGTAACTCCCAAAAGTGTTCGAATGAGAAAAATAATTTTAGATGAAGCAGAAGCACGCCGCATGCGCTCCCAGGGAATCAGTCAATAAAGTCTTCTATTTTTTTTACTGAATGCGCTATTTTACAGTGTCCCATTCTGGTTGTCCAATTGTTTTGATAACGATGGGAAGTTGTTCTTCGGATGCATACTCTTTGTCAGTAAAAGTAAGACGCATTGCCATTCCTTTTTTAGTTTTCTCACTCCACATTTGATCGAAAATAAAATTTCCAAGTGAGTAATATATTGGTTTACCATTGAAAATTTCACTGTTTTGTACCCAGTGTGGATGGTGTCCTGCTATTACATCAGCGCCGCTTTCTATCATTTTTTGGCCTGCTTCCATTTGAATTTTACTGGCCTTGTCCTGATACTCATTTCCCCAGTGCACACCGACAATAAGAATGTCGACACGTGCGCTTGATTCTTTAATAATTCCCAGCATTTCGTCTGACAGTTTATTTGTTACAAGATCAAATCCTAAAAATCCGAATTTTGTTCCATGCACTTCTTTTACTACTAAGTTATTGTCCCCAACATATGAAATTTCAGATTCTATCAGGAATTTTTTAGTTTCGTCAAAACCTTCCTGTCCATAGTTTCTCGTATGATTGTTGGCAAGGTTTACAACATCGACTCCTGCATATGTTAGTCCCTCGATCATTTTGGGGTCTGCGCAAAATATCATGCCCGAATTCCTCTCGGGACAGTCTGCAACGATGGGATTTTCAAGATTGGAAAAAACAAGATCTGCATTCTTAAGAGTTTCTGCTACTTTTTCAAATGGGTATTTATAGTTATTTAGTTTTATACTTTCGGTCATTACACTTCGTCCGAGCATAATGTCACCAGTGAGTATTATTGATGTTTGTTTGGGTTCTTCGGGCTGGATAGACTCTTGTGAATGAACAATGTCAATTTTTGGTTTTTGAGGTTTGGTCATTTTTACGAATACAAAGGCTTCAACTCCAAATGCTGCCAAGACAAGAAGAATGTAAAAAATTTTGGACATAATCAAAGTATATAGCTATCGTAATTTTATTAACAAGATGAAGGATTTTTTTAAAATCCATGTTGACATGTTTTAGTAATTGAGTTTATTCTGAGAATGGATGAAATATAAAGATTTTGAGAAAAGAGAATTTCCTGCTCCACCATCACTTCGTAAGTTAATTGGACCGAGTTTTATTATTTTGGGCCTTGGACTTGGAAGTGGAGAGTTTATTTTATGGCCATATCTTACTTCAAATTTCGGGATGGGTATTATTTGGGGGGCGCTTATTGGTCTAACTTTCCAATTTTTTATGAATATGGAAA
>CAZFJW010000075.1:0-4713 GCA_964519355.1 uncultured Gammaproteobacteria bacterium | reverse complement strand
AGAAGGTAAGATTCCAAATTCCCTGTTCAAGATTGAATGAAGCTGGTTTGAATCTTGCAAAGTCAGTAATAAATGTTCCGTATCCTGATCCAAATAGGAGGGAAAGAACTTGGCGTGCGCTATCTTGGCTGATTGCAGCTGTTGCAATTTGAACACCATATTTGAATGGTAATACGATTGGTTTTTCTGGTCGGAAAAAGATCTTGTAAATGTTTATTGCAACTCCTGAGAGAATAAGGAAGGAAGATACGATATGAATAATATAGTTGTAGTCAGTAGCGATTCCGCTGAATCCTGATTTCGTGTATCTTTTGTATACGTAGAATACAGACAGCACAAGCACAGGAAGCAGGTAAATAATGTGTTGAATTGGGGATCCAAGGGTAGTAAAGAATCTATTTTGAATTTGCTGGAAAGGAAGCACGAAAATATTAAGAAGATATACGAGTGAAAGGAGTGAAGAGAATACACCACCAAGTGCAAGAGCTGAGAGTGCTACGTTAAATTGAGCTTTGTTGTGAAGACTGTTGGTCAACGCAAAGTAAAATATCAAAACAAAAACAAGCGGAACTGCTTGAAGAAGTGAATCAAAAGTATTTCTTGCAAGAAGTGCTGTTAAAAGAGTGATAGCCCCAAAAAGGAAAACAGGGAAATTAAATGAGCTAGATCGAAAAGCAACTTCTTTATTGATCATTATCTTTACACCCCAAAGGATCATAAGTACAACAGTGAGTAGAGTTACAAGAATTTGTTTTGGAAGAACAAAAAAGTCGCTAGTGTTTGTAAGGAAGAAAATTGGAAATGCAAAAAGAGTTGCAGTTACTAAAATAAAAGAAGCGCTGTCAATGTAAGAAATAATTTCTTTTTTGTTCATGATGATTCAATCTATCAGACTTAAAAATATAATGTCAAGGAGAAAAAATACTATTTGATGTGAATGACCTATTTTGTACAAAAAAGAGTTTGGATATATAGTTTTTATTTAACACTTCTGAAATTTTGGTGCAGAAGATTATTCTTCGGGTAGTGGACTTGGGGTAGGAGTTGTTTGTTCTTCTGAGCCATCAGTTGGCGGGCCAGGAATTTTTAATGTTTCTTCTTCTCCTGTTTTTATGAAGGGTTCATCGTCATTTTGGCTTAAGGGATTTTGAGTTGTTGGTATTGGCGTACTTTCTGTGGTAGAGTTTTTTGCCTTTTCCATGTTTGATTTGAGTGCTTCAATCTCTGTGTTAATAAGCGTCACACTTTCTTGATTTTGCTGGGTAAGCGTTTTGACAATTTCATATTCTTTCATTGCATTATCGAAGTCTCCTTTTGCCTCATATGCATGCCCCAAGTTGTAGTGTGCATTTGGAAGATCTGGTTTAAGTGTTGCTGCATTTTGGAATTGCGCAATTGCCGCGTCAAACTGGCCAAGCTGATAAAAGATTCCTCCGGTTTCGATATAATTTTGAGGATCAAATTGATTAAGTTTAATTGCTTGTTGATATGATGCAACAGAGAATTGTTCTGCATTCTGTCCGACATTTACTAGTGATCGATAAATTTTTCCAAGATTCGTCCAATTTGCAACTGTAAGCGGAGCAATTTCAACTGATGATCGAGCGGAATTTATTGATTGCTGAAGAAGTGAAAAAACTGCTTTTTGCATTTCTTGTGTTGGTTGTTCACCTGGTTTAACTGATGTTGTAATAGAGTTGGCCAGAGAAAGATTGACTTGAGAAAAAAGTCTGTAGTAATCGTCACGGTAGGGGAATATTTGTATGGCATCGCGAAGTAAATCATAAGTTTTTTGTCCGTTTTGAAGTGTCTCGGTTTTTTGAGAAAGCGTGAATTTCATATCTGAATCAAGTAGTCGAAGTGAATAATACCCAATCACACAAAGGGGTAGTAAAATAAGAAATCCAAGCACCAATGGAAGTGCGGGAGATTGAGCTCTTTTGTGATGAGTCTCTAATGAAAAAAGTCCGTTCTGCGGTGGGACAAGTGTTAGGTTTACATCAAAAACATTTTTATCTCGTTCTAAATAGAGATAGACGATGTATAAAGAAAGAAATGTAAAAATAAGAAAAATAAATGTAAATGAATACGGCACAAGAAGCGAGAGTATAGCAATGCAAAGAACAGAGAGAAAAAGAGGATGTGTCATAAAGGATGTCCTGTTCTTTAGAAATCGGAAAAGAATATAAAGAAAGGCTGCGGTTCCAAGAATTCCACTGGTTGCCAAAAGTTCTAAGACAAGTGATGAAGAAAACGCGATGTTCAGATTCCAAATGTTAGGTTCTAAGTTGAATGTAATTGGTTTGAATCTTGTAAAGTCTGTCAAGAATGTTCCAAAACCTGATCCAAAAAGAAGGGAGGGCAGTTGTCTCTGGGTATCTTGTGTTAGAGCAGATGCTGCTATTTGAATGCCATATTGGATGGGAAGAACAATTGGCCGATCCTGTGCAAAGAAAATTTTATAGATATTAAGACTAAGTCCGACAAGCAGAATAAATGCCGATACAAAATGAACCATATTTGTTGCGTCGGAAGTAATTCCTTCAAAATTTCTGCTTTTAATTTTTTGATAGACATAAGTTCCTGAGAGGAAAAAGATTGGAAGTAAATATGCAAAATGCTGAATGGGATTTCCAAAAGTTGTAAAAAGAGGATTGTTGGGATTGCCAAAGGGGAGGATAAATATATGAAGAAAATAGAGTATTGAAATAATAGATGATGCGACTGCTCCAAGAGCCAGAGCAGAGAGCGCTACGTTAAATGATTCTTTTTTTTCAAGTAAATTAATAAGGAGAAAGGAAAAAATCAGAAGTACCATGACTGGTATTGACTGCATGAAAGAGTCAAATTTATTATGAGAAAGAACAGAAGAGCAAAAAATTGCTACTCCAAAAAGAAAAAGAGGAAGATTTAAGGGATTGGAAAGAAATCCGATTCTCCCTTTAAGAATTAGTTTGGTAGTCCAGACTATTAATAATAGTATAGTTGAGAAAATGATGAGAATTTGCTTTGGGAGGATAAAGGCATCAGAGACAGCAGGGAAGAAAAGGAGAGGAAAGAAAAATAAAATAGTTATGATAATTCCGAGTGCAATGTTGTCTAAAAGGGGAATCAGGGATTTTTTCTCCATGTCATCACTCTAGCAAAGATCCGTGTATCCAGTCAAGCACGCGAGGAGACTATACTATTTATATATATATTAGTATTCGGGTATTCCTGTTGATGGCCCAATTCTAACAGCTCCTCCTGTATAGAGAACTTGGACTTGTTGTGCCGTTAGTTCATAATTAAATACTTGTGGTTCGTCAATAAGGCCATCAAAGTTATTTGTAGTGGTGCCCCCAATAAGAAGGCTGTTAGATTCTGCAGCAGGGGCTCCGGATCCGTTGGTACTTGCGACCCTAAGTTTCCCATTGATATATATACTTATTTCATCATCTGCATCATCAGTATATGTTACTACCACGTGATTCCAGGCGCCTGTATTGCTGGCTCCTGTGAATGATGCAGTTGCATCAGAGGTTGCAAGGTCGAGTGAGGCATCTACAGTGAGTGCAGATCCGGATTGACCCGAAACTCTGATATATGTGTTATTTCCTTTCCAGAAAATCTGACCCTGGTCTGCTTCTCCATCTGAGTTGGCATAAAACCATGCAGAAAATGAATGTCCATTCGAAAGATTTTCATTCAAGTCAATCTTTGAACTATTTGCTATTGTTGCAACATCGTCAGTTCCGTCGAAATTGAGGGCAGCATTAAATTTTCCGGATCTGCCAGTGTATCGAGGTGTAGTGGCACTGCTATAACATGATCCATAACCTGTTCCTGTAGTTTGGGCGCCGCCTGCACCAATAGATACTGTGCCATCGAGCGCATTAGTGCTTGAGTCGTAGACAACATCGCTTTGACATTCATCAAATCTATAGTGTGCAACTGGTTTGCCTTGTGAGTAGTCAAGCGCAAATTGTCCTGGAGTTCTGGCGTAGTTATAAACTCTTACATCGTCTATTATTCCATCAAAATAATCATCATAATTTATTCCGATATAAAATGGCTGAGAGTCATTGTTGGGGGTTCCTGACATGGCTTGTGATGAAATTCTATTTCCATTCAGATATAAAATGCTTGTTGTTCCATTATATGTCCAGCCTACATGATACCAAGTGCCTAAGTTAAGCGGGGTGGTGCTGGTATGAGTGGAGGTGAATGCTGTTCCGCTTGTTGAAATCTGCGCGCTTAAAAATGAGTTACCGCTGTTGCTCCCTCCGACCTCGAAGCTGTAAGACATATTAGATGTTGCACTGTTTCCTTTCCGTACGATATTTGCTCTCGCTGTTGATGAGGAGCCGTAAGATTCAAGTTTAATCCAGGCGTCAATGGTGAGGTTATTGCTCAGTTGCAGATTGGTTTGTGAGCCATCAGCAATAGATAAATATTGACTACTATCTCTTTCAAAATCTGCACCTTTCCCATACACTCCCATTCCATAAATTGTTGATCCTGAATCTGTTAGGGTGTTTGAATTGCCTGATTGATCGTATCTTGAAGCTGAAATTTCCTCTAGTTGCCAATACCCGACAGGAGAGCATGAGGCAGTTGTATCTCCTGGCGGGCAAAATGCCCGCTCAAGTGAATATTCGGGAAAACTATTCGTATCAGTACTTGCTGCTCCAAAAACAAAACCTGAGGATCTGTTGAAGTCTCGAGTAACTC
>CAZFJW010000074.1:0-4726 GCA_964519355.1 uncultured Gammaproteobacteria bacterium | reverse complement strand
TTAAACTTCAAAAAGAACGTGCAACTTCAAAGATTTATACCAAAATCAGAAAATAATTTCGAGCTCATCAATCTTACAGTATATTATAGCAAAATATAAAAAATGAGAATAAATTTACTCTAATGACTGCCAGTAATACAGTCCAAACCAGTACCAGCTTAAGTTATAAAATGAAATATTGTCAAATTCCCTTAGCCTATTATTAGACAGATAATGCTCTTTTAAGATTTTTTCTTCTAAATCTGGGGAATTTATAGAGAAGACTAGTAAAGGAGCGCTCAATCCCGCAACTGAGTATGTACATTTTTCAATATTTCCATTGAATTCTGAGCATAGTTGCATTTTATACGAGTATGCATCGTTAAATGCGGTGGTTCTACTTAAATATCCCATTGCCTGTCTGTCATTATTCGCCCGATAGTCAAGAACTATTTTTGGTATTAGTCTAAAAGCGTCATCTGAAAAATTATCAGCTTTATCTTTGTCAGTATATGCTTCGTATTTCGAATCTTTTTTATTAAATACAATCCAGTTGGTTGGAAGGTAAAGGTTATTTTTCCGAAAAGAGTACTCTGAATTCTCAGACACAATTTGATACGAGTCCGACTTAACTCTTAGCCAATATTCTCCGTCATATTTTGAAAATAATGCAAAAGCAATCGGAGAAATGTAAGACGGATTAAGAATAATCTTATCTTCGCTTTCTGCCCAATTACCTGCTGTAACAAACATAAGATTCTCAAATTCTACTACCTCGAACTTTTTAAGCGCATTTAGAATTTTCAAACCTTCATTTCTGTAATTCTTGTCCCCCCATTTTTCGTAGGCTAGAAATAATGCATACGCGATATCAATGTCTGCATCTGTTGCCGAGTTTTGATCTAAAATTTTAAGCTTATTATTTTCGGGATTAATTGAAAACTCCCATGCAAACAGAAGGTTTTCATTTTGAATGTTATTTTTTGTCCATTTCCATACCCTATCGAATATTACAGCATCATTTGAGTATAAGGCTTGCAACATGGCATAGCTTTGGCTTTCAGAGGTGCCTTTATTATTCTCATCAATATAATATCCTGATTTGTAAAGAGGTAGTAATTTTTTTTCATAATAATCGTAAATCTGATCTTGAACGGTAAGTTTAATTGAATGTTTATAGGTACTTTTTAGCTGGTCGTATATTAGGTCTGGATTCCATTTTGAAATATTATTAACTGATGGAATTTTGTTAAAATCATAGCCCCTATCGTTTGCATACATGAGAATCGAATCTTCGTTTATTTTATAAATTCTCTGTCTAGAATTCTCGTAAATTAAGTTATAGTTTTTTTGAAATAATTCTGAGTCAGTCCATGTCTGAGAAATTTTTTCAGTTTTATAACTCCAATTATTTGTATCCCAAGCATCTGGATTGAATGTTACGATCCATCTTGCAAAAAGCCAAGGTCTTTCTATTGCCTGGGTGTAATATTTATAGTTACTTTCAATAATAAAATTCTTTAAAGATATTTTTGAATCGACAACAACAAAGTCATTTAGACCTCTGGTAATAAGTATTTTCCCAAAATCATAGTTTTGATTTAAAATTTTTGCGGCACTTCGTTGCTCATCTGCAGGATAATCCTTCGCCTCCAAATTAACCAAATAGAAATTATTATCAATTGCAACGTTTTTTATAAAAGACAGCGAATTTACAATGATCGGTACCAAGAATAAAAATAAAGCCGAATACCCAATTATTTTTTTAAGTCCATTTTTGCTAGAAATTGGTCTGTTAAATACCGTCCCTAGAATTACAAAGAGTAATACAATAAAAAATCCAATATTGTACATTCCATATCTAACATTTAGTACTCTGTCAAAAGGTGGGAGATTTGGGATGTATATTACTGCATTTCCATTAAACACAGCATAAAAATCAAAAATAAACGGTGAGCTAAGAACAATTAGAGCCGAAAATAATGCGTAAATTTTTTTCTTAAATAGAACAATTGGAAATAGCAGGAGAGGTATTACCACCAAGAAAGGAGAAAGCATCGTAGAAAGCGAAAAGTAAAAATACTTAAGTGTTAGCAATAGATTGTGTTTTGTAGGATGGTAAAGTGATCCGACTATATTAGCTGATGCCCAGTCGCTTTTTAAGAATGATAGTGGATTTGAACCATATACAATTCCATATATAAATATTGAACATAGCCCTGATACCGCGAGAAGTGAATATAGAATTAGCAAAGACTCTAGTTTCCAATAATTTGTTTTTTTTAAAATTAAACTTACGAGGATAATTACAGAAGTCAGCGGGAAAAGAATTAGACCTTCAAACCTTGACACGGTGGCAAGTGCCACAAAAATTCCAGTCAAAAGTAAATCAACCAAACTGTCTTTCTGAATCCATCTTGATAAAAAATATGTAATAGCAAGCACATTTGCTATAAAGAGAACTTCCATCATTGGTGTGACAGAGTAATAGAGGATATAAGGATTTAGAAAAAATATTATGGCTGCCCCAAAAGCAAGTACCTTATTCAGTGTAAAAAGGTGAACTATTTTGTAAATGAATATTGATGAAGCTATCAAAAGTGGGATTAGGACGAATGCTCCTGAAAGACCGGATCTATAAAGTGCATCTGGAATTACGAACGGAACCATGAGTACGTGTAGTAAAGGCGGCCAAAAGCCTATTTGGCTTATACCAGGTGTAAGGCTATCAACTGCTTGCCTTGTAAGATTAAGATGGGAATTTTGATCTACTAGAACACGTAAGAGACCTTTTTCGAATACCCAGATACAAGAAATGCTCCCAACGCACAATGACAGAAGTCCAAGGACAAATTCGCTCCTGTATTTTTTAAAAAATTTATTCATGGTTGCTTATTAAGCTGTTGCTTTTTTTAGATGACTACCGTGACTTGTTTTTTCCCAGTGATGCGGTTTAACAATAATCTGAATAAGTGCCCTGATTGTTGCAATCGATAAAAAAAGCCAATACACAGGGGTTAAAAGGGTATATTTTACAATTCCATAGCGGTGTCTTTTATAGGTTCCTAATAGACTTAGGTAGGTAAATATAAAGTTGCCAATCAAAAAAGCAAAAAAGGACAAATATAGTATGAATCCGGGAAAAAATTTTTGGATTGTCGTTGGCTGAAAGATCAACCAGGCTATCAACATAATCCAGTAAAAAAAGTTAAATAAATTTACGACTACAGTTCCTGGAACGATTAGTAGGAATCCCAAAAATCTCATCCACCCCCCCATCTCTTCCTTAAACGCAATCGGATGTCTTAAATGAACAATGCTAGTCTGCATAAACCCTTTCATCCACCTAGTCCTCTGGCGAATCCAGCCAGGAATTGTATTTGTAGCCTCCTCACTGCTTATGGAGTCTAAGATTCCAATTTTAAATCCTGCTCTTTGCAACCTTATGCCAATATCACAGTCTTCTGCTACATTGTAAGGATCCCATGCTCCGACCTTTTTAACTTCAGCAGTTCTAAAAAATACGCTATGTCCTGACAATGGAATTGGAATATTTAATTTCTGTAGGCCAGGAAGAAATAGGTCATAATAATAAGAAAATTCAGAACTAAACAATTTTGTAATAAGGTTTTGCCGAGAGTTGTAATGATCTAATCGTGTCTGCAGGCTTCCAATATGCGGATTATTTCTGAATGCAATATAAGCTTTTTTAAGCTGGGATGGTTCTGGGATAACCTCTGCATCATAAATTACTAGGTAAGCTCCACGTGCGTAACGAAGTGCAACGTTAAGAGCCTTAGGTTTAGTTTTGGGTTTAACGTTTGGCAGTATTAGTGTTTTAAAATGCGAAGGGAAATTGGCATACTTTATAGCATCAATTGTTTTTTCGTCATACTCTTCTAAAGTTATAATGAACTCTAGCTTATCGGTTGGGTAGTCAATTTTGGTCATTGAATTCAGAATTTGTGGGACAACTAAATACTCGTTATAAAGTGGAATTAGAACAGTTATCAAAGGCAGGTCACTGTCATTGATTGATTCGAGATTCTCTTTTGATATAGTGATAAATTCTTCTTTTAAGGATACAAATGTGATAAATAATTTAAACAGACTTACAAATAAGTATAAGAATGAAATAAGAGCAGAAAATATTAAAAGCGGAGATACCGATAAAAGTTTTTGAACCAAGAAAAGACTGGTGAAAAAAAATATGATAGATAAAATACAGACGATAATTGTCTGTTGATGAATGAGATTTTTGACACTGTAGGATCTGTGAAGAAACAAAAAGTCTTCTATGTTGTCATAGTTGTTGACGCTCAATGGAACAAATTTGATAAAAATCCTTCGAAATACTTTATTGAACATTTTCATAATAGTCACCAAAAGAGATATAGAGTTTATATTTAAATGGGACATCTGCAAGTATATTGAAAATTAGGCTTATAGTCAAATATTGAGCAGGATTGTGCTTTTAATGTTGATTATGGATTTATGATCCATTTGTGAGCGGAGAAATATGTTAGCTCTCATTTAAGGCACGCTCAATTGTGCTTTATGAGGCATTTTGAATATGGCGGGATGAAGACTGTTACTAGATATTCTTATTTGTGTAATTCTTCAATTTTGGTAAGGTTGTGGGAAAGCTGAGAGTGATTATTTTACTTTAAATATTCACTCAGAGCATTTTTACAGTGGGCAACTAATTCTTCGTCTGAGATATTTAGTTCCGTGACAAATTCGCCTC
>CAZFJW010000073.1:0-4758 GCA_964519355.1 uncultured Gammaproteobacteria bacterium | reverse complement strand
TACTTTTCTGGTCTTTTTTGCCTTTATTAATTTTTTATCTTTTTTTTCAGCCATATTTTACCCCTTCTTTGATGCAGCTGCTTCCATTTTTGCAACAACTTCTTTCTTTATTGCACCTATTGTGACTCTTTTGCCTCTTTTTGTTCTTGCATTTGATCTTGTTCTCTGTCCTCTTGAAGGTAGTCCTCGAGCGTGTCTCAATCCTCTATAGCTTCCGATTTCTCTTAATCTTTTAATATTGCTATTAACTTCTGCTCGCAGGTCTCCTTCAACCTTAATTGTGTCCAATGCCTTTTGAATTCTTCCAAATTCGTCTTCAGTAAGATCTTTCGTTCTCTTTGCTGGATCGATCTTTGCGACACTAAGAACAGATGCAACATTTGATCTTCCAATACCATAAATATAGGAAAGCGAAATATCTACTCTCTTTTCATCAGGTATATTAATTCCAACAATACGCATATATATTTTTTTATTCTAATGATGTAACGTAATAGTGAGGGTTCTTAAATTCGGTAGGTAATTCTTCCTTTTCCCTTATCGTATGGGGTCATTTCGATTTTGACTTTGTCGCCTGGGAGAATTTTGATAAAATGAATTCTCATTTTCCCTGACAAATGACAAAGGACAAGTCTTCCCCCTTCAATTTCTACTCGAAATAATGTATTTGGTAATACTTCCCTTACTACTCCCGTTAACTCAATAGAACCCTGGTGTGTCATACGTCACACTGAGTTCATATTGTATCAAATCCAGATCAAATTCGCAAGACTCACACAGGATCGGTTGAAAATCTTGTTAAAAGTTCAGGACCGTTTTTAGTTATAATCATACTTCTCTCAAAAAGACCAGAAAGATTTTTGTCTTTTGTAACAATCGTCCAGTCATCTTCGCCTGAATAAACAATCTCCTCGGATCCCATATTGTAGATTATTTCAACTGCAACAGTCATGTTCTCTTTAAAAAGGGGGGTTTTTCGGATTGGTTTGGCTAGAAAACCCGGAATTTCCGGATCCTCATGCAAATCTCTTCCGACACCATGACCAACAAGACTTTTAACAATTGAGTATCCCATTTTTTCAACATTCTGCATTTGGATAGAAACATCTCCCACTCTATTGCCAGCTTTAACTTGAAAAATGGCATTAAAAAGTGCATCTTTGCCAGCTTTTAGAAATTTTTCCTTTGCCTCGTCGCTCTTATTCCCTAAAGGAAGTAGAACTGTTTCGGCCATATCTGTATGAAATCCATCCAGATAAACCCCGCAATCAACTCCTATGATATCTCCTTTATTTACTTTTCGCGCTGTTGGAATTCCATGCACTACGACATCATTTACTGAGATACAAATTGTGTGATGATATCCTGGTACCTTTTTAAATCCTGACTCTCCCCCTTTTTCTCGAATGAGTCTTTCAGCCAAAGAATCAATCTCAAGCTCCGTCATTCCTTCTTCGATAGAATTCATAACAGTTTCTAATACCTCACCGAGTATTTTCCCAGCTTTCTTCATTGTTAGAATTTCTTGTGGTGATTTAATATGTATCATAATATTCTGCGGGGAGAAATTTAACTTAACTTACTTATGATCTCATTGTGAATTTCTTCAATTGATTGCTCACCATTCACTTCGTGCAGAACTCCTTTTGAACGATAAAAACCAATAACTGGTTCTGTTTTTTCGTGAAATAAGTTAATTCTTTTAATAATTGCTTTTAAGGTATCGTCTTCTCTTGCCTCTTCTGCCTCCCTGCCTGCAAGACGCCATAAGGCTTCTTTGTCGCTTACTGCAAGATAAAAAACAGCATCAATTCCATTTTCAAACTGCTCTGCCTGAGGTACTGTTCTTGGAAATCCATCAAGAATATATCCTTTTTCATATTCACTCCGATGCAAATAACCACTAACGATTTCGAGTGTCTTCTCATCAGAAATTAAATATCCTGAATTTATAGTCTCTTTCACATATCGACCCAATGGAGATTTTTCTTTTGCGAGTTCTCTAAAAATATGGCCTGAAGAAAGATAAGGAATTTGAAGTTTTTCTGAAAGAAGATTTCCTTGAGTGGATTTTCCGGACCCTTGAATTCCAATAAGAATAATTTTCATTAGTTAGTCCTCATGAACCGGTCGTATCTCCTCTGTACAACTTGTGTCTCCAGAATTCTTACAGTTTCAATAACAACCGATACAACGATTAATATACTTGTTCCCCCGACAAGAACTGTAGTATTTCCTACAAAATTGGTCAGAATCCCTGGCAAAATCGCTATTCCTCCCAAGAACAGTGCTCCTACCAAAGTTATTCTCGTAACTATATAGTTCAAAAACTTTGTTGTTTGTGATCCTGGTCTCATGCCAGGAATAAATCCTCCATTTTTTTGTAGTTCTTCAGATATTTTTTTAGGATTGAAAAGAACTGCAGTATAAAAATAAGTAAATGCCACAACAAGTATAAAGTAAATTCCGTTGTACCACATTGAATTTGGACTAAAAGCCTTAGCCAAAACCGTTCCGATCTCAATTAATTTCTCGTTTGAAGTTTGAAGAAAATAATTTGCTACAAAAGAAGGCAGTAGGACAATAGAAACTCCAAAGATAATTGGAATAACTCCTGATTGATTTAACTTTAGCGGAAGATACGAAGCCTGGCTTCCTGATACTTGAGAGCCACGAACCCGTCGAGCATAAAAAATCGGAACTTTTCGAATAGCCTCATTAATTATTACAATCAAAACTATAACACTCACTGCAACTACAGCTATTAGTGCAAAACTTAAAACATTTTGAGCTGTCATAGTTGATATTGCCTGTGCTACTGTAACAGGTAGTCCTCCAACAATTCCTGCAAAAATAAGAAGCGAAATTCCATTTCCAATACCCTGTTCAGTTATTACCTCACCCAGCCACATTACGAACATAGTTCCAGCTGTCATAGTTAAAACAAATGCTACTAGTTCAAAAATAGAAAGTCCTGCTATAACATTTTGACTTCTAAGAAGAGAATACATACCCAAAGACTGCACAACAGCAAGTGGAATTGTAAGATATCTCGTGTATTGATTAATTTTTTGTCTTCCATATTCTCCTTCTTTTTGTAGAGCTTCAAGTTTGGGATATACAACTGCTAAAAGCTGGAACACAATCGAAGCGTAAATGTATGGACCAAGGCCTATTGCCAGAACCGAAAAATTTGAGAGTGTTCCACCAGAAAAAAGATCCAAAAGTCCTAAAAATTGGTTTTGTGCAAAAAAAGATTTAAGTTGTAAAATATCAACCCCAGCTACCGGAATGTGGGCGAAAAATCTGAATACAAGAAGTAGAAAAAGAACTATTCCAACCTTTTTACGAGTTTCCTTGTCTTTATAGGTATGAGTTATTAGTGTCCAAAGCTTGCGCATAACTACTCTGCAACAATACTACCCTTCGCTTGTTCAATTTTAGTTTGTGCAGATTTTGAGACAGGTAATTTTACGATTAAAGGAATTGTAATTTCTCCTTTACCCAAAATTTTTACTCCTCTTTTTTTTGCTTCCTTACCAACAATGTTTTCTTTCAGTAATAACTCTGCGGTAACTTCTGTTTTAGGGGGGAGCTTTGCCAAATCGCCAACATTCACCGGAACCATATTAGCTTTTCTAACGGGATTTTTGTCCTTCCCTCTTAAAAATGGGAGTCTTTTAATAAGAGGAAGCGCTCCTCCTTCAAATGTTGCCGGTACGTCTCCATGTGCCTTTCTACCTTTTGTACCTCTTCCCGAAGTCTTACCTCTCCCTGATCCATGTCCTCGACCAAGTCTTCTTTGAGATTTTTCGCTTGTTTGTGGAAGTGTATGAATTTGCATTATTGTTTTGCTCCTCCCTGCTTACCAAGTATTCTTAGTGCTTCAAAAGTTGCATATACGTTACTTGCTTTATTCGATGTGCCTAAAATCTTAGAAGAAATATTTCGTATTCCGGCAACCTCAACCACACTTCTTACAGCACCACCTGCAATAATTCCTGTTCCAAGAGGCGCTGGTTTTAACATAACCCTTGCAGCTCCTTCTTTAACTACGATGCTAAATGGGATTGTATGATTTACAATTGGCACAGAAATCATTCTTTTTTTGGCATAAATTATAGCTTTTTGAATTGACGTAGAAACATCAGCAGATTTTCCAAGTCCAAGACCAACATTTCCATTTTTATCACCAACAACGACCAAAGTCGCAAAACGAATTTTATTTCCACCCTTAGTCTTTTTAGACACACGGCTAATTTGAACTATTCGTTCTTCGTATTTTTGTCCATCTCTATCAAAATTGTGTTCCATAATTGTTAATTAAAAAATAAGACCATTATCACGTGCGCTTTGTGCAAAAGCCTTAACTCTGCCGTGATATTTATATGCTCCCTTATCGAAAACTACTTTTGTTATTTTTTTTGCTTTTGCTTTCTCTGCAAGCATTTTTCCAACTTCTTCAGCTCGAGCAATTTTAGTTGCCTTTGATTTTGCTTCTATAGATATATCATTTGCTGTTAGAAGTGTTACTGCTTTTTTATCATCAATAATTTGAGCATAGAAAAATTTATTTGATCTAAACACTGTCAATCTTGGTCTATCAGAAACAGCAGTAATTTTCTTTCGAATTCGAACTGCTCTTTTTTTCATTTTTAATAATTTTGTTGCTTTTGTCATATTAAGCTCCTGCTTTTGCTGTCTTTCCAGCTTTTCTCTTTATAATCTCATCAACATATTTTATACCTTTTCCTTTGT
>CAZFJW010000072.1:0-4877 GCA_964519355.1 uncultured Gammaproteobacteria bacterium | reverse complement strand
GTAATATTGAATATTTTCTGCACTATTTTAAATATCGAAGTACTGCAACAAAACTTGCAAACATACCAAGAAGACTAGCAACTCCTACTTGAAGACCTAAGATTTCAACGAGAAATAACGGCTCAATTGGAAAAATCGGAATACCATGAAGAAAACTGCTAAGAATCGGTGTTGACCATAACAATAAAGCCATACAAAAAGACCATCCTATAAAAGCGCCTGACATTCCATACAACATCCCTTCAATTAAAAACGGCGCTCGTATAAACCAATTTGACGCACCAATAAGTCTCATTGTCTCAATCTCGTCTTTTCTAATAGCAATTTTTATACCTATAATTGTAACTATTACAAAAAGGGATACTGTCACAAGAACTCCTATTATTGCAATCCCAAGAATCCTAAATGCCTTCACCCATGAAATAAGGGTGTCAACTATGTCTTTTTGGTAAATCACTTCATTTACTATCTTTATTCCGGTCACTGTTTTTGCAAGATCAGATAAATACATTGGTTCCAAAGCCTGAATCTCAATTGAAGCAGGCAGAACGTCCGCTGTCACAAGATCAAGTAGAATTGGATCATTTTTGTTTTGCTCTTTATAAATCTTTAACGCTTCTTCTTGAGATACGTATGTAATTTTTGTTGTTTTACCAGTTTTCTCGAGTGTTTGCATGAGACCCTCTATTTCTTTGAATTCGGTTCCATCGTTAAAAAATACAGTGAGTTGAGGCCGAGATTCAAAATAATCCACCATTCGAATTGAAAGTATTGTTAAAACTGAAAAAACTGATATTACAAAAAAAGTAAGAGACATGATAAGCGCAGCAGAAAGCGCTTGATAGGGTGAACGACGCATGTATTTTATAACAGTACTTAAATGCATAATTATTTTTTATGTGCCCTTTCGTGCTCGCTAATTTTCCCATTGGCTAAAATAAGTGTGCGATGAGGAGTCTTTTCAATCAACTTTTCATTATGTGTCGCCATAAATATTGTCGTACCATTTTTATTTATGCTTTCCAAGAGCTCAAGAATCTGATAAGAGGTTTTTAAATCCAAATTTCCAGTTGGTTCATCTGCCAGGATAACCATTGGATTAAAAACCAAAGCTCGTGCGATAGCAACACGCTGTCTTTCTCCCCCAGACAACTGGAGTGGGAATTTGTTCTGTTGACCATTCAAACCTACCTGAATTAAGTACTCTTCTGCTTTTGTTTTTGCATCTTTATCAGATACACCAGTAAATTGAAGCGGAAGCATGACATTTTCAAGCACAGTTCTATCCATAAGTAATTTTAAATCCTGAAAAATCACACTTACCATACGTCTTAAATCTGGAATTTTGCCCTTTGGAAGCTTGGCAAGATCTGCCCCGCCAACTATAATTTTACCTTTTGTTGGAATGTAGTCTTTTATTATTAACCGAAAAATCGTAGTCTTTCCAGCACCTGTTTCACCTACTAAAAAAACAAAACTTCCTTGATCAATAACAAAACTCACTTCATCAAGCGCTATACTATCTTTCCCAAATGATTTGGAGACATTGTCAAACTCAATCATGATGAGCTACTCAAGTATTTGAAGCCTACCAACGTCCATGAGCCATCCGGCACTTTTGGCAGCGTTTGTTTCACCCCATACTTTTACTTTTCTATCGATATATTCTGATAAGTCTATTACTGAGGACGTTAGGTATACATTCTGAGATTCTCCTCCTGGCCTTTCTAAATGGTATGCCCCTTCTCCATCAATTCCACCTTCTTTTAATACTCCTTCTGCTTGATCTTTAAAACTTCCTTCTTCCTTTGCACCAATTATCGAACCTTTTTCTGCTGCTTCCTTTGCAGTTTTTGGTGCATCTGATGAACCCGAATTTGAACCTGCTCCCCCGCCCATGCTTGCCAAAATAACCCCAGTCAATCCTCCAAATAAAACTACTGCAAATAAAATAATAAAAGCTTTTTTGTCCATAGTAGATTTTTTCGTATCAAAAGCATGAACCACCGTGCTTTTTTTCGCTTCAGTTGAAACTGAGTGTGCAACTGGTGAATTCTGTACTTTTTCTTCTTCCTTCATCAGATACCAGTTAACCACATTTTGAGATTTTTTACAATCCTTACGAGGCCCCAAGCCCTCTCACTTCGGCACCAATAAACTCCTCCAGATCTCCATCTAGAACACTTTCAACTGAACTTGTTTCTACTTTCGTTCTTACATCTTTAACCATTTGATAGGGATGAAGCACATAGGATCTAATTTGATTACCCCACGAGGCTGGTGTATATTCGCCTTTTATGTCTTTTCTTACTTTCATCTCTTCCTCTTTCTTAAGTGCCCACAATTTTGATCGAAGAAGTTTTAGTGCGTATTCTCTATTTTGCCCTTGATAACGTTCCGTTTGACAGGTGACTATTAATCCTGTAGGTTTGTGTTTGAGCCTTACGGCGCTTGAGACCTTTTGAACATTTTGTCCTCCGTGAGAAGATGCTCTATAAAAATCCCATTCTAATTCATCTTCTGCAATTGTTATTTCTTGTACGCTATCTATCTGAGGCAAGACTTCAACAAGCGCAAATGATGTTTGTCTCAGGTGTGCAGAATTAAATGGAGAAAGTCGCACAAGTCTATGCGTACCAACCTCTCCTCTCATCTTCCCATATACATAACTCCCTTCAACTAGAATTGTTACATTCTTTATCCCTGCTTCCTCCCCTGCATTCTCATCAATTACCTCGAATGTCCATTCCTGTCTTTGAAAAAACCTTGTATACATTCTATAAAGCATTTGTGCCCAATCCATAGCATCCGTCCCACCTTGACCAGCATGAATAGTTATAATTGCCGACGAATTATCGTGAGGGCCTGAAAGGTACAGATAAATTTCAAGGTCTGCGAGAGTTTTTTCAACTTCATCATATTCTTTTTCTTCAAAGAGAAGCTCTGCCATCTCTACTTTTTCGATTTCCTTTTGAAGATTGGCAAGTTCCACCATTTTTTTTCTTGCATTTTCCTGATCACTCCAAAATACAGGATTGGAAGATTCCTTTTCCAATTGACTAATTTTCTCTTTTTTAAGAGGAAGATTCATTTTTTCTTTTACAACTTCAACTCGTTTGAAAAGTTCTTCTGGATTCATATCCAGTGTATTGTATCAAAATAAACCAATTATAGGTTTGAAAGTAAGAACGGAAGAAGAACGAGTGAGGCACCCAACATGAAAATAGTAATAGTTATACCTAAAACATTTGATGTTAATGAATTAGTATGATTGCCCATTATTTTTTTATTGTTTGCAACAAATAGAATAAGTATTAATAGAACTGGCGCAATCATTCCATTTACAACCGCACTATAATAAAGCATTTGAAATGGCTCTATGGGAGTTAAATTTACAATGAATCCTACTAAAGTTGCGGATATAATTACCCCATAAAACTTTCGGGCGCTGTGAAATTTCTGATAGAGTCCTTCTTTCCATCCAAAAACTTCAGAAATAGCATAAGAAGAAGCCCCTGCTAAGACTGGGATCGCCAAAAGTCCAGTTCCTAATATTCCTAGTGCAAAAAGAAAAAATGCATAGTCACCTGCGAGCGGGCGGAGAGCGCGAGCTGCTTGATCTGCTGTGGTTATAGAGGTGATTCCATTTTGATGTAAAGTTGAAGCCGAAGTTACCATAATAAAAAACATAACGATATTTGAAAAAAACATTCCAAGAATGGTGTCAATTCTTAAATTCCTAATATCCTTTTTAAAAACCTTTGGAACTCCCTTCCCCATCATCTTTAACATTCCATGCTCTACCTCCTCCTCTACTTCTTCGCTTGCTTGCCAGAAAAAAAGATATGGTGAAATTGTAGTTCCCAAAATAGCCACGATATTCATAACAACCTGATTATTTAAAGAAAAAGTTGGAGATATCGTAGAAAAGAAGATTTCACCCCAATCTTGACGAACCAAAAACACAGTAATTACATATGCAAATAATGAGAAGGTTAAAAATTTAAGATACGAAGCATATTTTTCATACGAAACAAAAACTTCAAGTGCTATGACAAGAATTGTAAAACCAATAAGTAGTAAATAAAACGGAACATCAACTATCAATTTCGCAGATGCTGCCATTGCTCCCAAATCCGCACCAATATTGATTGTATTCGCTAAAACGAGCAAGAAAACGCATACATACAGTATCCACTTCGGATAGTGATGCTTCATAACGCCAGCTAGTCCTTTCCCTGTAACAAGTCCAATTCTTCCACACATTTCTTGCACTGCAATCATAAATGGGAGTGAAAAGGGGGCTGTCCACAACTCCCTATAACCAAATTGTGCTCCAGACTGAGAATAGGTACCAATACCCGCAGGATCATCATCAGCTGCACCCGTTATAAAACCAGGACCAATTCTCCGTATTATTTTTTTTAATTTCTTCATATCATCTTCCGCACACAAGACTGCAAACTGTTTCGAGTGCATTAGCATCTCCACTTCGTAATCTTTCTAAATCTTCTATAATTCTTAGAATAGCAGAATCTGAAGAAGTAATATTTTCAGGTGTTATAGCATTTATTTCCTTTTGAACATTTTTCAGAATATTTTCAGCATCTTTTTTATCTGGAAGAATAATTTTATTTTCAGTCGACACACCTAGTGTTTTGGTTGATGGTTTTATATTCCTAAGTTTTGTTTCCCATATAAAAATTCCTAATAATGAAAAGAGAATCCCAAAAAAAATTGTTCCAAAAATAATGTGTCGAAAACTTCTTTCTTGAATTGGTTTTATTTCCTCTTCTTTCTTTCTCATCCTTTTATTGTAGTTAAAATAACTCAGACTTTCAAAAATTACTATACTATAATATCAATATGGACTTTAA
>CAZFJW010000071.1:0-5058 GCA_964519355.1 uncultured Gammaproteobacteria bacterium | reverse complement strand
AACACGGTGATGTTTTTCTTTGTGATGACGGAACAGAGGCTGATATGGATATCGGCACATATGAGAAATTTCTCGATGAAAGCATGGGGAGAGAAAATTTTGTCACAATGGGCAAAATTTATTCAACAGTCATAGAACGAGAACGAGCCTTCGGATATAAAGGTGAAGACGTCGAAGCTATTCCGCACATAACTGATGAAATTATTCGCAGGGTTCAGGAAATTGGGGAGAAAAAAGATGCAGATATCGTATTAATTGAATTGGGAGGAACAGTTGGGGAGTATCAAAATGCGCTGTATTATGAGGCTGCTCGCATGTTGACCCTGAGATGTCCTGGAGATGTTATACATGTTCATGTAAGTTACGTCCCCGTTCCATCACATCTTGGAGAGCCGAAGACCAAGCCGACACAACTCTCTGTAAGAACCCTTAACTCTATGGGTATTCAGCCGGATTTTATAATTGCCAGATCTGAGAAGGTTTTGGATGAAAGAAGAAGTGAAAGACTTGCTCTTTTTTGTAATATCCATAAAGATGCTGTAATTTCCAGTCCTGATGTTGAATCTGTCTATGAAATTCCTCTCGTTTTTGAAAAGCAAAAATTGTCAGAGAAAGTTCTTCATAAATTAGGACTATCAGTAAAGAGTCCAAAAATGGATGAGTGGAAAGAGATAATTGATAAAATTAAAAAGAAAAAAGACAAAACAATTACCGTTGCAATCGTCGGAAAATATTTTTCGACAGGAGATTATAAATTGCGAGATTCTTATGCTGCACTTTTTGATGCCATTGATCATGCATCTTGGCAAGCTGGTGTAAAAGTAGAATTAACATGGGTAGATTCAGAGGAAGTTGAGAAAAAAGGTGAGAAGATTTTAGGGAATCCTGATGGGATAATTGTGCCGATTGGCTGGGGAGAAAGAGGTGCTGAAGGTATGATAGTAGCTGCCTCATACGCTAGAAAAAATAAAATTCCGTATTTAGGTCTTTGCTATGGTATGCAGCTTGCAGTTATTGCATTTGCCCGTGATGTTCTGCATTTTAAGGACGCAAATACTACTGAAAATAATCCTAAGACTAGTCACCCAGTAATTCATATTATTCCATCTCAGGAAGAGATATTGAAAAGAAGAGCATATGGGGGCACGATGAGGCTGGGTGCGTGGGAGGCAAAAGTAGAAAAAGGAACAAGAGCATATGAATTTTATAAAAAGTATGACGCATTTACAGATGAGAAGAATAGTATTGTAAGTGAAAGACATAGGCATAGATATGAAATGAATACTTTGTATGAAGGAGAGTTTAGAGAAAAAGGTCTTATTATTTCAGCAAAATCTATAATTGAGGGTTTGCCTGAGATTGTTGAGATGGAAAAGAAAGATCATCCATTTTACGTTGGTATTCAAGGTCACCCTGAGTATAAAAGTAAAGTTGCCCACCCGCATCCTCTATTCGTTGAATTCTTAAATGCGGCGAAAGAGTAGAAATATTACTTTTTTTCTTGTATAATAGCTTCTATGGAATTATCAGACCAGGTCAGACGCGGTACACTTGTGCTCGTCAAGCATCATGTAAAAGAAGGAAAGCGCGAACGAATCGTTGCTTTTCAAGGCCATGTTGTAAAACTTCGAGGCGAAGGGAGTAACAAGTCAATTACAGTTCGTCAAACAATAGATAAGATTGATGTAGATAGAATTTTCCCACTCTCGGCTATTGGTCTTGTTTCTGTTGAACCAGTACAGGAAACAAAAACTCGCGCAAAAAGAGCACGTCAAGCACTCGCTAAATAATCTCTCATGAGCACTCGGTCTCAAGGAAATCTTGGAGAAGACCAGGCAGTCACATTTCTTAAATCAAAAAACTATAAAATTCTTGAACGAAATTACAGATCAAAATTTGGTGAGATAGATATTATTGCGCGTGATGGGAAGTGTCTTGTCTTCTGTGAGGTAAAAATGAGAAGCACAGATATTTTTGGAACGCCCGGGGAAGCAATAACCCCGACCAAACTCCAAAAAATTATTTTAACACTCCACTGGTATATGCAGACAAAAAGCCTAGAAGGGCACGAATTTAGAGTTGATGCAATTGAAATTTTGAATTCAGAAAGAGGTGTAGAGATTAATCACATCCAAAATATTACGATGTAGATGAGACCACTGGTGGAACATACGATATGGTATTGTCGTGTTCTTCCTGGCTAATTTCAGCTTCGGTTATATGAGGATTGATATAGAATCCCTGAAGGTCTCGCCTCCCCACAATCATTGGATACTTCATGCCTGATCGGTCGGTTACAGAAGCAATAGAACTAATTTTCCGTCCACCAAGGACAAATGTCATTTTTACAACATCACGGGTATTTTCTCCGCTTGCAGACTTGACATACACTTTGCCAGGAACTGCCTCAAGGCCAAGTGCTTCTGCAAGATTTTTATCGATCGAAGTCCTATATGCCCCTGTATCAATTTTTGCTTCGAGTTCCAGTTCAATTTTTTTCTTAGTCATAACTTGCACTTTCTCAATAGTCATAAGAATTTTTGGACCAATTTGCACTTTTTCAGAAAAACTTTCATAAAAAAGAGATTGTGCAACTTCGACTCCTCGTGCAGCGGACTGTACTTTTACGTCTTCAATTCTCTCAAGTCTTGTTCTTAAAGACTTTAAATTTGCATTTTGGATGGCCAGTCCAGGTCTGGCATTGACTTCAAGCACCATCATACCTTTTTTGGCATCAAAAACAATATCCGCTCCACCATACCCAAGTCCCGAAGTGTTAAGCGCTCGTGTTGCAAGAAGAAGCAGTTCGTTCCATTTCGGAATTTTAATTCCTCTCACTTTTAGTTTTGTATCAGGAAGGATAGTAATTTGTTCGTTGTGGTGGATTGCATGGGTTGTGATGCCTGTTCTGATATCAATTCCGATAGCAACTGCTCCAAGATGAAGATTGGCTTTTCCTCCTGATTCTTGGGTTGGAATTCTAATCATGGCCATAACCGGAATACTTTGAAATACAATGACACGAACATCAGGGATGCCGATAGGTGCAAGTTTACGGAAGAATGGGTCAAGAACTATTCGTTCTTCAATAAATGCTTGATCGGGAAGATATTGCAGAGAATATGCGCCTTCAACAATATCGAAAAGATGAGACTCGAGCTGTTTGATATTGTATTCCTTGTCAGACGACGAAATTCCTGTTACGCCCCATTTTTTAATTGGCAGAATTCCTGACCCGCCATATCCTCTTGCGGGTTTGATGACAAAACCGCGTTCAGGAAGAACTGACCAGTTAAATTTCCTGATTGCGTTTCGGTCTGGGAGAACTGCGATAAGGTCTGGTGTGGCAATGTCATTCTTGAGAAGAATTTGCTTGGTCTCAAGTTTGTCATCTGCAATTCGGATAGCAGATCGGTGATTATGTTCTCTAATGTATAGAAAATTTCGGGCATTCATCCCGAGAATTTTTTTACTTACTGCCATGGTTTCTTATATCTGAAAATCTAAAATATTCTGTGACACGGAGTCCAAAATATCTTCCAATAACAATATCAAGAGGGATCAAGAAAAAGGTGAGTTCAGGATAAAGAAGAACAGTATTTCTTAGCAGTTCTGAACTTAAAAGTACAAATCCAAGAATTCCAAGAAGAATTGTAAAAACAGTAATGTGAATAATGTCTCGTGTTGTTCTTTCCATTTGAACTGATACGATTTGCTCACTCAGCAATATCATAAGAAGGACCGGAAAAATAGAAAGTTGTCGGACTACCAAAATGCCTGACACTGCACTGAAAGTGAGAATTAAGAAGATGCACATAGACACAATAAACATCGAAAGTGCCATCTTAGGCAATTGCATAATTCGTACTCGTTTTAGGATAAATCGGGCAAGTGTTGAGGCAAGAATAATGGATCCGAGAAGTAATGCACCAGGAACAAGTCCAGTTGAAATAAGCGTAATTGAGAGCGCGATCGGCAAAAGCATTCCGATACCCGGAAGTCCAATAACATGTCTCATAAATGCAATAAGTGATGCAAGAAGTGGAAGAAGCAGGATCAAAACTACTGTATTGGCTGGAACACCACCAGTTCTCACAGCATACTGAACAGCATAGGCCATGAAGTTGAGCGGTGTAATTTTTTCTACTTGGCGCTGTGCAAAAAGGGCAAAGAATTCAACTCTTTTTTCAGCTTCTTCAGGCTGAGTAACGTCGCCTTTTTTGATTTCTTCAATTTTTCTCTGTTCCTCAGCAGATGGTGAGGCTATATGTGCTGATTCTGTAGCAAGAGGCGCAATCTCAATAATTACTGGTGTCGGCGTGGGTTTTTTGCTCTGTGCATAGGCAGAATTATGCGATCCCAGCAGAACAAGAGATCCCAGCAAAAACGCAAGAATTGTAAAAATAATTTTCATCTCAATGTAAAGAATTACAGAAAACTTCCCGAATGTAAATATCCTATATTATATCATAAATATTTAGCCTGGCCAAGTCTTGGTATAATAAAAACGCATGAGAATTCTTGGTATTGATCCGGGTTTTGCCAGAAGCGGATGGGGTATAGTTGATTTTGAGAATGGGAAAATAAAAGCTATTGGATATGGGTGTATAGAGACTGCTTCAGGTGATGTGCTTTCGGATCGTCTTTTTTTTGTATTTTCTTCTCTTGAAAAAATTATCGATGAGTATAAGCCTGATGTTTTTGCTGTTGAGGAGCTTTTTTTTAACACCAATGCCAAGACTGCACTTCATGTTGGAGAGGCTCGGGGAGTGTGCATTGTGGCTGGAGTTAGAAAAGGGTTGCCATATAATATGTACACCCCGCTTCAGGTAAAAAGTGCATTGACCGGATACGGGAGGGCGACGAAAGATCAAATAGGAATTATGGTCAAATCCCTTCTTAACTTAAAAGAAATTCCCAAACCCGATGATACAGCAGATGCCCTCGCAATTGCTGTAACTCATGCTTTTTCTTCACGTGTTCTGACTGCACGGCTCAAGGGCAAGGCTGTGCTATAATGAGTGGCATGATTGCCTATCTATCAGGAACAGTAGAACT
>CAZFJW010000070.1:0-5097 GCA_964519355.1 uncultured Gammaproteobacteria bacterium | reverse complement strand
AAAAATAATATATGGTATTTGGACTTCTTAATAAAATTGTTGATTTAAATGCTCGCGAAATCAAAAAATTTGAGCCAATCGTTGCTCAAATTAACTCGCATGAAGATAAAGTTAAAAAATTAAAAGACCAGGATTTTCCCAAAAAAACTGAAGAATTTAGAAAAAGAATAGAAAAAGGAGAGGATGTAATGAGCATTCTTCCTGAGGCGTTCGCATTGGTTCGTGAGGCAGCATTCAGAACAATAGGGCTGAGACACTACGATGTGCAAATGATTGCAGCAGCAGCTCTTGCCCAAGGCAAAGTAGCAGAGCAAAAAACAGGAGAGGGAAAGACTCTATCTGCTGTTCCCGCACTCTATCTCCATGCACTTACTGGTAAAGCCGTCCATCTTGTTACAGTAAATGACTATCTTGCTCGTCGTGATGCAGGATGGATGGGTGGAGTATTTGCGTTCCTGGGAATGAGAGTTTCGAGTCTTATTAACGAAACCGCGTATGTGTATGACACAGAATATCAGGATGATAGTGTAAATGACTACAGACTTTTACATCTTCGTCCTGCCACAAGACAAGAAGCATACCTTGCAGATGTGGTATATGGAATTAATTCAGAATTTGGATTTGATTATCTTCGAGATAATATGTCGGAGAATAAAAGATATTTGGTTCAGCGGGGGTTTTATTATGCAATTATAGATGAGGTAGATTCTGTTCTTATCGATGAGGCCAGAACTCCTCACATTATTTCAATTCCAGATGATACTCCTTCTCAAAAATACATCGAGTATGCACGAGTTGTTGAAAAACTGACAGATACAACAGATTATGTAATTGATGAAAAACAAAGAAGTGTTCATTTAACTGAGTCAGGTATGGAAAAGTTGGAAAAATTCTACGGAATAAAAAATATTTACGAGAATGACTTCGAAACAGTTTTTCATATAGAAGCAGCGCTTAAAGCCAACACGCTTTTTCATAATAATAAAGAATATATCGTAAGAGACGGTCAGGTTATTTTGGTCGATGAATTTACTGGAAGGCTTATGGAGGGAAGAAGACTTTCGGAAGGAATTCATCAAGCAATTGAAGCAAAAGAGGGTGTTGCGGTGCAGCAAGAAACTAAAACCGCAGCAACAATTTCACTACAAAATTATTTCCGTATGTATGAACACTTAGCAGGTATGACAGGTACTGCATTAACGGAATCTGAAGAATTTAAAAAAATATACAACCTTGATGTTGTGGTAATCCCTACACACAATAAAATCCAACGTATTGATGAGAATGATTTAATCTATAAAACTGTTAAAGCAAAATATACAGCCGTTGCTATCGAAATAGAAAAAGCTTGGGAAAAGGGACAGCCTGTTCTTGTTGGTACGACTTCAATAGAAAATAATGAAATTATTTCTGAATATTTAAAGAAAAGAAAAGTCCCGCATGAGGTATTGAATGCTAAAAATCATTTAAAGGAAGCACTCATTATTTCAAATGCAGGAAGAAAAGGAGCAGTAACAGTTGCAACCAACATGGCAGGTCGTGGAGTTGATATTATTTTGGGAGGGCAACCACCTTCAGAGTATGAGCTTGAATACCAATCAGCAAAAGGGAAAGAAAAATACAAAAAAGAATACGATGCATGGAAAAAGGGACAGGAAGAGATCAAGAAATCAGGCGGATTATTAGTTGTTGGTACAGAAAAACATGAGTCACGAAGAATTGATAATCAGCTAAGAGGAAGATCCGGTAGGCAGGGTGATCCTGGTAGGTCAATCTTTATTATTTCACTTGAAGATGATCTTATGCGTATTTTTGGTGGAGATCAAATCGCAAATCTCATGAATAAATTTAACTTCCCTGAAGATCAGCCGCTTACTCATTCTCTTGTTACCCGGGTTATTACTCAAGCACAGGTTAAGGTTGAAGGATTTAATTTTGAGCAAAGAAAAAGAACTGTTGATTACGATGATGTTCTCAACAAACAGCGATCAATCATTTACGACATAAGAAGAAAAATTATTGTTGATGAGGTAAATCATGAAGAGCTCTTTTTCGAAAAATTGAACAACTCAATTGATAGAATTATCCAATTTAATGTAGATCAGGACGGTGCTATAGATTACGAAAAAGTAATTGATGAATTTAGAACAATTGTCCCATTTGATGATCATTCAAGAAAACATATTCTTGAAAATGTTGAAAAAGTCAAAACAGATACAAAAATTAAGGAAATATTCCTAAAAATTTGTGAAGATCTTCACAATCAAAGAAAAGAATCATTTGGGGGACAAGATAATATGAATAGACTTCTTCAATTCGTGTCCTTGAAAACAATTGATACTCTTTGGATGAATCACTTAACTGATATGGACGATCTTCGCTCTGGTGTTGGTCTTCGTGGTTATGCTCAAAAAGATCCACTTGTTGAGTACAAAAATGAAGCGTTCCAAAAATTTGAACAATTAGTTAATACTATAGATGATGAGGTTGTTCACAGGGTTTATCGCACCCAAGTAAATCTTCCGCAGCCTGTTGTAAAGGAGCAGAAGAAAATACAGACCAATCAATCTGCTGCAGAAATTGGAGCTGAGGCAGCGCAAGAAAAGAAGCAAAAAGAATTGGAAAAAAAAGTTAAGGACGATGGTGATAAATTAAGTCGGAATGATCCATGTCCATGTGGCTCAGGTAAAAAATGGAAAAAGTGTCATTACCCAAATATTCCATAGAAATCAACTAATAAATATTATGTCACCCAAAGAGTATCCGAACACACCTGAAAGTGAGTTTAGTACCTTCGCTCGTATGGCAATGATAACAGCCTCGGAAATTGCGATGAAAAATTTTGGAAAAGTATCTGGAGTAACAAAGCAAGAAGATAATAATCAAGTATTAACCGAAACAGATCTTGAGATAGGTGAGACGGTTGTGAATATGATAAGAGTAAGATTTCCTTCTCACAACATTATTGATGAGGAATCTGGCGTGATAGATAATGGATCTGAATATACCTGGATTCTTGACCCGATAGATGGAACGAGTAACTTTGCAGCTGGTTCTCGTTTGTTTGGAAGCATAATAGGACTCATACATGAAGACACCCCAATAGTCGGTGGGGTTGCTCTTCCAGCTTTCGATGAGATTTATCTAGCAGAACAAGGAAAAGGGGCATATTGCAATGGAGAAAGATTGCATGTGGCCACAGAGGACGACTTATCAAAAGTCTTGATTGGATACAGTATTGATGGACATCAAGAGAATCCTCAAATTACCTATGACGAAGTAGCAATACTAGCAGACATTATCCTTGGTTGTAGAAATTTAAGAGCTAGTGGTTCAGTATTTGACGCAATGCTTGTTGCTCAGGGAAAGTATGGTGGATATCACCATAGAAATACAAAAATCTGGGATGTGGCAGGGATGCAGGTGATTATTGAGGAAGCTGGAGGAGTATTCACTGACTTTCATGGAGGGCCGATAGATTATTCAAATCACTTACAAAGGGCTAAAGATAAGTTTCCATTCTGCACCGCCTCCCCAGGGATTCATAGACGACTCCAAGAAATAATTAACAAACCACGGAGTTAGAATGACTATAGTATTATTTCTTCTTGCAGAGTTTTTTTATTCCTTCTAAACTTAATACAGAAATAGTTGTCGGATTTCTATGGTTAAAAAAAGTTCATTAATTTATCCTCTTGAGTGTGCATATTTCTCTATGGAGATAATGCTTGAGTCTGAAATTCCTTCCTATGCAGGCGGTCTCGGAGTATTAGCGGGAGACATTTTGAGGTCTGCTGCTGATATGGAAATCCCCATGGTTGGAGTTTCACTTGTTTATAATGGTACAAGTTTTTCTCAGGAAATCGAACCGGATGGATCTCAAAAATTTGAAGTAAATCACTGGCAAAAAAATGATAAGCTCACGCATCTTCCCAACAGAATTGAACTGCAGATTGATAGCACTCCTGTACAAGTAGGTCTGTGGAGATATGACATTGTTGGGGTTTCTGGATTCGTTGTTCCTGTGTATTTGCTCGATACGGATGTGCTCGACAATGGACATTGGGCGAGGGCAATAACACAAAATCTGTATGAAGGTGAATATAGATTGCCTCAAGAGGTATTGCTGGGTATCGGTGGAGTTAAAATGCTTCGGAATCTTGGATACCAAGAGGTTAATATCTTTCAAATGAATGAGGGGCATGCTTCATTTGTTCCGCTTGCTTTGGAAGAGGAGCTTGGATATAACGATCAGGAAGTAAAGAAGAAATGTGTATTCGTTACTCACACACCAATTCCTGAAGGTCATGATCAATTTGATTATCAGTTTGCTTGGAAAATAGCAGGCGCATATTTGCCGTGGCACATTAAAGATCATGCGGGAGAAAATTCACTTCATATGACAAGACTTGGTATGAGTCTTTCAAAATATTCAATTGCAGTGTCAAAAATGCACGAAGAGACGTCTAGTAGCTTATTTCCTGAGTATAAAATAAACTCGATCACAAATGGTGTTCATCATAGAACTTGGATAGCTCCAGAAATGCAAAATTTATTGGACAAATTTATCCCAGAATGGATAACATGGCCTGAAGCGCTTAAGGAGGCAACAGAAAAGCTTCATGATGAACATTTATGGAAAGCACATGAAGAAACAAAATTTGAATTGATTGAATATGTCAATCGAAATTTAACTTCGATACGGACAGAAAAAGAGCAGTCGGATCCCCCGAATCTTGAACGGTTTGATACTCATACACTAACACTCGCACTTGCCAGAAGGCCAGTGCCATATAAAAGGCCTCTTCTTTTGTATCATGATGTTGAACGACTGCTTCGAATTGGTGAAGGAAAATTGCAGATTATCCAATGTGGGAAGGCTTTTCCTGGGGACCCGTCAAGTCAAGGTTTTGTCCATGAAATTATTGAGGTTTCGAAGAAATTTAGAGGAAGATTGAAAGTCGTATATCTTGAGAATTATTCCCCAAAAATTGCACGGCTTTTAGTGGGGGGTGTTGATGTCTGGGTAAATACTCCAAGACGTCCACTTGAAGCATCCGGTACCAGTGGAATGAAAGCAGCCATGAATGGAGTTCT
>CAZFJW010000069.1:0-5228 GCA_964519355.1 uncultured Gammaproteobacteria bacterium | reverse complement strand
ATAATTTTCCAACTTTTCTCACCAGCGTTTTTCCAAGAAAATTGCTGTGACCAGACAATTGCATTCTTTGCCAAAGTCCCCCTAAGCGTACTGTCTGAAAGTAATTTTTGAATACCACTCAATAATCCTTCTGAATTAGAGGTTACCAATAGTCCTGTTTTTTCGTTTTGTATAGAATCTCTCAGCCCTTCGACATCATAACCAACAGATGGAGTGCCTTGTGATGCAGCCTCAATAACGGTCAAACCCCAACCTTCCTTCCTGGACGGATGCACTAAGATCCATGCCCTTTTCATTAGATTAAATTTTTGAGATTCACTTACAAATCCAAAATACTGCACTTTTTTTTGAATATTATATTTTTGTAAAAGCTCCCGAAGCAAACCTTCTTTTTCTTCTTTTCCAGCTATCCATAGCTGTATCCTTTTATCAGACTTATGCAATTGCGTAAAAATTTTTAGAATATCTTCAATTCCCTTATCTTGTGATATTCTATTCAGAAATAAAATTGTAGGATTAGCTTCTTTAACAATATTTTTTTTAGGATTATAGACCGTAACACCATGATATACAGTAGAAATATGCCCGTGGGGTATCCCAATACGCACCAATTCCTGTACAGTAGAATTAGAAGCTGTAATAAAAGGAATTTTCTTGTAAGCTCTAATTATTATTGGCTCCATCACTTTCCCAATAAAAGCAACTGGCTTTGGGCTATTGTAATACCATAAATCACCTGCAACTTCATTAATAAGCGCATAGATTTTTTCTTTCTTAATATAAAATGGAGAAAAATATGGAATAAAGTGAAATGAGTCAATACAAACATCAACCTTTGGAACTTTATGAATAAAATATCTAGCAAGAAAAAGAAAATGGACAGTGAATTGATTACCCATTCGAAAAACTCTAACCCCATCCACAATTTCATTTTTCTTCGCATTCTTCCAAGACGCTGAATACCAAGAAACTTCAGCGCCCATCTTCATCCACACTTTCGCTTGTTCATGAAGTGACAATTCAGCGCCTCCTGCTAAAGGGTGTTTAACATCTCTCCAATTCAGGATGCGAATTGAAAGCTTGTTATGTTTTTTCAATCCAATTCCTCCTGTTGCTTTTTCTATAATATTGACGGATTTTCAAACGGTAATAAATTGCAAAAGTATCCAAAACCATATGTGAAATGATTTTCCATACTTTTTTTGTGGCAATCGAAGAATTGCCAGTAAAATTTAGTCTTATTGGAGCCTCATAAATTCTTTTATACCCCAACGCATAAGCCAATGCCAAAACCTCAACGTCGAATGCAAAATTCTTAACAAGTGATCTTGAAAAAACATCTTTTGCTGCTTGTTTCTTGAAAATTTTTATTCCTGCCTGTGTATCTCTTACTGAAAATCCGAACAGTATATGAGTAAATGTTCGATACCCCCATGATAAAATTTTTCTTGATATTGGATAATTTACTCTTGAGACGGGATGAAGCTTGCTGCCCACAATAACATCTGCGTCGTACCATACCATATGATTCAAAAGCATTGAAATCCCCTCCGGTTCTATATCCATTCCAGCATCAATAAATCCTATGATATCTCCTCGTGCCTCTTTGACTCCAAGCCTCACTGCATAACCCTTTCCGTAATTTTTTTCATATCCAATTACTTTTATGTTTTCGTCCGCAAATTTTTTAGCGTTCTGGTATGAATCATCCAAAATCCCATCAATAACAACTATTAGCTCGTATTTAAAAGGGAATTGATCAAGCACCTTTTTAAGTGATTTAATATTTTTTTCAATTAATTTCTCCTGCTTATAAACAGGCATTACCATCGATAAAAGCTTAATCTCGTTCATATTTAAAATAATATCCTACATAACAGGCGAGTAATAAAAATGTTGAGAAGAACAGAACACCAATTACCCTGTACAAGCTGGAGTGGAAAAAAATTAAACCAAAAACAAGCACTGTTGAGGCAAGCATAATCATTTTGTAAATATTTGTTCTTCCAACAGACAAGAAAAAAAAGTGAAAAAGCGAAGCGAATGAAAGAATCATAATGTATAGCGAATAAATACCAAGATAGTGAACAAGTATTTGATACTCTGGTTTAGGGAAAAATACATTTATTACAAATTTGGGAAAAACAAAATATATGAAGGAAATTCCAACAGAAGCTGTCATTATTACAAAACAAGCAAGAAGCAATGTTCCAAGAAGTTTTTCTTTTTTTTCCTTTTTCTGAGCGATAACCGGGAAAAAGACCAAATATACAGGAGAAATAAAATAGAAAATTGCCTTTCCCATAATTGACAATGCAGCATATTGTCCTGAAATCTCGGGAACAAAGTGTCTTATTATTAGAACATCAGCAAATGTAAAAAAAGAAAATCCAAATGATGCAAGAAAAAATCCCAGACTATAATTTTTTAATTCATTAACAAAACTTTTCACAGAAACCGATCTGTTTTTATTTTTAAAATGTGAAAGAAAAATTCCAAGAAAAATTAAGAATGGAATAAAGACTGAAGCAATAAGCGCCCCCATTACGCCATAGAGCGAATACCCTAAAATAACACTAATTACTCCCAGAACAAGTTTTACTAATGGCCCAATAACTGTCCCAAAAGAGAATAAAAATATTCTTAATTGCCCTTGAAGTATTGCGGTTGGAAGTGTATAGAGAATAGAAAAGAACAAATACACCCCAAGTAAATACACGAGGATATTACTGTCTACATGTAAAAATCTTCCAATTAAGGGACTAAAAACAACTATGAAAATTAAAAGAATGACTCCAAGAATTAACTGAAGCTTGAGGCCTGCCCAAAACATTCCCGATATACTTTCGTCATCGCCTGATGCTTGGTATTTTGCACTGTATTTTGTATAAACACCAGAAAGTGTTGATGAAAAAACAGAAAATAATCCTAAAAGTGACATCAACGAATACATCAGACCATACTCATCTTTAGTTAAAAATCTCCCCATGGCAAGATTGAAAAAATAGTTTATAACATTTGAAACAAATCCCGCTCCGAAAACTACGGCAGTCCCTGAAATAAAAGGATGACGAATAATATATGTTATTTTTTTTCTCATTATTCAATGAAACCGAGTACCGACCAGATATTTCCTAGAATTAGTAGTGCTATCCAAAAAATAAAAAGTGGCTTTCGTATTATTTCAAATTTTCGAACCCAAAGAGGAAGCAAAAACGATCCACAAGCTAACAAAATAACTATTCTCATAACTGTGTAAGAAAAACCGAATTTATATACCCAAGTGTTGGACAAGATAGCAAGCGAAATAAAAAGAATAGAGATTACAAAAAATAGTGACGTTTTTTTATATTGCTGTTCAAAAACAATTGCCAATGCTGATAACGTAAAAGGATAGAATGGATACCTATACCATCCATGTCCTGGCTCATTCGGAATTGCAAAAGCATACAAAATAAAATAAGAAAAAAATGGAAGCACAATCCAATAATGCTTTTTTATATCCATTGCAAGATAAAAAATTGCAAACCACCCCATAAATATCCATCCATCTACATAGCCCCTGTCCAAAAGCAGTGGATCAGTCAAGAGTGAATAAATTCCAGCAAATGAAATATCATATCGTGCAAGTTGAAAGCGGAATAAATTAAAAAACAAATCAGCATCGTAGTACATTCCATAGACAACAAAAAGGCTTAAAAAGATGAGACCTACTATTATGGCCTGCGCTGCATCCTTCCATTTTTTGTTATACGACAAAATAAGCGCAAGAGAGAAAGATCCAATAAGCCATGGAATTTTTGCAAGAGGTAAAACACCAGCTACAATAAATGAAAGGTATTTATATCGAATTTTTTTAGTACCTATATATTGATGGAGTAAAAGAAGCGATAGAAGCCACATGGGAACAAAGAAGTTTTCATTTTGAACTATTTTAGATCCAATCACAACTGTGGGAACTGTTGCAAAAAGAAGCATAGCAAGGACCGCCACATTTTTTTCATAGACTCTTTTTATATATAACAAGAGAAGAAGCACACTTGTCATCCCCATCACTATCGCAAGTGGACGAATTTTATATGTTGTAACAAGGAATATATCCGATACTCCATTCAACTTTGCAAATCCACCTGCAATAATCCCAAAAAGTGGAGGATGTTCAAGATATGGTGTTACGATTAGAAAATAGGCCCCAAGATACTGTACTTGTTTTCTCTCTTGATACAATGAATGGGGAGACCACGAGGTGGGTTGCTTGCCGTCTAATAGACTCATCCCCAGCCACGTCCAGGCAAACTCATCAAAAGTAGCCCCAGTCCTTGGTACGCTATCAAATTTATATATTCTCAGTAAACCAGCAAGAAGGAATATTCCAACCAGTACAATAAATGAAGGCTTTTTAATTCTCTTTAATAGAGTCTTTGCAAATTCTAATACAAGATTTTGAGGAGAATTTTGCATTTCTATGAATTCTGCTTTTTAGCAACTGCCATAACACTTAAGCCAAAACCCAAATTAATAGGATTTTCAACCCTTTGAAACCATACGAAAAGCGCTTTATTAAGCATGTTGCTCACAATTCCTTTTTTCTTATTACCCCTAAAACCAACTATAAATTCTTTTTTCATTATTTTTTCAGCAATAAAATAAGGTAGAACTCCCAACATGTTCCAATATCTCGATTCTACAATTTCAAAATGAGCATTACTTAATTTCGAAACAAGTTCATTTTTTGAATACCTTCTAAAATGCCCGATACCCTTATCTCTTTGTCCAAAGAGAAATTGATATGCAGGTACCAGGATTATAAGCCTTCCATCACTAGTAAGTTTGTTATGGATAAGGTTTAGCGCTTCTTCATCATTATCAATATGTTCTAGGACATCAATCATAACAATGGCATCAAAATTTCTCTTGTCAGCATTCAGATTCTCAACTCGTCCTTGCTTAATACCTAGATCTTTTCTATATATTTTTCTACTCAAATCGATTAAATCCCTACTATCTTCAAGTCCCGAGGTTTGATATCCATTTTTAGATGCAAGACTGAGAAAATGCCCTGCACCACACCCTATATCTAAAATTGATTTGCCCTGAAGTCTTTTCAAAATAAATCTATAGAGGTTGTAATTTCTAAAATCACCTTTTAGATCTCCAAGCTCGAGATATAGACTGTGTAAATTTTGTGCCGCAGATTCCATACTGAAGGTAAGTATACAAAAAAGCCA
>CAZFJW010000068.1:0-5258 GCA_964519355.1 uncultured Gammaproteobacteria bacterium | reverse complement strand
GGGTACCGCATCCGTCACAGTCGCCCGACTCGTGGTCAACGTGCGTTTACGGAGAAGCTCTATTATGCTGAGGGACACTGTCCCAAAGTACGATACCTTCTCCGTTTTCGTATCTAAAACATATCTGATATAATCAGCTCCATGTCAAAAGAATTCGATTTAGGCAAAATTATTAGTGATGGATTCAATATCAAACTCTGGGGAATCGTCAGCCCAGAACATATTTTGGAAGAACTCGATATGGCAGGCGCAGATCCGCGAGAAAAAACTGCAATTCTAAAAGGCTGGGCAGATATCCAAGCATTTGCCGATCAAGGCGGAGTTATGACTTCAAGCGGAATTCTTATACCCCAAGGAACAAAAGATAGCATCTCTGTTCGCAAAGGCACAAAAGTATTTGAGATTGGAACCGATTTTGCTGGAAGTCTCGGATTTGTAAGGACAGTTGGCAAGAGTGTTAATCTCTTTTCAGAAGGATATCCAGTCTATGAAATCAAGCGGGGACTTGGAAAATTCATGCAGGGAGAGTATCGTGAATATGGCATCGAAAACATATACTCAATTGATCCGGATGCAATTGCTCAGCAAGCTCTTCTTAACCTCGCGCTTACCAGAGGCAAAGGAGATGTCACAAAACCTACCCCACATCCCTGATAAGAATAGTTCTGAGATGATACTATATTAATAATTAATATGAATCTCTTCCAGGCATTAGTGCTCTCAATCGTTGAAGGAATTACTGAATTCCTTCCGATTTCGTCAACCGCACACCTTATTCTTACCTCGCACCTGCTTCAGATTGAACCGTCAAACTTTCTTACAACTTTCGAGATAGCAATTCAGCTGGGAGCAATTGGGGCCGTAGTTCTTCTATATTTCAAAAGATTAGTAACTCAAAAGTCTCTTTTTTTAAAAGCATGCGTGGGATTTATTCCGACTGGCATTCTTGGTTTTCTTTTTTATGATGGTATCAAACAGCTCTTCGGCAATCCCCTTGTGCCTGTAATTAGTCTTTTCTTAGGCGGAATTGCGATTATTGGAATTGAAAGACTAATTGCCAAAAAAAATAGAGATAAATCACATGAACAAATAAGGAAAATAGAACAACTCTCATATAAAGATGCAATATTGATTGGCTTTGTGCAATCTATATCAATGATTCCAGGCGTCTCACGTGCAGCCTCATCCACTTTTGGAGGACTTGCTCTTAAGTTTGATAGGCGTGCGGCAGTTGAATTTTCATTTATTTTGGCAATTCCGACAATGATTGCTGCAACAGCTTTAGATATTCTCCAATCAGCTTCAAGTCTTGGAACTTATGACGTGTTTATTTTATGCTTCGGAATTCTCTTTTCATTCATCAGCGCATTTTTTGTTATTAAATGGCTGATCGGATATATTCAGAAAAATGACTTTACAGTCTTTGGTATATACAGAATCATTTTGAGCATTGTGTATTATTTGCTATTCCTTAGGTAATTTAAGTCGTTTAAAAACATTCCGAATTATCGAAGAATAAGTTTATCAAGAACAAAAAAGACAATAACAAGAAGCATTGGATTCCATTTAGACTTGTGGTCATCGCCGATATTTGCTTGTGTATGCGGAGAGACTTGTACTGATATCACTCCAGTTCCATCTTTATCAAAAGGCTCAAGAGCGGTTCCCAAAACGACTCCTTCTTTGGTTGCCTTCATCCCAACGCCAGGCTCATCAGAAGATGTTATATAGTCATTGGCTTGGATAGATCCATTTTTAGATGAAACTTTAACACTTGCCCTACCATTAGACAAAACGTATGCTTGAGACTTTTTATCTAAGTCTGTTATCGCAAGATCAGGATCCATCACTGTTACTCCATATATCTTTTTATCATACTCACTCTTACTTCTCTCCATACTCTTACCGTCATATGATATTATCTGGCCTTCTTCAATATTCTTCTCACTCGTTGTAAGAGGAATAGCTATGCCATTCACGACTGATGGCTCAAGAGCCAAAGCTATATTCTTATTTACTAGAAGCAGGAATATCACAAAAAAAAGAATCCAAATTGCGAAAATTTTGTTCATTACATTCAAAAGCGTATAATGCCTGGGAATTTCTGTCAAGGATTACTCCTTCAAATATGAAATTTTGTGCGTAAATGTCCAAGTTTAGAAAAATTTAAAAGCTAGAATGTCATAGAAGAATTAGGATACAACCAACTAAGACCTCACCTACCTCGTAATGCAATTTTCCTAATAGCAGTAACAGTCACTATTTTAAGAAAGTGTAAGTCCTATTTCTGGAAGAAAAAATTAAAAACCCTTTGCTAACAAAATGTATACAAAAAAATAATAATCGATTTTAGAATAATTCAATAAAAGCTCTTAATTAATATTTATAAGATGTTAATAAAAATACTTCCGAAAAATTCAGAATTCTTCTTAACAAATTTTTGAATCTGGATGTATAAATTATAAGATTATTATATGTACTATAAGATTGTATTGAAATATATAAACTATAAGTCAATAATAATTATAAGATAATATTTATATATGGTGAAATTCTTATAAGTTATTACATTAATCATACGAGCTTTTTCTAAAATTGGACAATTAGCCACCATTTTGTTTTGCATTTTTATTATTAGTAAAAAGCAAGTTCAGTATTGACAATATATACGGAATATGACCTAATTAAAGTAGATCTAAAAATTGGACATTTGAATAAGAATTGTCTAACTTTTAGAACTAACTGCCCAATGCAAAATCTGACCCTAACAATTGAAGAAGCCGCAAGGCTACTGAAAGTCTCTACTAAAACTCTGAGACGCTGGGACACTAAGGGAGTACTTGTTCCACTACGTACTACAAAATCTCATAGAAGATATACTACAGAGCAAATTGTAGAATTCAAAACAAAAATTAAGAATGAGAGAAAAGCAAAAAGAGAAAGATACGAGTCACAGCCAGTAAGTGTTTTTGTTGCACCTCAAATCCCAACCCCTACTCCGAGCATTCCTTCTGAGCCTGTTGTTCCATTTATTCCACAACCGCCAGTAATCCAACAGAGACAACCTATTTATGTAGATACTATCCCAACTTTCCAACAAAATAATCCACCATCAAGTTCAAGCCCACCCACAGAGTCAAGAAACATTCCATACAAAGCGTGGGGGCTTCTTGGGGTAAGCTTTTTTTTAATATTGTCCCTTGGTTTTCTTAGCACATTGCATTTCAATAGTGGAGATGGAAAATCTAGCACTGCATCCAATGTGTCTCCTGAACAAACAGTATTGGGTGCTTCCAAAGGTTCACGATATGGATTCCGCATAGGAATTCCTACCCTCTTTACTCAAAATGCTGAGGTGCTCAAGGATCTTACAGTTAAAGGTGTTTCGTATCTTACGGGAGGAATCGATACAAAAGGAGCAGATATTGATGCAGGAGAAGGAAAAGTAACTGCTTCTAATATTGTATATAGTGTCGAGGGATCAAGAGGAATTTCTGTTAGCGGTGATCAAGAATTAACAATTATTAATACAGACAGAGGTAGTTCACAAAAAATATTTAACACAATAAAATCAGGATCTGCATCAATTACAGCTGTAACCAACACCGATGCATTCGAATTTGTTGCAGGAGATAACATATCCCTTTCACTTGATACAACCAATAAAAAACTTACTATTACAGGAGAAGAGGCAAGTTCTGATACCCCAACTGCACAGGGTTGGGCTTTTGATACTGATGTTATATATCTTGAGGATTCCTCCTATTCTGTAGGGATAGGTACTGATAGTCCTTCAACCAAACTTCATGTGGTTGGGAATATTTTAGGTTCAGGCGATATAACAGCAGGCGGAAATCTTAATGCAACGGGTTCTATTCAAACAGGTGGAGTTTCCCGTATCACATCAACAGGCGCACTCGATAATATTACTACCACAGAATTTAATGGCATAACATATTCCTGGCCGGCATCTGATGGATCAAGTGGATATGCCATGGTAACAGATGGATCAGGCGGTCTTTCATGGGCCAATCTCGGCGGCGCAGTTACGAGTTATTGGACTCTTCAAAACGGATCAATTTTTCCTTCTAATACAACTCTCGACTTTCTTGTAGGAGGTGCAACAACCGCAGGTGCTAAATTTGCAGTAACCAATACCGCTGGCGGCACTCCAACCACAACTCTTTTTGGTGGAAGTGGAAATTTAGTAATAACTGCTTCGGGCAATATTACAACTACAGGTACACAAGATATAACAATTGGTGATGCTTCTACTGGAAATATAACACTCTCTCCGACTGGCGGTAGCGGGACGACAACAGCAAATGGAACGGTAAATCTTGGATCTGCATCAACTGGAATACAAGTATCTTCTGCTGGAGTTATTATTGATTCTGACGGAAATGTTGTCATTGCAGATACTGTTGACCTAGGCAGCACAACTACCGGAATTAGAGTAACAGGTGCTGGAACTATATCAGACATAGACGGAAATATATCGCTATCAGACAATACAGATATAACTGGATCACTTACATCTTCTGCGGGAGTTGACTTCGCATCTACTCTTTTTGTAGGAACTAGTGATGCCTTCCAAGTAGATGCAAACGGAAACGTTTCGACAAGCGGTACAACAGGTCTCACTTTCACCTCGACTGGAAATATTACTCTTGCTGGCGGTACACTATTAGACACTTCTGATGAAGTTGATATTAATGACGATCTTGATGTCTCTGGAACATTAACTTCAGGTACAGCAAATGCATTTCAGGTTGATACAACAGGAAATGTTACAACTAGCGGCACGACAGGGATAACACTTTCTGGCAGCGGTGCAGATATGGCCTTCTCGGGAGGCGGAGTTAATACAATTTCATCCACAGGGACTCTACAAATAGGAGCTGTTACGCTCACTGGAGCAGTTACTGGAAATTCACAACTTATTAGCGGAGTTGCAAGTTATAATGGCCTTGCTCTAACTTCAAATGCAGATGGATTTAGTGTTGCTGGAGGCACGACTTCTCGAACAATAACAGTAACAGGTTCTGATATTACTCTTACTGGTGGTGGGAATACCCTAACTCTTACCGGCAATGCTACTCTTAATCAGAATCTCAGAACGAGTGATTCCCCAACATTTGCTGGACTTACCTTGACTGGATTTAATGGGTGTGCGCTTGAAACAAATGGAAGTGGTGTTGTTACCTGTGGAACAGATGATATAGGAGCCGGATCAACTAACTACTGGGTACTGTCTA
>CAZFJW010000067.1:0-5422 GCA_964519355.1 uncultured Gammaproteobacteria bacterium | reverse complement strand
TATTTAAGGCATACCTGAAAAAGTGGAGGATGGTAATCCTCACGTCAATTTTAGCTGGAATTGTAGGGTTTTTCCTTTTTGTTGGAATTCTTCAACTCTATATTCAGCCTCTAATTCTAAAAGAAACTCAGACTATCGGGTTTGAGGGCGTGGTTACACCACTTACTATCCCTGATTCGATCTTAGAAGATATATCATATGGTCTTACCAAAGTTGCGAGTGATGGCAGGATATTGCCGGGGGCAAGCGAGTCTTGGGAAATTCGCAACAACGGCAAACAATATATATTTCATTTAAAAAAGGGTCAGTATTTTCATAATGGGGATGAATTAACAGCTGACAATATTCCGCTTGAATTTAAAGAAGCCTCAGTTAAAAAGATTGATAAATATACCGTTGTGTATGACCTACAAGAGCAATATGCCCCATTCTTAGCCTCAGTTGCCAAACCGCTTCTTTTGGACAATTTTGAAGGTTTGGGTGAATATAAATTTAATGATGTTGGAGTAAATGGAGGCTTTATTAAAGAATTAGAATTGATTCACACAAAAGATAAGAAAAAGAGGAAAAAAATTATTTTTTATCCATCAGAGGAGGCTCTTAAAATTGCATTTTTGCTCGGGGATGTAGACAAAATTGTTGATGTGAAGGATCCTACATTTAAAAATCAGGATCTTGGAAAATGGAAAAGGGTAAAGGTGACAAAAAGCATTGATCACAACACTCTAGTTACTCTTTTTTATAATACTCAGGACGATACCCTTTCTGAAAAAAAAGTAAGACTTGCTCTTCATAATGCACTTCCTGAGACCTTTTCTCAAGGACAAAGAACATATGGTTCGATTCCTGAGGATTCTGTTTTTTTTGCAAGAACTATAAATTATGGAATAATTGATGAGGAACTTGCAAAAACATATCTTGAAGGAACAGCTTTTGATAGCAAAAAAACAACACTCACAATCTCTACGACAAAAGAATACGAACAGGTTGCTAAAATTATCCAAGCATCATGGGCAAAGATAGGAATTAACAGTAAAATCGAAATAGTTCAGAAAATCCCTGAAAAGTTTCAAATATTTCTATACTCATTTTCTGTAAAGGCAGATCCTGATCAATATGTCCTGTGGCATTCTAGTCAAAAAAATAATATTTCTTTGTATAAAAATTTAAGAATTGATAAGTTACTCGAAGACGGGCGGATTACAACAGACCCCAAACTGAGAATGAATATTTATGCTGATTTCCAAAAATATCTTCTTGATGATGCTCCTGCGAGCTTTTTGTATTATCCGACAGTCTATTCTGTGTCGAGATGATTATTTGGCAATCAAGCTTGTTTTTAAAAATCCCTGAGCGTATGCGTTCTTGAATATCGTTCTGTAGTGCGGATCGTTTTCTAAAATCCTTATATCTTTTAAATGACTTTGGAGATTTGGAGATGCATTTTTGTCAGTTTTGGAAATTATAATAACTTGTGCTATGTCCTTACCAACTGGATATACGAATAAATCCTTTCGCTGCACAAGGTGTGCCCCAAGGTTATTTGATGCACTGACAGAAAGATAAGATGGAACACTTTTCAGAAAATATTCCAAAGCTGCTTCTCCTTCTGTTTGAGACTTGAACATTTCGATAGAGGGATTTTTCGCTCCAGGCAGTGCTCCATACGTATAAAAAGAATAAACTGTCATAATGACAAGATATGAGGCAATAATTAAGAAAGGCAGTCTTTTCTTAATGAGGAATGCCGAACCCGCAATTGCGGAAATATACATGAAGGGTATGATAACTGCACCATAGTGGTAATTGATATCCCGAAGGTGCGGATTGTTGGACATCATATTTATAAGAAAATCTGGCAGTGCACCGATGAGAAAAATAGGGGCAAAAAGGGGAAGAATTCCGAGTGGACTAAGCAGTAGTTTGAGATACGTAATTCTGTCTGGTGCAAAAAATGTAGATATAAGAATGTGGGGTTTTAAAATAGAATTTATTATTATTTCTGTAGGAGTAGATCCGAGTTCTTCAAAATATGACAGCGCAAAATGTCCGCCTGTGTGTGAGTTGGGGATGAAAACATTCATGAGAAGATAAAAAGTAACAAGAGATCCCGTCATAACAGCTATCCCAATTTTTTTTCTTTTGAAAAAAGTAATATATGCTCCAACTAAAAATCCCACAGCGTACATCTGCTCTTTTGTAAGTAGCGCAAGCATAAGGAATACGAGTGAATGGATAATTTTTTTCTTGAAAATATAGTAAAAAGTGAGAAGTACAAGAGGTGTAGCAAGCGTTATTGGGTGAAAATCAAATAAATTTTGCTTTTGAACCCAGAAATTTAGGGCATAAGATACACCAAAAAGTAATGCAAGATTTTTATTATTGAGAATAAGTTCGGCCAATTTGTATGTAATATAAACTCCAGCCCCCAATGCAACAGATTGGAGAACTAGAAGAAGTTCTGATTCATCGAAAAGTATGGAGAAGGGTGAGATAAGTATTAAGATAAAATCAGCGTGTGTTGCAAGTCTAGAGACTATTTCTGTTCCTCCTGGGTCTGTATGCTGGAAAATATTTCCGTGAGTAGTATGGTAAAGGACATGCGCCATATTTCCAAGATCGTATTTGCCTGTCATAAAGTGAGCGTGTTTGGCAAGAGTTACGAGAGAGAAGTAAGTTGAATATAAGATGGTAATAAAAATTGCAATATTGTCTTGCCAGGGTTTTTGAAAATACTGAGTTATTTTATATTTTCGAATCACGAGCAGTGAAAGGACAAATAGAATCTCTGATGCGATTACAATAAGTCTTGACCAGATTCCAATTGCTGAGGCGATACCCAGAGTAAATTGCTTTTGAAGAAGGAGTGCAATAACTCCCTCACGTATACCAAGACCCATTGGTGTAATAAAAGATAGGTATCCGATAAGCCACGAAAATACAAAAAGTGAGATGAAGGGAAGAGAATTGTAGAAATCAAATGTAACAAACGATGATGTAATAAGAAAATTTCCAAACCCAAAGAAAAACCAGCCAAGCATTGCAATTCCTGTTGTTATGGCAAAATCCTGAAGTGATTTTAATTGAACGTCCTTATTTGATATTTTGTGAAATATCTTCCAAATTCCAAAAAGTGCTCCGATTAAAAATAGCGCAATAAAAAAAATAGAATATTTAAAGGAAATAACATTTACTATGGAATCTTGAAAATATGACAGAGCTGGAATTGAGAGAATACATGCGCTTATTACAAACACAATCGCTTCAATAATAAGAAGTTTTGGCATGTGTTTGGGTTCAAGGCCGTATTTTTTAAAGTAAAATCCTCGGGACATGAAGGCAAAAACACTGCCGGGAATGTATCGTCTGAGTTCTGAAACCGATAGAAAGTAAATACTTTCAAGAGGATCAAGTTTTTTGGTGACCTGATCTTTAATGATTCTATGCCAGACGATGCTTCGAATGAGGTAAAAAAGACAAACACATATAATTCCAGCAAAAAGTGGAAGGGGGGATATTGTATGAAGACTCGGCAATTCTGCCTTATGGACGTAGATGATTCTTGCAATAAAGGCAAGGGACACAACTGTAAGGGGAAAGCCGAAAGCAATTTTTATAAATTGACGAATACTATTTGGCATCTGAGTCATATCGAAGAGGGATCATTGGGCTGTGTGATTCGCTTCGGGATACTACCAGGTCAGCTAGCATCCCTGTAAAAATAGTCTGAACTCCTGTTGTAAATAGCAGCACGCCAAATGTTAGAAGGGGGCGGGTGCCGATTGAATTGCCGGTAATTCTAAGGATGAATAGGTATATTAAGATAAGTCCGCCTGCGCCAAGAAGTAATATTCCAATTTTACCGAAGAAGTGGAGGGGGCGTCGCGTGTAATATGATAAAAAGTATAGAGTTAAAAGATCCGGGATATCAGTTAAAATTTTAGTCGGTTTGTATTTTGATTTACCGTATTTTCGTGCATGATGAATGATGGGGACTTCTCCTACTCGAAACCCTAATTCGCTTGCAATAACGGGAATAAATCTATGCATTCCTCCGTAAATTTTAATTTCCTTGACCAGTTCTTTTTTGTAGAGTTTGAGTCCGCAATTGAGGTCATGAAGATCAACTTTAAAAAGAAGAGGGACAGCGACCCTGTTGAATAATTTAGAGGAAATAGTTTTCAGAAGCGAGTCTCTACGTTCCTTTCTCCATCCAGATACCATATCAAGGTTTTCATCTGTCATGGTCTGAAGCATTAATGGGAGATTGGTTGGATCATCTTGGAGATCTGCATCAAGAGTCAGTATGTATTCGCCCTCTGCTTTATTAAATCCTAATGAAAGAGCATTGGCTTTGCCTAAATTTTTTCGAAAAGAAAAAATACGTATATTCTTTTTTTCGCGAGCCATTTTCTGCATAAGTTCAAGCGATCCATCATTTGATCCATCGTCCACAAAAACAATTTCAAAGGATTTTTTGAGTTTGGTGAAGACTGATTCTAGTTGAAGAGTAAGTTCTGGAATACTTTCGATTTCGTTATAAACAGGCACTACCGCAGAAAAATCTACTTTCATAATCAAATTATATCAGACTACGAATAAAAGAAGAATAAAGAGAGTTTTTGCAGCCCAATAAATTATTTGTGATCCGGCAGGGATTTGAACCCTGAACCTAAGGATTAAGAGTCCTTTGCTCTACCATTGAGCTACCGGACCGAATCAACTCTAATTTTTTTTCTCGCTTCCAAGTCTTGATCTCATATTCTCGTTTTAGTGCTTCGCTTTTTGTTTTGTATTCCTCTTGATAGACAAGTATAACTGGAAGTTTCCCTTTCAAAGATTTTGCACCTCTCTTGTTGTTGTGTTCATTTACGCGTCTTTTTAAATCATCCGTAATTCCCGTATACAGGCTTTCGTCGCTACATTTTACTATATAAACATACATTATCAAAATTATTATTCGACTATCAGCCTTTTTGCAATACCAGGAGTTGGTCCTTCACCCAAGCCAAAAGCGTCCTCTTTATATTTTAAGCAGACACCCCCAGATGTTACGTTGCTTGATTCAATACACCATCCATATGAGCATTGGGAATGATTTGCACAGGGGACGTTACCATCAAAAGCGGGGAGGCGACAACTATAAGAAATCCCATCCAGATGTCCTTGCGCATACCAGTCTTTCCCTTGTTTTTTACAAACGAATCCAACTGGTGAATATTTGCCCGATTTGATAGCAGAAATAACAAACAGTGTGGGGGACGTAAATTTCCCAAAAAACAGAAGGAAAGTAGTAATTGTAATAAATTCAAGCGCTATGAATGCAGTTGCTAGAATTAGTATGTATTTTTTCATTTGAAATCAATGTGCGCGCCCGAAGGGAGTCGAACCCCCAACCCCATGATCCGAAGTCACGTGCTCT
>CAZFJW010000066.1:0-5512 GCA_964519355.1 uncultured Gammaproteobacteria bacterium | reverse complement strand
AAAATTGAGGCATAATAGCCCCCAGGAAGAAGGTTTTTCGGGAGTTCTATGAAGTATGTTAATTCGACTCTTTCGCCTGGTTTAAGGGTAACCTCGGTCTCAGAAAGCCTTACCCATTCTGAGAGGATTTGAAGTTGGTTTGAAGATACAATTTTGGGAATTCCCTTGTTGTTATCTACTGTTATATCTCTCACCTGAAGGTTGAAAGTAAGTGGAGTGGAGCTTTCATTAATAAGAGGGACTTTTCCAGATGAGGCTTGTCCTGGTTTCATCTTGAGCTCAATCGAGGGAGTTATTGTAATTTTTTGCAGATCTTCTATTTTTGCATGCGCTTGGTTGATGAGAGTGGAACTGAGAAGAGCGAGAGTAAAAAGTGGTACCAAAAAGTACTTTAGGTTCGACTTGAGTAGCAGAATTCGGGCAAGATCCATATAAATAGAATACCACGAAATAATTACTAATTACGAATTTGAAGCAAATGCCTAAAAAGTGGGAAGGGCGGTATAAGTGACTGTTGTTGTATACTCACCAGCTGCAATAGTTCCATCAATTCCTGCGGCATATACAACTGATGTGAGACCGTTTCCTTCTGTTTGACCTGATCCAATTGGTCCCTGATAGTCCGCAGCAAGAATAATATCATCTCCTGTTTTTGGCCACGCATATTTACATTCATTTGCTGTAGATTCAGCTATAACAGTTGAGCAGTTCTGGTTCGCAGCCTCTGTCCAGGTAGCACTTGGTGTATCAACTCCGCAAGCGTGCATACCAAAGTAATTGGCAGCAGAAGGAAAAGACTCAGGAACATCTGCAAGCGCGCTTGTTTTAAATATGCTGGTTGCGCGTTCGTGAGTAAGGGGAGCATTAGATGATGCAAGCAGAACATATCCGTTGAGAGAGTTGGTGCTTACTCCTAAAAGCTGGGCAGTTATATTTGATATTTTTTTATCCTTTTGAGACGGAGTGTATTGCAGTTGTCCAAGAGTAAGCGAAGTTGCCCGGGCATTGGCTCCTGCATTTGTTGTTTCTACGAGGGAGCATCCTGGGTTGGTATCGTTTGCAGCAGTATTGTCTGACACTCCGCCAAGTGTAAAGGTAAATCTTGACTCTACAGTTCCAGATACTAACACTGAGGTCCCTGTCGTAACTGTTACGAACGACACATCAAGTTCGCTGTCGGTTGTATCCTGGGTTCTTATTGTAATTTTATTATCATCTCCTCCAGAAGTGGTAACAAGAGGATTGATAAGAATTGGGTTCTTGGTTGTGCAGGCTGCTCCAGATGATGCGCTACAGCCTACAAGTATTGTTACTGTTGTGCCTGCTGTAATAGTTGAAGTAACGGCATCGCACGTAATATTTGGTGATGATACAACAATAGTACCGCATGTTGCGTTGTTGAATTTAATATCTGTTCCGGTAAGTCCATTAAAGGCAAATGAGCCTACTGAAGGGTAGTCATTGTTATTTGCACTTCCGGGGAATGTTATAACGATATTTCCACCACTGGGAATAGTTGTTTGGGTTGTGAATTCAAAGGTATGCATTGCCTTTACCGGCATTATGAGTAAGTCGCCTGCCGTTGCTGGATTGGCTACGGCTGTCTTGAAATATACAGTTCTTTTCCCTGTTGTGGGCGTATTTTGAGCAGAAACTGATGCAATAGTTGTACTTCCAATAGTTGTATCTGCAGTAGTTCTTAACATTGCTGATTCAGACGCTAAAATGATCGAGTTATTATCAGTAATTAATACTTGAGTACTATTGGCGCTCATAGCATCTGAGATAGTTGCTTTTCCAGAAGGCCTTGCAGTAGAAAGGGTATCTGAAGCATCGATAAGTGCTTTTGCCTGTGCTTGCTGTGCAAGAAGTAAGAAACAAGAAGTAAGAAGCAAGAAGTAGAAAAGAAGTTTGGAATTAAAAATTAACTTGAGGGCAGAAGTATACATATAAATAGGATACCACAGAAATAAATATGAATTAAGAATTATGTAGAATGTATCATGTATTTCTAACTACATGATTAGATTAAAAAATCCTAATCTCTAAATACTAAGCAAATTCAAAAATTCAACTGTAAAAATAAAATGCTTGAGACTTTTTGTCTAAATAGATATTTCCTTTTCTCGTATTTAAGCTTGTGTGGGGGTTGGTTTGGAGTGCTTTTGATTATCCTTTGTTTCTTTCTCAAGCTGTTTTAGTATCTTTTCGTGGTGGCCAGATTTTTTCTTACCGAGTTTGGTTATAAAAGGGGCAACAAGAAGCCATAGTTTAGTAAATAATTCGGGATGTGTTTTATAGAGGAAGAAGAGTCCAGCTCCAAGAGCAAGAAGGAATAGAACAATAAAGATCCACCATGGGAATCCTCCTCGCTCTGATTCTCCGACACTTTTGATAATCTGTTTTGCTTTTTTGGCTACTTCTTCTGGAGAAAGTGCTTTGAGTTTGGCAGTGGTTTTAGATTCAAGTGAATCTGTTGCATTATATGAAGCGCTTGCAACAAAGCTGTAATCACCGGCCTTAAGTGCATCATTTCTATATTCATAGTAGCCATTTTCATCAGCTGTAATATTTACTATTTCTCCTGTTGAAAGGCGGAGTTTTACTTTCGCATTAGGCATGGTATACCCATAGATCACTGCTTCTTGGCCTTCTGATATTTCTGCTTTTTCAACACCGATTGTTGGAGGAAGATATACATTTGTAATAGTGGATAGAGTAGTAGGGTTTATATTCATGCAAGATTCAGAAGTTCCAAGTCTTTTGAAATCGACGACTCGAAAACAATACTGGGCAGATCCTGCAGGAAGTTGGAGTCCAGTAATTGTAAAATCCCCCAAAGGTCCTGCAGTTATCGTTGTAATACTATTATTTGAACTATCCAAAAGCACGATTGATGCATTAGGTGAAGCAAATCCTGAAATCGTTACAGAAACAGTACTTGTCGCCACAGGAGTAGCACTTGTTGATCCTACAGTGCCTCCGACCTCAACTTCAAATGAGCCTTGAGGATTTGGGTTAATTTGTGCGTTAGTACTGAATGGAGATTGCAAAAAAAGACAAAGAAATATTAATAAGGTGAAAAATATCTGCTTTGCTATTTTCATAAATACATTGTCTACCATATACATAGAATATCATACACATTTTACAATTCTAAATTCAAAATATATTAAAATGTCATTTTTACAAATCTTATAGTATAATGCATCCTATCACAACGTGCCTGCGGTAGATTTTTGCATTCGCCGCGTTCGCGTGGTGTTGCACATTTTAATCGTAGGTTCAAGGAAGAGTATGAAGAAACGGAAGTTCAATCTTGCGTGGCTCGTGCTTCTGCCTGTTTTTGCAGCCGGAATTCTGATCGTTGTGTCTATGACACGCGAGAAAGAAATCTGCGCTCAAGGATTTAGGCAATACGAGTCACATCTGGCTCTGGAAAAGGAGCAGTATTTAGCTGTTCTCGACCAGAACGGCAAGCCACTTCCTGTCGTTGAGCTTTTTGTCACGGGGTGCATTCCTCGTGACACTTTGCTAACCGATCAGGGTATGAGAAGCGATCTCCAAACAGCGCTTGATGCGATGGCAGGATACCATCAACAAGTTGCACCATTCAGGACCAGGCAAGAAGCCACAAGCTTTCTTGTCGATATTTTTTCGACCATAATTCAGTCCAAGTATCCTGCGTTTTTCAAGACGCCTGATACAAGCCTTATCTTCGAGCTGAAAGGCGAGGGGATTCCAACACCAATGCCAAGTCCAAGACTTAGCTAGGAGGACACGGAAATGAGTTCAAATCATCTCGGAAGGGCGCGGGAAATTGCGCAAGAGCGAATCAGTCGCAACGGCTTGGTATCCATGCACGAATTTCTGGCTGGAATGGCATGCGGCGTGGAGGATACCTATACGGCGATTGGAGTCCTTGTTGAGTTTGGGGAACTCGTTGAAATACCCCAATGTGTTAGACTCCCTGCCGAGCGAATTTTCACAAGACCCTTGGGGACTCCGGTCCCCCCAGATCCATGACGACTCTTCAAGCCATGCCTGACCTACGATTCCTGCCCTCATTCCGTCTTATGACTGAGTGGGGGCAGATAGCTACGAGAACTTCTTTAGAAAAATAATGAATTCTAAAATTGTAAGGCTTTTTATTTCAGCCCAATTCTATAGAGGTTTGCGGGGGTATCTGGGGTGTTCAGATTTGTAAGTATTAGAACACTTGTTCCGTCTGGCCATGGGAAAAGATACTGATCGATAAGTGGTCCAGCATAAAGTGTTCTTCTATTCTGTCCATCGAACTCAATCGTATCGATTGATTTTTTACTTCCCTGATCATTTATGAAGAAAAGATTGAGCCCATTTGCGTGCCATTTAAATGTTGGTATTTGCACTGCTTCCATTCCGCTTGTATCTAAAATCAAATAGTTTTTATCTTCTTCAATGTCATATACATATTTATGACCCTGGGTTATTGAGCGTGTTTCGGGGGTGGGGTTTGTACCTGGTAATGGTGGATCAATAACAACTGGAACCGTGGCGCTTTGCGATGCAGTATAAAAGATCTTATTTTCCTCAGGCGATATGAGGATCCCTGTAATATTTGCTGCTGCAAATTGTCTTAACTTTTTGGGGAAGGTGTTTATTAATTTTTTATTTATAACTTCTCTTTGAAGAGAGTCTTCTTTGGCAAGTTGAGCCATAGTTGAAGTTATATTAATGGGATCCCCGCCATCCAAAGGTATTCTATATGTTCTTTGTGTTGCTCCGGATGTTGTGGCGATAAGATCATCACCGTCAGGGGTGAAGGAAATAGAAGCATTTGAAAAGGATTCGTTTACATCATCCACCAGTTGGGATATAGCTCCTCCAAATGGAATGATTGATTTTTGGTTCATATCAAGAAGGTATATTCCATCTTTTTGAGCAGAAATTGACGCGACTTGAAAAGCTATCTTTGAACCAGAGTCATCGATTATGGGTGATAGGGCACCAAGCGTTGTTACTGATTCAAGACGTGGATTGGTGGGGAAGAGGGTTGCAATTGCATGGGTAACTTCTTCGCGTCTGACAATAACTTGTTTTTGCCACGGATAATACCCATCTTTCTGAATTTTAACCTTGTAGCTACCAGGGGAGAGATTGATTGTGTTGTCGGTAGCTGTTGTGAGATTATCGTCTATGAATACACGTGCGCCCTCAGGAAAAGAATTGAGAACAAGAATACCAGTACCAGAGATCCCATTGCTATCCTTAAAAGTAAGCCTGTATCCTCGTCCATAAAGAATAGCTCCAATCGTTACTGCAAATACAATAAGAACCCCCAGGATCGAAATAATTTTGCCCTTCATATATATAGTTGTAATTATACTATATTCTGCCAGTCAATAGATCAAAAATATTTGGTTTTATCAGATCTAGTACTTGCATCACACGATCAATCGAGCCTATAATGGAGTAGATATCAAGGCTCAGATGATCTTCTTAAGTATAGATTTGATATAGTTAAAATATG
>CAZFJW010000065.1:0-5556 GCA_964519355.1 uncultured Gammaproteobacteria bacterium | reverse complement strand
GAATTTCTTCAGGACTAAAAAATTGTGCTTCCGTAATATCACTGCTAATTTCAAGCTTTTTATCAGATGAAAGTTTGCCTATGAATACCAGACCCAGTGTTGGATAGTCAATTCCTTGATATGTGTACACATCAACAAATGAATCAAAATATGAAAGGTCATGGATAGTAACTCCAAGTTCTTCGTAGAGTTCTCTTATTGTTGAATTCTCGACGCTCTCATTCAAGTCAACAAATCCCCCTGGCAAATCCCATTTTCCAATGCTTGGGTTAGCCTTTCTTTTTACTAATAAAATTTCACCTTTTTCATTCTCCAAAATTGCACCATTGACGGGACGGGGATTGATATATAGGTGTTTAAGACATGATTGGCATTGCAGGAGATTTTCTCCCTCATACTCCAAAAACCCGCCGCAAAAAGAGCAATATAAAAATTGTTCTGCAATTTCTCTCAAATCCTGTTTCATAATTGTTGTACTTTTTTTGCCTCTGTGTTAGTGTAATTATACATGAAATTAGTAAAAGCTCTTCTTTCTAAAATGCCTCTTCCACAAGCATATGCACATTGTGATGTTCCATGTGGCATTTATGATCCAAAAGCCTCTCAAACATCTGCCGCAACGGTCAAAAAAATGGTAGAAAAAATGATTGCATTAGAAAAGCCTGCAAGTGGTGATCAAATTGCAATGTTAAATTACAAAAACACAATAACCAGATGCATTCTTGTTAAAGAAGAACACGCTAGGATTTGCAAGGAAGAATTATTGATTCTTTGGACTGATTTTTTCAAACCAGAGCATTTAGAAAAATACCCAAATCTGCATGATATATTTTGGAAAGCAGCTAAATTATGTTCTAGAAACAAACAAGAAGTGAGTATTCAAGCAGCAGAATCACTTGTTGGTGCAGTCGATGAGATTGCGAACATGGTGCATGCAATTCAAGAAAATCACTAGTCAGGCATTTTTTCCTCCTTTTTATTTGTATAGAGTTTCAGGTAGTAGTATGGAGCCAGTTATTAATGAAGGGGATGTGGTTTTTGTTATAGACAAATATTTATCACGTCCCAAGACAGGAGCTATTGTATTGTTTATAAAAAATGACCGAATCATGATAAAGAGGATTAAAAAAGTGAAATTGAATGAATATGATGTGGAAGGAGACAATACTTCTCAGAGTACAGATAGCAGAGATTTTGGACCTATTAAAAAAAGTGAAATTATAGGAAGTGTAGTAAAAATATTTCATGTGAATAGATAAATTTTTATTCACAAAATGCTAATGAAAGAGCATTTTCAGTACCCTCAAATCTAACGGGCGCAGAAAGAACAAGCGTGCAGTTATCAAGTTGTGTTTTATCAAAAATTTCACTCATGAAGATTTCATTAATTTGGTATTGTGGATAAATTGCACTTTTTGTTACAAGAAGTGAGTTATTTGCGATTGCCTTTTTTGTAAGTATTGACGCATCTAAATTTTTAGATCGAAAACGATTTTCATTGGTATCAATAATTCCATCAAAAAGGGGCACACCAGTTAGATAGGAGAGTGCAGGAGTAATACTATTAATTCCATACAAAGATGAGGGATGGAGGTTGTTAATAGTTCTTGTTATGTCATTTATTTGAGGAATTGTTTGAAGGTTTTTGTAGGAAGTGAGATAGGAATTAATACTGAAAATTGAAAGCATCAGCATTCCTGCGAATAATGCCATTTGTAAGTCTCTTTTGTGAGAAATTTTTTTGAGCCAGTATATTGAAGAAAGAGCCAAAAATGGTAAGAGAAAATTGAGATATAAAAAATAGATGTCTCTGTAAAATAGCAGGAAGAGAAGCGAAACAAGAGAAAAGAACCCAAAAAAATCTTTCCTTTTAATTCTTGAAAAGTTTATTAAAAAAAGAGTAGATAAAATAATTTCTTTATAGATAAAAAATCTAAAAATTCCAAATTTTGATAGCCCTTGTTCCCGAATAAGAGAGTAAAGAAAGATATCAGAGACTATTGTCCCCTTGCTTAATAAAAAGAAGAAAGCAAAAACAATAGTCGTTGTTGTAAGAAATCCGAAGAGGGTTTTATAGAATTCTTTTTTACTTTCAAAAAATAAAGCAAGAATGAATGCAAGAGGGATAGGGATGAAATATGCTTTTGTAAGAACAGATAGTCCAAAAAATATCCCTGATATAACTGATTTTTTTTGCAAGGCAAAATAGTATCCAATTATTGCAAAAAGACTTGCTGAAAAAACGCCAGTTTGATGATCAGAAGTTGCCAGAATTGTGAATGAAAATAAATAAAGAACAACAGCGGCAGCGATTTGATATGGCTTTTTCGATAGTTTTTGCGCGCAGAGAAAAATGAAAAATGCAGTTACGCTGATTTCCAAAATTGGAGTTGCATAGAATGCCTGCAGATCCCAATTTGTAATAATTCCATAAAAGAAGGATATATAAGGAAAGAGTGGGAGATTGGTAAAGAACACATCTTTATAGAGAATTTTTCCTTCCAAAAGTGCATGTGCTGTGTAAAAGTAAATATTGGTATCTGAAATTCTTATTTGGGGAGAATCAAATTTTACTGTAATAAATATAAAAAGAGCTATTAAAGAAAAAAGCGATTCTTTTGAAAAAAAGAGTTTTATGATCTTTTGAGTCTTTTTAGAAGTGTCCATCTCATTTTGTCTCCCATCACATATAAAGTATAGAGTGGTTTATTTAAGATTAAATCATAGCTTCCCAGAAATTCAACAAGTTCAGGACCATATCCTTGTTTGAACTTATGGAAACCGTACCAGGGATCTTTTGGGTCAGGGTTTTGGTCAAGAGCCCCCCACATGTCGAAGTGTTTTAGTCCCAATTTTTTGCCGAATTTAATAACTTCCCACATCAGAAGATTAGAAGCCATAACATGTCTATCTTCTGATGAAGATGCTCCATATGGATAGTAGAGAGTATCTTTGAATACAAATACAATCCAAGAAGCAAGAGTTTTTTTATTGTAAGTTGCTGTAAAAAGATGCGAGGTGAGAGTATTTTTTTCAGAATTTTGTCTTTGGTGAGATAGACTTTCCCAGAGCGTTTTGTGATAGCGCGGTGTATGTGCAAAGAAATTTTGTCTTAGGGTGGTTTGGTGAGTTAGATCAAGATATATTTTGAATGCGCTGTCTGAGTTGTCTTCCTTTATTACAACATTATGTTTTTGTGCAACCTTTATATTGTATCGAGTTTTGCTATGCATATTTTTGAGCAATTCCTCTTCTGTTTTTGATAAGTCTAAAATAAAAGTATATTTTGTAAAAAGAGGTCGGGCTGATGGGCGAATTAAAAAAGATGTTTTCTTTATCAATGTTTCAAATTTCCCCCTCTCAGAGATCCTTAAGTTGGGTTCAATTTGGATAAAAATTGTTTTGTTTTCTTTACCAATTTTTGAGAGCTCTTGAAGGCTTTCTTTGGATAAGAAATTACACTTTGGTATATAACCAACTGTGAATGGAGAGCGGGGAATTTTATGAAGAGTCATGCTAATTGATTCGCTACTTTTTGGGTTTGAAATCCTTACAACTTTAGTTCCCAATTTTTTTCGAAATTCTCCCCACTCGAATGATTGGAGCGGATGATTTGCATTTTTATTAAACTTAAAGAGTTCTTTAGAGTCAGTCATAAATATTCTGGTGCCTCTTGATCCTGTATGAATTGCGTATCTGCGAGAATAGATTCGGGAAGTTCGTAGATAAATCTTGAGACGGGATTCTGAACGGCCTGTCCAAAAAACAGTCTTCTTTTTGTACAAAGTAAAAATAATTTGTCCTCTGCCCGTGTGACTCCGACGTAGCAAAGTCTTCGTTCTTCTTCAATTTCATCGCTTGAAAGAAGAGATTGATTGTTAGGGAAGAGCCCCTCTTCCATTCCAATCAGAAATACCATTTTGTATTCAAGCCCTTTTGCTGCATGAATAGTCATAAATGTAACTGTATCTTTTTTGTCAACAATCTTTCCATCAGGTGTAGATTCTGCTTGAACGAGCGCAATATTTTCTAGAAATGATGCAAGTGTTGGGAATTCAATTGCCACACTTCTGAGTTCTTTGATGTTCTCGAGTCGTGTTTTATCTTCAGGGTCAGTTTCATCGTACAACTCAAGATAGGATGTCTTTTTGAGAGCCAAATCCAGCAATTCGATTGTTGATATTGATTCAAATCGTCCTTCGTATTTGAGAGATTCGATTAATTCTAAAAACTGAGCGAGTCGTCTCTTGCCTATTTTTTCTATTCTTTCATAAGCAACTTTATTTGTCGGATTGTAGTAGTATGACAAATAGGAAATTAAATCTTTTACTTCACGTCTCTGGTAAAAACTAGTTCCGCCAACGAGTGTATATGGGATCCCGTAATGGAGAAATGTTTCTTCAAGCGAGCGGGATTGAGCATTCATCCGATAAAGAACCGCAACACTTGAAAAAGAAAATGAGGGATCAAACTTTTTCTTTCGTAAAATTTGCTGAATAATAAATTCTGCTTCTTCGTGTTCGTTTTCAAGTTGTACCACCTCCACCATGTCTCCATCTAAATTTTTCGTCCAGAGAGATAAGATAGGGTGAGAAGAATTATTTGAAATAATAGAAGTTGCAGCACTTAAAATATTTTGCGTTGATCTGTAATTTTGTGAAAGTGCAAATTCCTTAAAGTTTGGATATTGATTTTTGAATTTCTCAAGATTACGAAAGTCTGCGCCGCGAAAACTATAAATACTCTGAGAAAAATCACCGACAATACAAATATTATGATGTTTGCTGGCAAGAAGCTTGGTTAAGACAAACTGAGCATGATTGGTATCCTGATACTCGTCTACAAGAATATATTTGAATTTATCCTGATACTTTTCAAGAATCTCAGGTCGCTCCTTAAATAGGCGGATTGTGGCTAAAATAAGATCATCAAAATCAAGAGCATGCTGCTCTTTCATAAGCTCCTGGTATGTACTATAAACGCTTGCAGCAATTTTCTGAAAATAACCTCTGGCAATTGAACTGTAAGTTGTGGCATCGATTAGCTGATTTTTTGCCTGAGAGATTGTATGTAAAATACTTTTTGGTTTTGCATTTTTGGGGGAAATATCAAGTTTTTCAAGCGCTTGTTTGATTACCGAGACCTGGTCCTCAGTATCAAAAATTTGGTATTCGCGGGGAATGTCGATATGGATACCGTCAACTCTTAAAATCTTTGCACATAATGAATGAAATGTGCCAACACTTGGAGGCGTAGATATTTTTACGCTAAGAGACTGGAGTTTTTTGTGAATTCTTTCTTTCATTTCTCCAGCAGCCTTATTTGTAAATGTGACCATCAAGATATTGTCGGGTTTTATTTGTTTTTCCAAGACAAGGTAAAGTACTTTATAAACTAAAACTCGTGTCTTTCCACTCCCAGCTCCTGCAAGGATTATTATTGGACCATCTACTTGTTCGACAGCTGGCAGTTGTTCAGAATTAAGCTCTTTTGTGAAATCCATAAAGTTCTTATTGTTGTAGCGAATTATTATCCATTATAATACAATTCAAAGCC
>CAZFJW010000064.1:0-5584 GCA_964519355.1 uncultured Gammaproteobacteria bacterium | reverse complement strand
GGAACATTAATTCTTCTATTTTACCCAAAAATCAAGAAGAAATCATCAACACACTCCTTGAAAATAGAGGCATTACGACTTCGGAACAAAAAAAGGAATTTCTTAACCCAATGCTTCAATCAGTTACATTCGAAAACATTGGAATAAAAAATGAGGAGATAAAAAAAGCTACAAAGCGAATTGAAAGTGCAATGAAAAATAACGAGGTAATTGTTATTTTTGGGGATTATGATGTGGATGGAGTAACTGGAACAGCGCTTCTTTGGGAAACTTTTTATTGGAATATTGGTTACAAAAATGTATTTCCATATATTCCACACAGAGTAAATGAAGGATATGGAATTTCAGAAAAAGGCATAGATGGAGTTCTTGCAGAACATTCTGGTACATCCCTCATTATTACGGTAGACAATGGAATTGTAGCAAGCGATGCAATAGAGTATGCAAAAACAAAAAAAATAGATGTAATAGTAACGGATCATCATGTTCCGGGTGAAAGGCTTCCTAAGTCATATGCAACAGTCCACACGACAAGCGTATGTGGCGCTAGTGTTGCATTTGTATTGTCTTTGTATATTGAGGGGAAGAAAATAACAGAAAATGATCCGCGTCTTGATCTCGTTGCTCTGGCAACAGTTGCAGATCTTGTGCCTCTAGTTGGGGCCAGTCGTGTCTTGCTGTATTTTGGAATACAAGCACTAAGGAATTCAAAACGTCCAGGCATAGAAAGTCTTGTAAAAAGCTCTTCAGTGGAAAAAAGTAAAATTGGGGTATACGAAATCGGTCACATACTTGCACCGAGAATAAATGCAGCAGGAAGACTTGATCATGCACTCGATTCTCTCCGTATTCTTTGTACACGTAATAGGGAAAGATCAGACATCCTTGCACGTCAGCTTTCTGAGGTTAATAAAGAACGTCAATCGATGACTCAAGAGGCATCAAGTGCAGCAAAGTCTTTAGTTGTTTTTAAAAATGAGATGAAAATTATTGTTTCTTCATCTCAAGATTACAAACAGGGAATAATTGGACTTATTGCTTCGCGTTTGACAGAAGAATTCTACAGGCCAGCACTTGTTATTTCGGAAGGCGAAGAGATATCAAAAGGCTCTGCACGTTCAATTAAGGGAGTAAATATTATCGAATTAATTCGATCCTCCTCAACCTACCTGCTAGAAATGGGTGGACACCCAATGGCTGCAGGATTTTCCCTCAAAACCAAGAACATCGCCTTGTTCACAAAGGAGATATCAGAAAATGCTGTTAAACAAATCGAAGAACAGCACTTTCAAAGATCTATAAGTGTTGATTTTGAGTTAGAAGAACAATTCATAACCGAAAAAACATATCATGAAATTCAGAAATTGGCACCATTCGGGATGGGAAATAATGAGCCAACATTCTTAACAAAAAATTTGGAAGTTTTAGAGATAAAAAAAATTGGGAAAGATCAGACTCACCTTAAGTTTGTATTGGGAACTGGTAAAAATCGAATAAACGCAGTCGGGTTTGGTTTGGGAAAGAGTGATCAAATTTCAAAATCTGGTGATAAGATAGATGTCGTTTATGCACTTTCAATAAATGAATGGAATGATAAAAAGACATTGCAGCTTGTTATTCGGGATTATCTTCCTGCAGCAGAAGTTTCTTGATGTAGTGTGCTTTTCAGATTAAATTCTCCGCTTGAGGTAAATGGAAGCACATTTTCCGCACTAGGTTCTGCGGGTATATATTCTTTTTCTGGTCCATAAAGTCTTGCAGGTACCATTTCTTTTTTGGTGGTTAGTATTCCAATGATATGACCGGGATGAGCTCTTTCACCAGGTTTTATTGGACGCCACGCTCCCTGCCCAACATCAAAGGGCATGTCTCCTTTAAGAATTTCAGCCTGGGTATCAGGGTTAAAATTATCCAATTTTGGTATGCAGTATTCTTTCATAATTTTTCCAAAAAAAAACTCCCCAAAAGGGAGTCCCAACGTTTTGCAACCGCAAGACTCCTTATCCGAAGAATCGGATAGGCGAGTGTTGCTTATTTGATACTGTTGCAAAATTCATAAGATCTTAATATCCTATTCTTTTACAGAATGCTTGTCAAGGGCAAAGAAAAAAGGTATGATAGCAACCTAAAATATATTGATGTTAAATTCATCTTTTTGTTTTATGATTAATATATGACGAGAATATTTATTGAAAATACTGTTGAAAAAATTGAGGAGAGCGTAGAAATTCAGGGTTATATCGAAACCATACGTCTTCATGGGAAAATAGCCTTTTTGGATGTTCGGGATATGACCGGAATAATGCAGGTCGTTGTGATTCAATCTCAAACCCCAGAGGTATTTGAGAGTGTTCAAAAACTTCGTCCACAGTTTGTTGTAGGAATTGAAGGAGCTATCCATAAAAGAAACGAACGAAATATTAATCCGAATAGCAAAACAGGCTCAGTCGAGTTAGAGGCCAAGTCACTAGTAATTCTGTCAGAAGCAGAAGTTCTCCCCTTTGATATGGGAATGGAAAATCTTGACTTGCAGCTTCCAACACTTCTGGACTGGCGTCCGTTAACTCTCAGACACAAAAAAACCCGAGGGATATTTAGTATTCAGGAAGCATTGCTTGAAGGTTTTAGAAAAGCTTCAAGGGAGGCAGGGTGCACAGAGATTGTAGTCCCAACAATATCTGCTTCATCAACTGAGGGGGGCGCTGAAGTATTTAAGGTGAAATATTATGAGCATGACGCATTTCTCACGCAAAGTCCCCAGCTATACAAACAAATGATGGTTCCTGTATTTGAGCGAGTATTTACGATTTCCCATGCATATAGAGCAGAGCCTTCAGTTACAACAAGACATTTATCAGAGGTTACTCAAATGGATTGCGAATTAGGGTTTGTTGACTTTAATTCACTGCTTGATAGTCTGGAAAGTATTGCAGCAAAAATGATCCAATACACAGAGGAATCAAGAAAGGACATACTAGAATCATTTGGTGTTGAACCAGTCCTATATGGAACAATTCCTCGCTTAAGACTTTCAGAGGCTCAGGATATTATTTTTAAAGAAACAGGAAGGGACAATAGAGGAGAAAAAGATCTCGATCCTCAGGATGAGATAGACATTTGTACATGGGCGAAAAAAGAGCATGGATCAGATTTTGTAACCATAACTCACTTTCCTATAAAAAAACGAGCATTCTACACGCATCCTGATCCCGAAAATCCCGAGCTGAGTCTTTCTTTTGATTTGCTTTTCCGAGGAGTTGAGATATCAAGTGGAAGCATGCGCATTCATGAATATGGTGCATTAGTTCAGGCGATTAAAGATAAGAATATGGATCCTCATGCATTCGAGATGTATCTAAAAGCATTTCGTTTTGGTATGCCGCCCGAGGGTGGATTCTCCCTAGGTTTGGAACGTATAACTATGCATATGCTTAATCTATCTAACGTACGCGAAGCCAGCCTTTTCCCAAGAGATATGGAGCGAGTTGATGAGCGATTCAGTAAAGAAGAAAAGAAAGAAATTTAAAAAATCAACTCAAGAAAAGAAAAAACCTGAGTTGGATGTACAAAATTCTCAAACACAGCCTGGTAAAAGAAGTTTTTTACATTGGAATTTTCACCAGTTTTCAATAACAAGACGAACAGTATTCAAGTTTGCGCTGTTCCTTCTTCCGCTTAATTTAATTCTATTGTTCTCAGTCATCTATTTATATCAAAAATCAATAAAACCAGAAAAGGACGTTACGGTGCTGGGGTCTGATGTCTTCGTTTTTCCTGAAGTAAAGGATCCCAAAAATATTTTCGTATCTACTCCTTCATATATTGTATACGAAGTTCAGTCCAGAGCAGTGGTTGCTGAGAAAAACTCAGATCTTAGGTTTTCTCCAGCATCTTCAGCAAAGATTATGACTGCGCTTGTTGCTCTGGACTATTATGATACTTCCAACATACTTAAGGTTCCATCTCTTGCCTCAGTTGAGGGATCAAATATGGGATTGTTCGAAAATGAAGAAATCAAAATTGAAAATTTATTATATGGCCTTATGCTTCCTTCTGGAAATGATGCAGCTTATACACTTGCGGTAAATTATGAATTGGGATATGAGGGTTTTGTTAGAGCTATGAATGAAAAAGCAAAATTATTAAAACTTGAAAATACTCATTTTACAGATCCAGCAGGTTTTGAGGATTCAAATTATACAACCGCCTATGATATGGCTCGTCTTGGTGCATATGCTATTTCAAATAAAAAATTTGCAAAAATAGTTTCAACAAAAAATATTATAGTAACCGACATAACGGGAAAATTTATACACGATCTTTCAAATCTTAATGAGCTTCTGGGCATAAATGGTGTTGATGGAATAAAAACTGGGTTTACAGAAGAAGCTGGGGGAGTTTTGGTGACATCTGTTCTCCACGAAGGAAGGCACTATATAGTTGTTTTATTTAAAAGTGATGATAGATTTGCAGACACAAGAAGTATTTTAGAATCAATTGTTAGTTCCATTCGCCTCATTCAATATTAAATCAGGCGGTATCGCATTTATTATTGCAAAGAAATCACTTCCATAAAAAACATACACTGGATTAAGATATCCTGTATCATTTTTGCCGTAGTAATAGACCAAGTTAACATCTGTAATTTCAAATGTTCGAGAGAAGAGGGGTTTTTCAGTCAGAATAAGCCCCTTTCCCTTAGATAGGTCATCGAGCGCTTTTTGCACCGAGATAATCGGATAGGTAGATGATTCAGCAGTGTTGGGAATATGTTGATAAAATTCTGCTTTAGTAATTTGCAGTGCTCCTTCTTTCTCCCCAATAAAAAAGTGCATTGTTGATCCATTGTATTCTGGATAGAAAATTGGCTTGTCGTCTATGCGTTTTTGGAACAGATCAACTCGAGCAATTTGCGCATCGTTTTGTGATTCTACTTGTTCGAGTGCGTTATTGGTTATTTTGTAATATTTTACCCGTGTGACGTCAAAGTCAAAATTTGACACATCAATTTCAAGTCCACCAAGAAAAGCAGTAATAACACTTGTAAGTCGATCTTTTGTAAGTGCAAAGCTTCCGGAAGAATAAGTTTCCGGTAAAAAGAGAAAATTTGAATCGACAGTAAAATCATTTGTATAGATATCCAGTGATAATGTCTCACCTGTAACTTTTGCCCAGCGGAATGTAGTCTCTGAAACCTTTTCTTCTCTGTTGTTGAAGAGCAGGCCTTCCACCCTGCTTCTGGCATCTTGCAATGCTGTCAGGCTTGGTTCAAAACCCTTATTCTTATATACATTTATTCTATCTGGAAAATTTGTAGGCAGATCTCCGCTTTTTGTATTTACTTTAAAACCGATTGAACTTTTTTCTTGGGGTGGGAACAAAACATCAGGAATTTTTCCGAACTTTACTTCCGGAAGCGGGGGGGGTTCTGGAAAAAATTGATTTTTTGCAAATACAAAACCACTGTATAGTAAAAAAAGTACGAAGATTCCAGCCAGTATCCCTGCCAGAATTTTTAAAACAAGTCTAAGCTCGAAAGTTATATTAGCAAGTGATGCCATACTTGAGTATACGGACATTCTTG
>CAZFJW010000063.1:0-5762 GCA_964519355.1 uncultured Gammaproteobacteria bacterium | reverse complement strand
GGAAAACCACCAACATTAACTATCGATTCGGCTGCGAGTGACGACATGATTCGAATATTGTATAAAAATGACTCATTTGAGTCAATGAGGATATTGATTTTTTAGACTTTGTGGCGTCTTATGTCATCAACTATCACTACTGGCCTATCGTCTTTAAAGTCGAGCTTTCCTGCAACAATTACAATCGTATCTCTCAAAAGCATACTTTTGTATTCCTCAAATATTTTAGGGAAGACAACACATTCTACTGAAATTCCTGCATTGTCCTCGATCACGATAAATGCCATTTCGCTATTAGATTTTTTAGTTATAATTTTTTTTACATTTGAAATAAGGCCTCCAATTTTTACTCTTGTGCCTTCGGGTGTTTCGGCAATTTCCTCAATTGCGTGAGTTGAGGCTTGTTTGATTCGTTCAATTTCACTTGTAAGCGGGTGGTCTGTTAGGAAAAAACCCAAAAGTTCTTTTTCAAAACTTAGTTTTTCTTGATCAGAGAATTCCTCAATATTGTCAGGGAGAATTATGGTTTGTTCTGGCAGTTCTTCATCAAGACCGTCAAATAGGGATGTTTGGTTTTTGTCTTTTGTTTTGCTTCCCCGGTCAATCGTATTCATAATTTCAGGTAATCCAGCAAGAATTGAAGCTCTGTTCCCAAATTTGTCAAAAGCCCCAGCCTTTATAAGGCTTTCCATAGTCTTTTTATTTACTTTTTGAAGATCGACTCGTCTTATAAAGTCATGAAGACTTGTGAATGGTTTTTCTTCCCGTGCCTCAAGTATTGTAGAGATTGCGGCAGCACCAACGTTTTTAATAGCAGAAAGTCCAAATCTTATCTTGTTGTCTTCAATAGAAAAATCGAATACCGAATCATTAACAGATGGTGCAAGTATTGTAAGCCCGAGTCGTCTGCATTCTGCGATTGCCTGTGATATTTTCTCATTTCTTGCAGGTCCGGTTGTCCCACGCGATTCAGCAGTAAGTACTGCAGTCATAAATTCTACAGGAAAGTGTGCTTTCAGGTACGCAGTTCTAAAAGCAATTGTTGCATAACACGCAGCGTGTGCTTTCCCAAATCCGTATCCTGCAAAAGGTTCAAAAGAAAGCCACAGAAGTTCTGCTCTTCCGCGAGACATTCCGTGTTCGACGCAGCCTTCTATAAATTTTTCGTGCTGCTTTTTCATTTCCTCAGGAATTTTCTTACCAACAGCTTTCCGAAGTTTATCTGCTTCAAGCCATGAGTAGCCAGCAACTTTAATTGCAGTTAGGAGTAAGTCATCTTGAAAGGTAATAATTCCATAAGATTCCTTCAGAACGTCCTCAAGTCTTGGGTCAGGATAGTCTATGAGTGCCGGGTTATTTTTTCTTTTAATAAATTCTGGAATGTTTGCCATGGGGCCAGGTCTATAGAGCGCAACCATGGCCTGCAAATCAAAGATTGTAGTTGGTTTTAGTTCTTTGATGTACCGTCTCATTCCGCCCGACTCGAGCTGGAAAACTCCAGTTGTTTCACCAGATGCCAATAACTTGTATGTTTTTGGGTCATCAACTGGGGCTTTTGTAAAGTCTACTGTTGTATTTTGGTTTTCCTTAATAAACCTCAGGGATTCCTGAATAATTGTTAAATTGCGAAGTCCCAGAAAATCGATTTTTAAAAGACCCACACCGTCTTCACCGACTGTGTACATATCGTATTGGGTCACATTTTTTTCACCAGTTGGGTCTCTTTGAAGCGGGGTGTATTCGGTTAAGTCCATGTCAGCAATAACAACTCCTGCTGCGTGAACTGATGCGTGACGGGCAACGCCTTCAAGTTTTTTTGCAATATCAATTAGTTTTTTTGTTTCAGGTTCCGAGTTATATGCACGATTGAGGTCCTGGTTAATTTCTAGAGCCATATCGATATGCATAGGAAATCCCTGCACACTTGGAGGAATCATTTTGGCAATCCTATCGGGTGCGGCATAGGGCATCCCTAGAGCACGCCCAGCATCTCGGATGGATTGACGTGCCTCCATGGTTCCAAAGGTAATTATTTGAGCGACTTTTTCTTCTCCGTATTTTTGAGTTACATAAGCTATGACCTCATCTCGTCTATCGTCTGCAAAATCAAGGTCGATATCAGGAGGTGAAGGACGCATCGGGTTCAGAAATCGTTCAAAAGGAAGTTTGAAAAAAAGCGGATCTACATCTGAAATTTGGAGTGCATATGAGACAATTGATCCTGCGTTTGAACCTCTGCCGGGGCCCACCGTTATCCCGTTTTTCTTTGCCCAGTTCACAAAATCCGAAACGATAAGAATGTAGGTTTCGTATCCTTTGCCAATTATAATTCCCAGTTCATATTCAGTTCTTTCTTCGATCTCTTTTGTAATTGTGCCATATCTTTTAACAAGCCCCTCATTTACAAGTTTTCGAATGTATTCTGCTGCTGTGAGTCCTTTTGGAACATCAAAGATTGGCATAATCCAGTTTCCCATCGGAATTTCAATATTGCATTTTTCTGCGATTTTTACAGTATTTGTTATTGCTTCAGGAAATTGAGCAAAAAGTACACTCATTTCTTCAGGTGATTTTATATACATGTCTGGAGAGTCAATCATCGTAAGTGCTCGATTCTTATCAAGAACGGTTGTTTGAGTTTGAATTGCAAGCAAAATGTCTTGTGCTTCTGCATCCTCTTTTTTTGTGTAGTGATTATCATTCGTCGCCACAAGTGGTATTCCGAGTTTTTTTGATAATTCAACAAGGCCCGTGTTGAGTATGGCTTGGTCTGGAATTTTTTCATGAGACTGAAGTTCAAGGTAATAATCATCACCAAATATTCCAACCATCTCAAGTGCTTTTCTTTCTGCTTCCTCTGTTCTTCCTTTCAAAATGTCTTCTGAAAAATATCCATTAAGACATGCTGAAAGTGCGATTAGTCCATCATGGTGTTTGTCTAATAACTCAAGATCAATTCTTGGTTTATAGTAAAACCCTTCAAGATGAGATTTTGATACGAGTTTCATGAGATTTTTGTAGCCCTCGAAGTTTTTTGCGAGTAGAATTATGTGGTTGTATGATGCGTCTTCTTTGCTCTCCCTGTCGAATCGTGATTTTTTTGTCAGATACATTTCGGCCCCAATTATGGGTTTAATTCCTATTTCCCGGCATGCTTTATAAAATTTTAGAGCTCCATACATATTGCCATGGTCTGTTATGGCAATAGAACCCATTCCCAAGTCCTTCACGTACTGTACCATTTGTTTTACTTTTTGCAGTCCGTCAAGAAGCGAGAACTCTGAGTGGTTATGGAGGTGAACAAAATCTGTCATTCTTATGCTGCTTGTTGTCTTCTTCCTATGCTGATAACTTTATTTCCACCGATTGGTTCTCCGGCTTTTTTAAGTGCTTTCTCTTCCATTTTCATGATCGACATTTCTTCAATTACCGCCTGTTCTGAGGCTTCCCAATTATGAGGGTCAATTTCACCCACAACAATTCGAATACCTATAGGAGTTGTTATTTCAGTAGGATTCCCTTGATAGGGGAATGAAAGAACTTGCGGCTCTTCCATTTTGCGGGCAATTCTTGAAGTACTTATTGCTGCTTGTTCGAGCGTGGTATTGGGTAAAATCATTCCAAACTCATCGCCTCCATAACGCGCGGCTTCATCTGTTTCTCGTAATAGGGATTGTATAATTTCCACAGAGGTTTTAATAAGTGCATCTCCTGCTTCCATACTCAATGAATTATTTGTTTCCCCAAGACCTCGTATATCAGCAAGTGCTATAGAAACTGGTGTGCCGTCACGTTGTGCTCTGGCAGCTGCTTTTTTTATTGCTTCTTCCCAGCCTCGTCTATTAAGGAGTCCAGTTTGTGCGTCATGACGCGATTCTTTTTTAACCACTTCTAGTTTTGCGGCATTTCTTTTTGCCTGAATTTTGGGTGCAGCAATGGATCTGGCAATAGAGCGGACTTGAGGAAATTCCAGCATTGGGTTTTGTACCTCTTGGTGTTCCTCAATTTGTTCGACAATTTCCTGAACTTCTGGTCTTGGACTAATTTTGACAAGAAATGGTTTGGTTATTTCTGGAGGACTATTTCTTTGTTCTGCTTCGCTCATTTGAGTGCCTCTAGTATAGCATTTTTGATTTGGTTCATATCTGCCTTGCGGCCAAGTTTTTTCATAGTCTGTCCCATGAGAAACATCAATACATTCTCTTTTCCCGATTTGTAGTCTGCTACTGGCTGAGGATTTTCTGAGATCACTTCTATAATTATTTTATGTAATTCAGTTGAGTCGATCTGTTCTATATTTTTAGAGTCTTTTATTCGTGCAACAAGTTTTTCAGCTGATATTGTATCTAAATCCACTTTTTTATTTACAATTTCATTTGCTATATCTTTTGGTTCAATATTCTGTAATTTTCCAGCCCCACAAGCTGATTCGAAGTATTCGGATACTGCTTTGTCTCTTGTGATAATTTCTGCTGAGGATGGATTTAATCCATAGCTTGTAATAAATCTTTCTGCTTTTTGAATTGGAAGTTCAGGGATTTGCTTTTTTAAATTTGTAACTTCGTCTTCTGTAAATTCAATTGGCGGTATATCAGGCTCGGGGAAATATCTGTAATCATGAGCTTCTTCTTTTGAGCGCTGAGAAACAGTAATATTTTTGAATTCATTCCATCCGCGGGTTTCCTGAACCGGAATTTGGCCTTTTTCAAGAATTTCGAAGTGTCTTTTTTCTTCAAATTGAATAGCCTTATCAACAAACTTAAATGAGTTAATATTTTTTACTTCTACTTTGTATTTGGCAAGGGTCGTCTGTCCTTGGGGGCGAAGTGAGATATTAGGCTCAAGTCTCATATGTCCTTTTTCCATATCAGCATCTGAGACCCCAAGATATCGGATGATCTTTTGAAGTTCGGTCAGAAATATTTTCGCTTCTTCGCCTGATCTAATATCGGGCTCAGTCACAATTTCAACCAAAGGCATCCCTGATCTATTGAAATCAATAAGTGACACTTCCTTACCGTCTACGGTTGAATGGGTAAGTTTGCCAGTGTCTTCCTCCATGTGCACTCTGGTTATTCCAATTTTTTTCTTCACACCATTCACATCAATTTCAAGAAATCCTTTTTCACCAAAAGGATGGAGGAATTGACTTGTTTGGAAGCCTTTTGCAAGGTCAGGGTAGAAGTAATTTTTTCTTTCAAAAAATGAACTTAAGTTTATTGAACAATTTAGTGCAAGACCGATCTCAATACAGTCCTCAATTGCGCGTTTATTTGGATAGGGAAGTGCTCCTGGAAGTCCAAGACAAATAGGACACGTTCTGGTATTGGGTTCATCCTGCAGGTTTGGCACGGCACATCTGCAGAACATTTTAGTATCTGTTGAAAGTTCTACGTGTATTTCAAGACCGACTACTGTTTCGTATTTCATAAATTTGGCGTATGTTCAAAAAATCTTGTTTTCTGTTCGAATGCGTACCCTGCTTGAAAAAGTATATTTTCTGAGAAATGAGGGCCGATAAACTGAATTCCCACAGGAAGCCCGTCTTCTGTAAATCCTGCCGGAACAGAGAGTCCTGGAACTCCAGCGAGGTTGATCGTCACAGTGAGGGCGTCTGATAAATACATTTCAAGCGGATTGTTTGCTTTTTCTCCGAATTTCCAGGGAGGAGTTGGTGAGACGGGAGAGACCAGCATGTCAACTTTTCCAAATGCGTCGTCAAAGTCTTTTTTTACAAGAGTTCTGACCTGCATCGCTTTTTT
>CAZFJW010000062.1:0-6039 GCA_964519355.1 uncultured Gammaproteobacteria bacterium | reverse complement strand
AACTTTTTCAAAAGCTCATAATCCAAATATGATGGATTTTTTCCTTCTTTGCAGAAGAGACAATCTTTTATCGGCATATTTCTATTTGTTCTCATAATTATTAAAAAGGTATATCCTCTGGATTTACATCCTCATTTACATCATTTTTTTGTTTTTTTTCTTTTGATTCAATCTTTTTTGAAACAGGAGCCTCATCATCCTGCGGCATTTCATCAAAATCAGCAGGCATTGGAGCTTCGTGCTCTGATCCTTCACCCTCTGCTCTTTTCGAATCAAGAATGATCATATCAGAAATAACAATTTCTGTAGTCTGACGCTGTGCGCCATCTTGACCTGTCCAGCTTCGGGTTGAAAGTCTGCCTTCAACATATACTTTTCGACCTTTAGTTAAGAGCTGACTACATAGCTCTCCTAATTTATTCCATGCAACAATTTTGTGATACTCAACATCTTCTTTTTTTTCTCCACCCTCAGTAACCCAAGAACGATTTGTTGCGAGTCCGAACGTACAAACCCCAGTTCCCTGAGGCGTATATCTTAATTCTGGATCTCGTGTAAGATTTCCAATTAATTCAACTTTATTTAAACTTCGTGCCATATTCTTATTTTGTTCGGATCAATAAATGTCTTACTACTTTTTCTTGTACTCTCATTTTCTTCTCAAACTCACCATCTACTGAGTCAGTTGAAAATTTTGAGAGAAGATATTCACCCTTGCGCTCTCCTTGAATTGGGTACGTGAATTTCTTTTCTCCAAGAGAGGTGATCTCTTCTTTTTCAACTTTTCCAAGCAAAGCTTTAACAGCTGCAAGAATTGTGTCTTTTTCCTCTTTTTTTGTGTCTGACTTAATTACTAAAACTAATTCGTATGTTCGCATAAGAAAAATAGGCCCAAAAGCCTGTACCTTGGATCATACACAATTGATCCCAAAAATGCAAGAACTACCTGGTTGACAGTGCTTTTTACCAAATATATAATTTTTGTGCAATGAAAAAACTAATCGTTGCCCTCATTGTACTCGTTCTCCTTTCCTTTCTGTGGGATGGTGTAAAAATTTATTCTCCTTCAATATCAAAATTGCTTCAAAATAAATCACTTTCCAATATTCAGTCCGAAGAAAAGCCTGTTGAAATTATTCGTGAAGAATCAACTGTTATTGACACAGTAAAAAAAGTTTCACCCTCAGTAGTTACCATCTCTATTGAAGAAACAGTAAGTTCCGGATCTCCTTTTTCAGAACTTGGACCTTTTGGTTTTTTCTTTGGCGACCAACCTTCTGAATCAGACGAAGAAGACAAAACTGAAGATCATGACATTGGATCAGGATTTGTAGTGGACAAGAGCGGGATCATTGTCACCAATAAGCATGTAGTCTCTGATACAAATGCGACATATAAAATTATTGATCTGAAAAACGATACATATGAAGTTACAAATATTTACCGTGATCCACTTAATGACTTGGCATTTCTCAAAACCAAAACTACCCCCAAAGAATCTTTTATACCAATTGAACTTGGTGATTCAGGAAAAATTCAGGTAGGCCAATTTGCAATTGCGATTGGAACCGCCCTTGGAGAATTCCGTAACACTGTCACAACTGGAGTTATCTCAGGAGTTGGAAGAGGCATTACTGCAGGGAGTCCGTTCGAGGGGTTCAGTGAGGAACTCGACAACGTCATTCAGACCGATGCAGCAATTAACCCTGGAAATTCAGGGGGACCGCTTTTGAACTCAAAAGGACAGGTTATAGGAGTCAATACCGCAGTATCCTCTCAAGGGCAAAATATCGGATTTGCGATTCCAATTAATAAAGTAAAAGAGTCTTTGGAAAACTTTAACAGCACGGGTCAATTTGACAGGCCCCTGCTTGGAGTTTCGTACGCAATTATCACTCGTAAACTTTCTGTGGCAAATGAGATTCCAGAAGGTGCATATGTTCAAAAAGTGGCTCCAAATTCGTCTGCGGATGAAGCGGGAATAAAAATAGGTGACATCATAACAAAAGTGAATGACCAGAAAATTTCGGAAAAAAATCAAAGTCTTGCCCAGCTTATTGCAAAAAATAAAGTCGGAGATACGATCACTTTAGTGCTGTACCGGGATGAAAAAGAAGTTACAATAAAAGCAAAGCTCAAATCAGCATCAATTGAGGATAAATAATGTCAGATTCAGGAATACTATCACAAGCATTTGATTCAGTAAAAGACGCAGGAAAAGGTCTTATTACAGGAACAGCCGATGAGCTCAATAAGGGTATCGGACAAGGCATTGCGCAAGTAACAGGAGCAGAACCTATCCCCACGCAGCAAGAAACCCAATCAAATATTTTGCAATTCCAAAGAAAAGAAGCAACAGAAACCCCAATAAGAATTCAGGCAGTTGAACAGGAACTTAAAATGGAACGGATGAAAAGAGAGGAACGGCAAAGACCTCCAGAGCACATTGCTCAGTCTTCAAAACCTGCCATGGTTAATCTCGGAGAACTTGTTCAGAAAAAGCGGGACAATAAGGAAAATAAAATCGCAGCAGCCTAGTATCTCTTACTAAAAAGACTCATCGTCCTCATCATTTTCAGAATAATATCTTTTCCCCCCATGTTTTTTTGTTTTTCTTGCTTCATTTCCACCCATCAACTCCCTTGAATCTCCAAAAACAATTTTGACATCAGGACGTGGTGGAGCCGAAGAGGCTCTGGGCTTAATAACAATTGGTTTGTTTTTGTTAGTACCGGTTCCTTCGAGTTCTACCTCGCCCCCCAATACCAATTCACCCTCTGTGGGAGAAGAAATTGAAATTACCTCATTGCCTTCGGGTATTTCTTCCACTTCATTATCTTCTTCTTCACTGATCGGGGGAATACGCAACTCTGCAAATAAGACTGATAACTCACCGCTCATATACAACTTTGTTAAATTCTCAATATTTCCTTCACATCCTGCAAACTGAACAAGCTCTAAAACTCGAACTCCATCTTCATCATCCGGATAGTCAATGGGAGATGCAGTATCCATACCTGGTTTGAACCAGAAATATCGCCTCTTCATTGATTGAGCAAATTTTTTTCTAAGGTCATTTAAAATAAGAATGCGGACATCATCATCCTGAACGGAGTTCATTGTAATTATTTTTTCATCACCCTCTGTTATTGACACCTTCAGCCCGCGGGCAACAACTGCCCTTCCTTGCTCATCTTCTTTTGTTTTGAATTTTTCTCTATGCGCTTCAATAAGCCTATCAATTGAGGGATTAGGATCATTCGATTCTTGGAAATAAACAAGTGACCCAAGATGCAATGCGAAAAGTGCCTCTGCCACCTCCTGGCGGCGCGTCAATTCAACTTCAGGAGCGTTTGCATCTAAAACTGCAAGCGTAACAGTATCAAAAAGAATCATACAATAATCTGAGAACTCCCCTCTTTTATCAGACTCTCGCTCTGGGTCAATCAAGAGTAATGGACTAAAAAAAGCTCCATCTAGTAAAATTGATTTTGTTCCTGGTTTTTGACTTGAAGGTACCCTGTCACCCAAATAAATAGACAGCGGGAGATCTTGAGTATCAACACCTCTCAACACGGAATTTTCCTGCATCATAGCCTCAATTTGAGCACTAATAACAGTTGCTGCTGGTACAAATTGGACATTTCCATTCAACCCAATCTCACTTCCCAGATTTGCTTGTAAAACATTTTCTGCAACGCGCAAACCGAATTGGACAGTATCAACTAGTCTTGTACCTTCAGAATTTCTAATTTCTCTTGCCATGTATTTATTATAGGACTAAAAGTTCAGATTGTCAAAAACTTTTTTTTATTGCTCCATGAATAAAAAAATGATACCATCACTTGTATGAAGATCGAACCCCGCACACTGAAAGGTTTTCGTGATTTTCTCCCGCAAGACACACGAAAAAGACAATTTGTTATTTCCAAGCTCAAAAAGACATTTGAGCTATTTGGATTTGAACCGCTCGAAACCCCAACTCTTGAGTATGAAGACATTCTCTTGGGAAAATATGGTGAAGAAGGAGACAAACTTATGTATAGATTCCGTGACAATGGAGACCGAAATGTTGCACTCCGCTACGATCAGACAGTTCCACTTGCACGTGTTATAGCCCAGCACAAAAACGACATTTCATTCCCATTTAAAAGATACCAAATACAAAATGTTTTTAGAGCTGACAATACACAAAAAGGAAGGTTCCGGGAGTTTTTACAGTGTGATATTGATACGGTCGGAACTGATTCTGTGCAGGCTGATATAGAAATACTTCAGCTTATTTCTCAAGCATTTAAGAGCCTTGGATTCACATCATTTTCTATATTTTTAAACGATCGGTCAATTTTCGATGGAATTCCAAAAGAAGGCATCGCAATAATAGACAAACTTAAAAAAATCGGGAAAGATGGAGTCATTAACCAGTTACAAGAAAGAAATATTGATCCAGCACTTTTTGAACAAGTAACACTCGCTCAACCAACTGAAAGGCTGCAGAAAATTCTTGACTCAACTCAGAATACTTTTTTTGAACCAACGCTGGCTCGTGGTCTTGATTATTACACGGCAACTATTATTGAGGTTGAGGTCGAAGGATACACCGCAGGATCCGTGGGCGGCGGTGGCAGATACGACACGCTTATCGGAATGTTCACCCGTTCGACAAGCTCAGGGCAAGCTGAGAATATTCCGGCCGTCGGATTTGCCTTTGGGTTTGACCGAGTAATTGATGCAATGGAAGAGTTAAAGCTTTTTCCTGACGACATTAGCCGCAAAACAGTGCTCGTCACAATTTTTGACCCAAATCACGCTGAATATTCAGGGAGAATTGTACAAGACCTGCGTTCAAAAGGAATCAATTCAGAATTGTATTTGGACGAAAACGCTAAAATGGACAAACAATTAAAGTATGCAGATAAGAATAATTTCACGTATGCTGTTATTGCAGGACCCGAAGAAGTACAAAACAACACAGCTGTTCTTAAAAACTTGAGAGCAAGGTCTCAAGAAACTCTTCACACAACAGAGCTTGCCAATGCAATTACTGTCCAATCTCAGACGTCATCATAACCAGCGTTCCCAAGCACTTATTGCACTCACATCTGCTTCCATCTTGTGGGGAATAACTACTCCTGTTCTGAAATGGTCACTGGGAGAATCTTCTCCTGTTTTTCTTTTTGCATTCTATAGATTCTTAATCGCTGGAATTATATTTTTTATACTAGCTCGTCCAGCTGTAAAAATACAAAAAAAACATATTCCGGTACTTGTAGCTTCACTTTTTGTCGGGACTTCCATTCATATCATTCTTGCCTTTTATGGAATACGGCTTTCAACAGCCATGAATGCATCATTTATTTCAACCGCAAGTCCCTTTCTAACCCTTCTTGCAGGGTTTATTATTTTGAGAGAAAAATTAAAATCCAATCTCATAATTGGCGGCATCTTGGGATTTTTTGGCATGCTTTTTTTAATATTCGGGCCAATGTCCAGCGGAGATCTATCAAATGCACAAGTTCTGGGCAATGCTCTCCTCATTCTTTCGATACTGTGCTGGATTGGATATGAAGTAGTTGGGAAAAAATATCTTTTCCCCCATTACTCAGTTCGGACAATTACTTTTTATGCTTTTGTGATCGGATGCCTTTCAACTTTTCCTTTTGCACTCAAAGACATACCAACAAGTGCTCTCTATTTTTCCAATCCCAAATTTTTAATCGGCGTTCTTTTCACTGCTGTATTTTCTTCTGTTCTAGCATTTTCTATGTGGCAATGGGGGGTTTCAAAAATTGAAGTATCACGTGTGGGCTTTTTTATATATCTTGACCCAATAACATCATCTCTTCTTGCAATTTTTCTTCTGGGCGAAACATTTACTCCTTCAATCATCGCAGGGACTATTTTTGTGCTTTTTGGACTCTATGTTGCAGAGCGGAAAGCACATCTTTTGCATATTCATCTTTTCCATCACTATCGCGGGCGACAACTCCGAACGTGATACCCGTTGCATTATGGGGCTTATTTTTGCTATAATAATTC
>CAZFJW010000061.1:0-6220 GCA_964519355.1 uncultured Gammaproteobacteria bacterium | reverse complement strand
AAGCATAAACGTCAGTAAATTTTGTTTCTCCACGTACTTTTACAATTGTTGATCTTATAAATATTGGAACAACATATTCGGCTTCCCGAATTTTTGAGAGTCTTTGAAGATCTTTAAATGTAAATTCAACCCCTCCTCCAAAACCTTCACTATTATTGATCTGCCCACCTTCTCCCAAGAGTCTTCCAGGATAAATATAGATTACATTTGTTCCAAGACTTTCAAATTGTTTTTTGATGTAATTCTTAAGTCCAAGTCCGAATCCAATCAAAAGCACAACAGACATTACTCCTATCATAATTCCGAGTGAAGTTAAGAAAGTTCTTACTTTATTCCGTTTTAAATCTGTGAACGCATTTTTAAGCAGGTAATTTATGTATTTCATTTTTTGAAAATTGCACCATCTTTAATTTGAATTTGCCTTTTTGTTTTTTTTGCCACGTCTGCCTCATGAGTAACAATAATAACCGTAACATCAAAATCTTGGTTTAAACTTTGCATAAGAGCCAAAATTTCATCGCCTGTTTTTGTATCCAGATTACCCGTCGGCTCGTCAGCAAGAATAAGTTTTGGTTTCATTATTAATGCGCGGGCAATTGCTACTCTTTGCTGTTGGCCTCCAGATATTCTGTTTGGTCGATAATCTTTTCTTTCGTATATTCCAAAATTTTTGAGGAGTTCTTCAGCATATTCTTTAGGATTGTAATCAATTTTTTTCCTTGAGTAGGTTGTAGGGAGGAGTATATTTTCAATGACGCTCAATTTATTAATCAGATTAAATTGTTGGAAAACAAATCCCACATATTCATTTCTTAATTTTGAGATTTGATCATCATTTAATTTGGAAACGTCAGTATTATCAAAGAAAATTTTTCCCGTGGTGGGTTTCTCTAATAGTCCTATCAGATGCATGAGTGTTGACTTACCGGACCCAGAAGCGCCAAGGATCGAACTAAATTCTCGATCTTTTATCGTGAGGTTTATATTTTTAAGTACAGGAACTTGATCATCACCAACAAGATAGGATTTTGTAATATCTTCAAGCCTAATCATATACAATATCACCTGGGTTTAGGCCTTCAATAATTTCAGTAAAATCATCCCCCTCTAGACCTAATTTGATGTATCTTTTTTCCTTCTTCTTTCCGATAAGTACGTATGAACCTTTTTCATCGCTTTTAACAAATTCTGCTGGGACAGACATAACATCAACTTTTTCTTGTAATAAGAATGTTATATCTCCTGTCATACCAATTCTATATTTCAATGAAGAATTGTTCACTGACTCCAATTTAACCTTTACAATATATACAGTGCCTGTTTCATTTACGTCAGGAACAAAAGACACATCTTCAACAACACCTGAGATTTCCTCTTCCGGATATGAATCAAGCAAAATATTCCCTTTCATTCCAGAAGTAATTTTTGTAACCTCAGTTTGATCTGCGTTAACTCGAAAGTACAAAGTATCTGGATTTACAATCTCTACAGAATCAGTCACCTTGATGTTAACACCTGCGTGTGGAGTATCAACTCGCGTTACGATTCCAGAAATTGGTGAAACAAGCAAAGAGAGCTCCTTGGCTAAAGATTGTATTTCAACATCCAGGACTGCATTGTTGAGATCAAACTGTGATTTTTCGACAATCCTTTTAATTTCATCTGAATAAAGAGCCTTATCGGGGTTGTTATCTTTTGTTTGTTCAAAATCCCAGCGAACTTTCATGTAATCATTCAATTGTTTTTCCAAATTTTTTTGTACATCTCTTGTGTCAAGAGAGGCAAGAGACTGATTTTTCTTAACAGTATCTCCTTCTTTTATCCCAATCCAGGTAAGTTTTCCAGGCATTTGGAAGGCAAGCGTAGATCTTTCATCAGCATCTACCTCACCAGACAAAAGGAGTTCTTCGCGAATGGTTTCTTTTGTAATTTGGGCAGATTTTATGTCTTTGTTGGAGCCCATGCCTTTATAAAAGAAAAAACTAAGAGTTAATGCAGCGCCAATTGCAACAAAAAGTATTTTTTTCTTTTTTAAAATTCTTAAAAATTTCAGAGGATTTTTCATATTGTTACATGTGTTATTCTACCATGAATTAAGAGTCCTTCAAAGACCGTGGAAACTTGACTTGAAGTGTGTGCTCTGATAGAATGAGTTCAGTTTGAATCGGAAGTGGTGGGAGATTGCCCACCACATTTTGTAATATGGGAGTAGTTCAAAAAAGTGAATTTGCATTAGCACTAAACCAAATCGCAACAGAACGCGGTGTTGATCCTGATGTGGTTATCGAAACCATCAAATCAGCAATACTTGCAGCATATAAAAAAGATAATGTTCCAGTTACTGATGAAGAACCTGAGGTTGAATTGTATAGTGTTGATCTGAACAGTAACAACGGTGAAACAAAAGTTCTTAAAGAAGGTGTTGATGTAACTCCTCCTGGTTTTGGGAGAATTGCTGCTCAAACAGCCAAACAAGTTCTACTCCAAAAGATTCGTGAAAAAGAAAAAGACGCAATTATATCTGAATACTCAAAAAGACTGGACACAATTGTAAATGGAATGATTTTGAGATTTCAGGGTCCAAATGTAGTGCTTGATATTGGAAAAGCTGAGGCTGTTATGCCTTATGAAGAGCGAATGGCTAATGAATCATATTTTCTAAATAAAAAAATTGTTGTGTACATCGCAGGAATTGTTGATGGGCTTCGAGGAAAAGATATTGTCGTCTCGCGAGCAAATCCTAAACTTATTGAAGGGTTGTTAAAGAGAGAAGTTCCTGAGGTTGCTGCCGGAAACGTTATTATTAAGGGAATAATTAGAGAACCAGGGGTACGGGCGAAAATTGCTGTGTATTCTGAGCAATCAGGAATTGATCCAGTGGGATCATGCGTCGGTCAAAAGGGAGTTAGGATTCAGGCAATAATTGATGCACTGGATGGACTTGAAAAGATCGATGTTATCCAATGGAGCAATGATCCTGTTAAATACATTATTAATGCATTATCCCCAGCAAAAGATCTTGAAGTTACTTTGGATGAAAAAGATAAAGTTGCAAAAGTAAAGGCGCCAAAAGAAGAATTACCGCTTGTTATCGGAAAAGAGGGTCAAAATGTTAGACTGGCATCAAAGCTAACTGGGTATACAATAGAAGTAGAGGGTGGAGATTCAAGACCTGAGGTGGCTCATGCAAAAGATGAAACTAAAGAAGAAGCAAAAAGCCCCGAAGAAAAATAGTATGGGACGCCTTAGTTTTGACAACACAAATTTAGTATGGAAGATAAAACAAAAAAGATTACAAGTGAATTGTCTGCATTTCCTCCAGTAGTATCCGTGCTTGGCCATGTTGATCATGGTAAAACTTCCCTTCTTGATGCAATTCGAAAGAGCAATATTGCTGCTCGCGAGCATGGAGGAATCACCCAGAATATTGGTGCCTCTGAAATAGAGGTTGTGCACGATGGCAATAAAAGAGTTATTACTTTTATTGATACTCCAGGTCATGAGGCATTTTCAAATATGCGCTCTCAAGGAGTTAACGCGGCTGATATAGTTCTTCTTATTATTGCGTCTGATGACGGTGTAAAACCCCAAACTAAAGAGTCAATTAATATTATCAAGGCCTCCAAACTTCCTTACATTGTAGTTTTTACAAAATCTGATTTAGAGACAGCTCAACTTGATCGTGTCAAAAGAGAAGTGCTTTCAGAGGGTGTTGTTTTGGAAGGTTTGGGCGGAGAGGTGCCATATTTATCTGTTTCTGCAAAATCAGGCAAGGGCATACAGGAATTATTGGATTTGATTCTTTTGAGTTATGATTTGTCAGATTTAAAAAAAGATCCGAATGCAGAAATGATGGGAGTTGTAATTGAGTCCAAACATGATTCAAGAAGAGGAGCATTAACTACAGTAGTTATTAAATCGGGAACGTTAAGTCTTAAGGATGATCTCTATGTCCAAAATGAAATAGTAGGAAAGGTTCGTGCCCTTATCGGGCCAACAAGTCAGGTTCCAAAAGCACTTCCCGGGAGCGGTGTTGAAATATTCGGAATGAACAGTGTGATTCCTTTTGGAAGTGTTATCTACAACAAAAAAAGAGATATTCATCCTGCCAAAGTTGAACAACAATTATCTCAATCCCCCAAAATGGACTTAGATTTTCTGTATGGAGAAGAAGGAGAAGTTCTTTCTGTAGTGTTAAAGACTGAGACTGCAGGGGAAATGGAAGCAATTCTGGCGTCATTGCCTGAGAACATTAAAGTTGTGTATAGCGGACAAGGTGAAATATCAGTAAGCGACGTACTTCTTGCAAAAGATTTTCGTGCAATTGTTATTGGTTTTCATGTTGCAATGGCAAAAGAAGCAGAGAGAATTGCAGAAGCTGAGAAAATATTCAATAAAACATACAACGTTGTGTATGAACTTTTTGATGAAATTAAAGATGTTGCAGACATGATGGAGCAAGGCGGAAAAATGAAGGTAATTGGGAAAATGGGCATATTGGCACTTTTTGAAGGAACCGTTGGGAAAATAATCGGAGGAAAGGTTCTTGAGGGTAGAATTGCTATTAAAGATAAAGTAAAAGTTGTAAGAGGTGACGAGGAAATTGCAGAATCAGTTATCGTTACCCTCAAGCATGAGAAAAAAGATGTTAAAGAAGCTGGTCGTGAAACTGAGTGTGGACTTATGTTGCGAGATAATATTGACATCAGAGTTGGTGATGTGTTATTATCCTATAAGTAAAATCAAAAGGATTTAATTACATGGACCAAGTTATCTTTTTAAGAAATAAAGACAATCTAAACTCTATCTTGAGCGAAAACTCTGAGATTGGAATAGTTCTACCTGAGCGTCACACAATTGATGTTGTTTCAGCAGGTCTCTCACTTTTTCTTTCGTTAAAAGCTTCAGGAAAAAACGTCCAAATAGTATCTAAAACTACACCTCTTGTTGAGCACTCAAATCTTTTTGGGATCGATAAAATAAGAAAGAATTTCGATGGAAAGATTAGAAAATTAACAATTTCAGTTCCGTATGTTGAAGGCGAAATCGAAAAGGTTTCATATGATAAAGACGAAACAAACAGGAGATTGCTTGTTAATTTCATTGCGGAAGAAAATGGGATTACTTTCGCAGAAAATGAAGTCGAATATATAAGAAAAGGAACAGTTCCACAGCTTATGATTTTATTAGGAATCGATACTAAAAACGATCTAAATGGTTATGACGATTTAAAATCCGGAACAAAATTTATTATTATAAACAACTCACAAGTTAAAGATTTACAGGGTGAAATTTCTTATCAGGATAGTGCTTTCTCTTCAATTTCAGAAATAGTTGGAAAAATTATTGCGATGCACGGGCTTGTTATAGATCGTGACATTGCTCAAAATCTTTTAGACGGAATAATTTCTTCAACAAACAACTTCACCTCTGAAAGAACAAGCTCAACTGCATTTGAAGTTACAGGAGTCTTAATGAGAGGCGGAGCAAGAAGAAAAAAGAGTAATGAGCGGCCACAACAAAGACAATCTGGTCTTGAAAATCTAATTAAATTTGACAATAGAAATGACAATAAGAGAGATGAAAGAAAACATGAAGATAGAAGAGGGAATATGAGTAGACCTCAGAATAACCCTCAGGTGCAAGATAAAATTCAGGCACCACAGCCAGTTAATAACAGCATGCAGCCTGCTTTTGGCCCAATCGAAGAAGATTTAGAGGAATTTGAATCAACTCCCGTAATAGATGTTCAGCCCCAGCAGGATTCAGCATTACCTCAAAAAGAAGAAAAGAAAGAAAAGATTCCAAGTGATTGGTTTGTCCCAAAGATTTATAAAGGGGATAAAACCAACTAAACGAAACTCATTGCAAAGGATACCAACTTTTGGTACAATATTTCACTATGCCGTTAACAAAAGAAGAAAAGACAAAAATTATTGGGACACATGCAGTTATCGATGGAGATACAGGAAGTCCTGAAGTGCAAATCGCACTTTTGACTCATAAAATTCAAAAACTTACAGATCATTTAAAAATCCATCAAAAAGATCAGCATTCACGAAGGGGTTTATTAAACATGCTTTCAAAAAGAAGAAGGTTATTTAATTTTCTTACAAAAATGGACAAAAAAAGAGCTGACGGTATTGGTATAAAAATTGGCCTCGCAAAATAATAAGCCACATTACTTGTTTGTTGTTGGGGGAGTAAAATAAAAATTAAA
>CAZFJW010000060.1:0-6339 GCA_964519355.1 uncultured Gammaproteobacteria bacterium | reverse complement strand
ATTTTTTTTGGAGTAGAATTCCGATATTATGTCAGTTGAAAGTACCAGTGTTATTCCACACGAAGCAGAAGTTAGTGCTGAGCAAAGAGTCAGAGAAGCGCTTTTGGTGGAGTTGACTCCAGAGTCTGCAAGGAGTCTTGCTACTGAGTATTTTGCCGAGCAGTATTCAATTTTCGAAAGAAGATTTGTTGCTTTAAGGCACATAGTCCCATCGGATGTTGTTGAGGTTTGGGATGCAAAGGCTCAATGGTTTGCGAGAATGAATGACTCAATTGCTTCTGGAGACTTGATACCTTTAAAACACCATATGCTTGAACAAGGAATGAGAGCCAATAGAGCTGCACATGAAAAAGGCGAATATAGTCCATTTGGAAATGCTCTATACACAATTGGTGCTCGCATGGCGCCAACTGCTCAAAAATAATTCTCCAATTGTATTAATAAGTTTTTGTTAATTCCCTCTTATTTTTTACTTCCATTAAAAGTAAGGAATGCTATTAGAAATACTGCCAGGGGTGCTATATGGAGGTACAATTTATTTATGATATTACTTGCGTGAAGGGTAGGATCGACCGGAGTGATAAGAAATACAATAAAGTATGCAGCCCATTGAAGGAAGAGAATAAGTGCAAAAATCCAAATACTTTTTAACTTTTTAAATCTCAGAAATACTACAATGATTAATACTATCCACAAAAGACTCCAGTTCTGAAAGTTGAAAAATTCTTTTATCATAATGGTTAGCGCTATTAATGCACGATCTGGCTCGAAGAAAAATCCCTGTCTGAAGAGAAGATGGCGGGGGAGATGATTGGACATTTTAAATAACTCCCAGGGCAGGAGCAAAAGAGGGGTTGTTGCAATAAATGGGATGAGTGAAAAAAGTTTGTTTTTGATAATAAAAATAAATGATAAGAGAACCATAAAAAATATTGCAGGGAGCGCATCATTTTTAATTTGGGCCGTCATTGCAAGAAATATGAGAAATAATAAAAGAGTCTTGGGACTTTTGTCTTTTGTAAATTGATAGAGTATGGCACAGCTTGTAAAAATATAAAGTCCAACAGTTAGATCTCCTTGGCCCGCCTCGTATCTTCCTCCGTGGCGTATAATATTTTGTGTTGAGAGAAGTAGGAAGGTAAAAAGGAGAGATATTTTTTGCGATAGAAAAATTCTTGTAGCGCCATAAAATATTCCACCGAGTGCTGTATACGACATAAAGTAGAGAAGTAGTGCTAGCCTGTCATTCGGACCGCCATTCATTTCGTAGAAAAATGTTCCGACCAAGGGTACGACTGGCGGGTACTCATCAAGCGCATAGTGAAAGTACGATGGACTTACAGTCTTATCGTAGTAATAAACCTTAGATCGAAGAAGCCAGCTGCTCCATCCGTCCCACGTATGAAGGGGTCGAATAATTGATTCAATACCAGTAAAAAGAAAAAGTCCGAGAATAAGTGCTAAGAGAATTTTTTCAATAATGTTACCTTTGAACTTTGGTATTGTAAAAGACTCGGATTGTAATTTTCTGATTGATAGAATAAATGGGATGACCCATGGCAGAATAATATATAAAATATTCCAAGGAATATTCAAAATGACATAATAAAACATCTGCAGTCCCAAAGCTCCAAACCCTACGATCCAAAAAAGTGAGATCATAGTTATGAAAGAGGTTTTTTTAGAATTTACTAAAAAAGGAACAACCGAAGTACCAACAAAAAAAACAAAAAATAGTGTAAAAATTATTGCAGTCATCTTTTGTATATTGCACCTTTTGGTGTGCTTTTTTCGTTATAAATACTAGAAAGTTTGTATATGACTTTGTCGTTAGTAATTTCTGATCTCACTTCATCTGTTGGGTATACCATGAGATAGTCGAAGTCTCTGTTTATTTTGTCTCCCCATAGTTCATATTGAAATTCACCCCAAATAACTTTTGTTGGATATAGATAATACCGTCCTAAAAAATAAGCCTTTGTATCTTTAGAATAAAATAAAATGTTGGAATTTTCTCTTGTATGGGTTTGCACAAATCTGAAAAAATTATGATTATCCCCAAAATCTTTTTCGCGCTGCTCGTCCGTTGAAAGACTGTACCATTCTCGTTCTTCAGTTGCGAGTTTGGAAAAATTGTAAAGAGTTCGGAAGAGTGCGATTGCAATCCAAAGTGAGATGAATATTGCAATTATTTTCGTGGAATTTTTCATATATCGAATTTTCTGTTATTATACAAAAATGCAGACTAGTCCAATGAAGAAAAAAAGCGGAGTGTCAGTCGTCATTCCTGCCTTTAATGAGCAGACCACAATTGGACATGTGATTCATGATGTTCTGAGTCTCTCAAAATTGTATGATCTTGAAATAATTGTTGTTGATGATGGATCTGGTGATTTTACATCACAAAGAGCAAAAAAAGCAGGAGCACACAAAGTTATAATTCATAAAAAAAATACTGGCAAAGGTGGAGCATTCAGAACAGGATACAAGGCTGCCACAAAGGAATACGTTATTCAGATAGATGCTGATAGGCAGCTTAGGGCTTCTGAAATTCCGAAATTAATACGTCCGCTTGAAGAGGGATATTCAATGGTTCTTGGATCCCGGTATGAGATTATGAATCTTCTGTCATCTGATTTTACGACATTCATAAAAATGTACGGGAATTTATTTCTATCACTAACAGCAACTCTTTTTTCCTTCCGTTTGGTTCCAGATGTTATGACAGGGTTTAAGTCTTTTACAAGAAGGGCAATTGTGGATATTAGTCCAAAAGTTAATCACTTTGGATATGAAGCAGAGCTCGTAGTGAAGGCAGCAAAAAAAGGATATTCGATGAAGGTGGTAACAGTCTCGTGCCGCAAGCGTGAAGCGGGCAGGTCCAATCTTAAAGCCATTCGACATGGAGCCCTAGTATTTAAAACTATTCTTTTGTCCTCCTTTTCAAAATAGTGTGTCCAACTCCTATGACTTTCTTTCCGACTGCTTTTTTGAAGTAATTTCTTCCGTCGAGAACAAATGTATTATTCGTTACTGCTGATTTGTAGTCTTTTAAAATTTGTCTATGATCTGTGCCGACTATAAATATATCTACTGGAGACAGAGCTCCCTCCTTGAGCCCTAGAGTTTTGAGTGTTTGGCTGTTAATAAGTGGTTCATGTACCTCGAATGGAATTTTATGCTCGGTCATAAGCCTGCAAAATTCAATAACTGGACTTTCTCTGATGTCTGCAACATTTTTTTTGTAAGCAATGCCATATACGAGGACTCTCATACCGGGTTTGTAAACTGTTAATAATTTATCAAGGAGATATTTAGGCATCGATTCATTTTGCAGAAGACTTGTTAGAATAACAGGGAGTGACAGATTATTTTTTTCGGCAAGTTCAAGGATGTAATATGGATCGACTGGTATGCAGTGGCCCCCCACGCCAATTCCCGGATTATGTGCCTGAAAACTCCATTTTGTTTTGGCTGCGTTCAGAACATCCATGATGTCTATATCAACTTTGTCTGCGAGAATTGCAAATTCATTGATAAGTGCTATATTTACAGCACGATAGGTATTTTCCAGCATTTTTGACATTTCTGCTGCTTCCATACTGCCTGTTACCACGAGGTCTTTTTTCATAATGTGTCGATAGAGCCGAATTCCTAATTTTTGACTTTTTTTGTCTCGTGCTCCTAAAAGTTTAGGGATGTTCTCTGCAGTTTTTGTAGTGACTCCTGGGTCTACCCGCTCAGGAGAGCATACAAGGAAAAAGTCTTCTGCAACATTTTTGAACACATCGCGGGTTGTGAATGGTGCAACTGTTGATTCGTTAATAACAAGTTTGCCTTTTAGTCCAATTTGCTTCAGCTTTTTAACAACTTCTTTCAGGCTTGTAAGGTCGGGCTTTTTTTCTGGGTTTACCGGTGTTGGGACGCAGATGATATAAATATCACATTTTAAAAGTTGTTTGTCATCTATGGTATGTGCAGAAAAATGTTTATTTTTTAAAACTCTATTTAGGTCCTTTTCAAGACCTGAAATTTCTGTAATACCGGAATTAATTTCTGAAATTGTTTTTGGAGTTCTCGTGAATCCATGCACGACAAATCCGCGCCTGGCAAAAAGAAGTGCAAGCGGAAGTCCTACATATCCTAGCCCAATGACGCCAATGACTGCTTTCTTTGTACCGATTTTTTCTAAAAGTTTTTCGTCAGCTGTCATAGTATATTTTTGTAATATGAGACTGTTTCTTCGAGCCCTTTGTCAAACGAAACTCTTGCTTGCCACTGTAAGTCTTTTTTTGTCGTAGTAAGATCAGGTTTTCTTTGTCTTGGATCATCTTGTGGTCTTGCAGTATATTTAATTTTTGATTTTGAGGCTGTTGCACCAATTATTTTTTCTGCAATAGCTTGAATTGTATATTCTTCTGTATTGCCGAGATTGTAAGGGCCGGATTGTCCATAATCCATTGCTTTCTTAATTCCTTCGACCAGATCATCTACATAACAAAAAGATCTTGTCTGTGTTCCATCACCATGAATATTAATTGGTTTTCCTTGTAAGGCTGCTTGAATAAATTGTGGAATTACCCGTGAGTCACGTATTGACGAATTTGGACCATAGGTATTAAAAATCCTAATTATTATCGTCTTAACACCGAATTCTCTTTTGTATGCCATGCAAAGTGCCTCTCCAAAACGTTTGCCTTCATCGTATCCTGATCTGACTCCAACAGGGTTTACATTGCCCCAATACGTTTCTTTTTGGGGATGTTCAAGTGCATCGCCATAACTTTCTGAACTGGATGCAAAAAGAAGCGGAATTTTTTTCTTTCTTGCAATCTCTAGAAGTCTATTAGTCCCTAGAGTATTTGCAAGAGCTGTTTCAACCGGGTACTTCGTTACATATTCAACATGAGCAGGGGATGCAAGATGATAAATATGAGAGATCTGATATTTTGCAATTTTTGAAAGTATTTTTTCGTCAGTGACATCTCCTTTGATAAATAAAAACTGAGGAGATATTAAAAGTGATTCAATATTTTCTTTATTTCCTGTTGAAAGATTGTCAACACAGAGAACCTTGTGACCCTCTGACAAAAGTTGTGTAGATAAATGCGATCCGATAAATCCCGCTCCGCCTGTGACGAGTCTCCAGCTCATAGAGGTTATTTTAGCAAAGTAATGTGTTCTTTGTCATAGAAAAGCCCTGGGCTTTAATATTTTTCTTGAAGAATGGCCTAAAGTGGGTTACAATTGAGGCTATGTTCAAACAAGTAGATCCAAAAGTTAGCTTCCCAGAACTCGAAGAAAAGACAATTTCTTATTGGAAGGAAAATAAAATTTTTGAAAAATCAGTAGAATCACGTCCGAAGGACCGCGTTTGGACTTTTCTTGATGGTCCGCCATTTATTACTGGCATGCCGCATTATGGATCTCTTCTTTCCTCAATTCCAAAAGATGTATTTCCAAGATATTGGACCATGAAAGGGTACAGCGTGAGGCGTGTTTGGGGATGGGATTGTCATGGGCTTCCTGCAGAAAACAAAGTTGAGACCAAATTGGGGTTAGTAAGAAAAAAGGATATTGAAGAAAAAATTGGAGTCAAAAAATTCATCGATGAATGCAAATTATATGTATCAGAAGTCTCATCTGAATGGGAATGGTATGTGGATCACATAGGACGCTGGGTAGATTTTAAAAATGCGTACCGCACAATGGATCGTGATTATATGGAATCAGTGATGTGGGTATTTAAGCAAATGTATGAAAAAGGATTTATCTACAAAGGGCTTCGAGTTTCACTCTTTTGTCCTCATTGCTCAACACCAATTTCGAATTTTGAAGTTGCTATGGATGCTGATAACTATAAAGAAGTTCCTGATTTTGCGACTACATATAAATATGAATTGGAGGAAGAAAAGGGTGCGTTTATTTTGGCTTGGTCAACAACGCCTTGGAATAAAATTGTAACTCCGGCTCTGGCTGTTAATCCAGAACTAGACTATGTAAAAGTTGAGCAGGGCGGTGAAAAATATATTCTTGCCAAAACAACAATCAAAACTCTTGGGGATGAGGGTTCTTACACAATTCTTGATGAATTTAAAGGTGCAGCACTTGTTGGTAAAAAATATATTCCGCATTATGACTATTACAAAGATAAAATTCAGGAAGGGAAAAAAGCATTTATTGTTATTCCTGGAGATTTTGTAACTGCGGATGAAGGAACTGGGGTTGTCACTATTGCTGTATATGGTGAAGAAGATTTGAAAGCGATGCAGGAACATAATATCCATATGCAAATGCATGTTGATGATGAAGGAACAATTTTACCTGAAGTTCCAAAAT
>CAZFJW010000059.1:0-6747 GCA_964519355.1 uncultured Gammaproteobacteria bacterium | reverse complement strand
TATATTGTGCAGGTTTTTTTGCATTTAAGACTATGTCAAAAGGAAAAATTAGAGTTAAATTAAAAAGTTACGATGCCAGAATCATTGATTCTGTCTGCCAGCAAATACTGGATAATGCTATCAGAACCGGAGCAAAAGTAATTGGGCCTATCCCATTGCCTACAAAAAGATCGGTTATGGTTGTAAATAAATCTACTTTTATTGACAAAGATTCTCGTGAGCATTTTGAACTAAAAACTCACAAAAGATTTATAGATATTGTTTCTCCTACTGAAAAAACGATTGAATCCCTTATACATCTTGATCTCCCCGCTGGGGTTGACATCGAAATCAAATCAAACGCGTAAGTCTTATATTCTTAGATTGCTAGTTTAAGTCGTGGCCATTTCTCCAGCCAATTTTTATCATTGATCCTTTTATAAAACAGTTCAATTGAATTATTTGTGTTCGGAGTGGGTCGAAGAATAAGTTGAGTTAAATCCCCAATTCCATGAGGAGCTGATATCAAAAGAGTCTCATTTATCTCAAGCCTCACACCAATACAGGTTGCAGTTTCTACCCATCGAGAGAGTCCCTCAGTCGCATTTCTATATGGCTCGTCGTTATGTAATGTATGCATTCTTGCTTGATTTTTGACCGACCACTTTATCTCGGGAAGTACACTATGCAGTTTATTTTCTACAGTTTTTTCGCTAGATTCACTTGTGTTATTTTTATCAAAATAGATGACATCTATGTCGGGAATAGCGGTTCTTTGGGTATGCCCATGAAGAAAGTCCCAAACCTTACTTCTTACAAACCCTGCTCCGATCCACCAGTCTGGAAGATTCACTTCTCTTGTCGTCTTTAGAATTGTCATCATCCAAGGGTCATCTTGAATCATTTTAGCCATGTCTTTTTCTGTCATATTATTGATTTTACAAAATCTTTGTTTGACAAGAGAGACAAGATAGGTGTACGCTCAATGAGAAAGGAGGTGATCAAAATAAATAACAAAGTACTTCATATGGCAGCCTACATCCTTCTTTTTGTTGGTGGTCTTAATTGGGGGTTAGTAGGTCTTTTTAAATTAGACTTGGTTGATCTTATTTTTGGTGGTTTGCCAATTCTTGCAAAGCTAGTCTACGTTCTTGTTGGAGTCTCCGCTGTCTATTTGGCAGCTACACATAGAGGCTATTGCAAGTATTGTGGGTCGAAATAGGTTTTTTTAACTTTAAAAAACTAAAAAGTAGTACCGTTTGAAAAAACGAACTATTTTTAATTAATTTTTCTTCATTTATACATATTAAAGAGCTTTTATCCTTGCAATTGTGAGGGTAAATGTATATAATAATTCTCACTTGTTTATGCGTGTAGTTATGGCGGAATCAATTGCTACGTAGAGCATCCAAAGAGAAATCTTTAAAGCGACTCTATGTAGTCGCTTTTTTTGTGCCAAACACACGTAAATCATATGGACATACCAGGATTAATAGGAATTAAAATTGGACAGGAACAGGGATTTTTAGAAGATGGAACTCGCGTTCCATTGTCTCTTGTTAGGCTTGAAAAGCCCGTCGTCGTCCAGATAAAAAATGTAGATAAGCATGGATATAATTCTGTACAAATTGGAGTCGGATCAAAGAAGAAAGTAACCAAACCGCTTCAAGGACACTTCAAAAAAGCAAACCTCAAAACCACACCTCGCTACCTCAAAGAAATACGAACCACAAAAGAATCATCACTAGAACTAGGATCAGAAATCAACCCAGAAGAAGTTTTAGCCGCAGGTGATGTTGTTCGAGTAACTGGAATTTCTAAAGGTAAAGGTTATGCTGGTGTTGTAAAACGATATAACTTTAAAGGTGGGCCTAAAACTCACGGTCAATCAGATAGGCATCGTGCTCCTGGATCAAGTGGTCAGTCCACAACCCCTGGGAGAGTTTACAAAGGGAAAAGAATGTCAGGAAGAATGGGTAATGAAACGGTTTCAATCAAGAACCTTCAAGTGATTAATTTAGAAGATGGAATATTATCCATAATAGGTCTTATTCCAGGGCCAAAAGGTTCTCTTGTTACAATTCTCAAAACCGGTGCTAAGAAAAAATTTAAACCATTGTTTAAAGCATCCAGCGAAGAAGAAGTTCTTGCAGATGCTGTTCCAGTCGAAGTAACTGAGGCTGTGGTTGTTACTGAAGATTCTGTAGATTCTGCAGTTGAGGCTGAGGCTGCAGTAAAAGAGGAAGTCTCAGTTGTGGAAGAAAAAGCAGAAGTTTCTGAAAAAAATGAGGCAATAGCCTCAGAAGAAACAGCAGAAGACGCACGTGATGATAGTCAAAAAGTTGAATCAGCAGCCGAGACCGCAGTTGAAGAATCGACTTCAGATGAACCAAAGGAAGAAACAAAAGAAAAGGAGGAAGCCCCAGAAGCTAAATAAATATGGCAGACAAAGTAGTTAAAAAGGAAATAAAAAAAACAGCACCTAAAAAAGCTGCTGTGAAAGTTGTGAAAGCGGTAGCTCCAGTGAAAAAAACTGTAAAAGCAGCTAAAGTAAGTATGAACGCAGAAATTATATCTATAAAAGGTGTTAAAAAAGGATCTGTAACGCTTCCAGAAACGATTTTTGGGGCAAAAGTTAACAGATCACTTATTGCTCAGGCAGTTCGCGTATATTTGGCGAATCAAAGATCTGGAAATGCTCACACAAAAACTCGAAGTGAAGTAGCCGGTTCAAGAAAGAAGGTTTGGAGACAAAAGGGTACGGGAAGAGCACGACATGGAAACATTACTGGTCCAATTTTTGTCGGAGGAGGAATTACCCATGGTCCAAGAACTCGTGATTTTTCATTGGATTTACCTCGCAAAATGAAAAAAGCAGCCCTTTTTAGCGCATTAAGTGCTCAATACAAAGAAAATAAAATTGTTTTTGTTGATCCTGAAGGACTTACAAATAAAACAAAAACATTTTCAGGAATGCTTAAAGACTTGGCATTGATTAACAAAAAAGGTAAAGCTAATCGAGTACTGGTGGTTCTTGATAAGACGAACGCTAAACTTTTCAGATCAGGTCGTAATATTGATGGCATGATTGTAGAGCGAGTTCAAGATCTCTCAACATACAGAGTTATCGAACACAAACATATTATTTTCTTGAAAGATGCCGTAGGTGACATTGAATACACTAAGGAGAAAAGAAAAATATGAATATAAATTCAGATATCATTCTTAAGCCTATCTTTACAGAAAAATCGATAAGAGATGCAGGTCTTGGTAAATTTACATTTCTTGTTAGAAATAATGTAAATAAAAGTCAAATAAAGGCTGCTATTGAAGACTTATACAAAGTTAATGTGATTGCTGTTGCAACAAACACAACCAAAGGTTCAGTTGTAAAAGCTACTCGAAAAGGGAGAAATGTTAAAACATTTAAAGACAAAAAAGCGAGGGTAACTTTAAAAAAAGGTCAAAAAATTGAGATATTTGAAGATAAAAAAGAATAATTATGGCTAAAAAATTACACATTATATTAAAAAAGAATTCTGGGCGTGACATGTCAGGGAGCGTGGTTACAAGGCACCAGGGTGGAAGACACAAAAGATATTATAGAATTATCGACTTTAAAAGAGACAAAATGGGTGTTCCAGCGAAAGTTATTTCAATTCAATACGATCCAAATCGCTCAGTCGACATAGCACTCGTTCAATATATCGATGGTGAGAAAAGATACATCTTAGCGCCAAATGGTATGGAAGTTGGTACAAACATCATGTCTGGCGAAAAAAGCGAAGTCGTGGTTGGAAATGCTCTTCCGCTTGGCGGAATTCCTGTTGGGACTCCAGTCCACAATATAGAAATTACCAGAGGCAAAGGCGGTCAAATTGTTAGATCTGCAGGAGGCCAAGCGCTCATTCAAGCAAGAGAGGGAGAATTTGTACATTTGAAAATGCCAAGCGGCGAAGTGCGAAGGATTCACGCACAAAATTATGCTACAATTGGCCAGCTTGGGAATATAACCTGGAAAGATAGGATTGTCGGAAAAGCCGGTAGATCACGACATCTAGGAATAAGACCAACTGTTCGAGGTGTAGCCATGAGTCCGAATTCTCATCCACACGGAGGAGGAGAAGGAAGAAGTCCTATTGGTTTGAAATATCCAAAGACATTTACAGGACGCCCTGCCGTTGGAAACACACGAAATAAAAAGAAATATTCGAACAAATTTATTGTAAAGAGCAGAAAGGGTAAACAGAAATGAGATCAGCAAAAAAAGGACCATATATTGACGAAAGACTTCTAAAAAAAGTCTTAAAACAAAAAGAAACAGCCGATAAGGGTGAAATAAAGACATGGATTAGAAGATGTCAGATTCCACCTGAATTTGTGGGTCATACTTTCGGCATCTATAACGGAAAAAACTTCATAAGTGTTCGCATAGTTGAATCAATGGTAGGACACAGGCTTGGAGAATTTGCTCCGACACGAGTATTTAGAGGACATGGAAAAATTGTAGCGAGAGAAATATCTAAGACATAGTTTAAAAATTTTGCAGATAAATATAAACATTATGGAATACAAAGCACTTGGACAAAATATTAAAGTTACGCCCCGAAAGGCAAGACTTGTTGCTGACTCAGTCAGGGGGCTTACTGTGGCGCATGCACTTTCTCAATTAACCCTGCTTCATAAAAGAGCTGCATTGCCACTTAAAAAAGTACTTGATTCTGCTATTGCCAACGCAGTTCATAACGGAAAAGAAGGCAAGGGAGACTTAGTAATTAAAGAAATTATGGTGAATGAAGGCATAAAATATAAAAGATATCATTATGCAGCTCGCGGAAGAATTCGTCCTTATCAAAAAAGAACGAGCAATATAAAAGTAGTTGTTGCAAGTAAAAAGAAGGAGGAAACCAAATAATGGGACAAAAAGTTAATCCAATTGCACTAAGACTTGGTATTCATCATGAATTTAAGAGTATTGGGTATTACTCTAAGAAAAATTATGCATCTACTGTTTTGCAAGATATAAAGCTTAGGGAAATGCTCTTTAGCAGACTTGCACAAGCTGGCGTTGGCGATGTCACCATTGAAAGGTCTTTAAGTACGATGAAAATTACAATTTTTGTTGTGCGCCCAGGTATTGTAATCGGAAGGGGCGGCTCTGGACTTGAAGTATTGAAAAAAGATATTCTTCACACCCTTAACTTACTTGGTGCAGACAAATCATTAAAAGTTGATCTTAAAGTAGAGCCTATTAAACAACCTAATTTAAGTGCATACCTTGTTGCTCTGAATGCTGCAGATCTTTTGGCACGAAGAATGCCGTATAAAAGGGTTCTTAGACAATCTTTAGAGCGTGTTATGTCTAGTGGTGCCAAGGGAGTAAGAATAGTGCTTGCAGGAAGAATTAACGGAGCAGAAATTGGGAGAAGAGAACGGGCTCAGCAAGGAAAAGTAACTTTGTCATCAATTCGAGAAAATATAGATTATGCATCAGTGCCATCTTTAACAAAAAGTGGATACATTGGTGTAAAAGTTTGGATAAATCGGCCATAAGGAGAAAATATGTTACAACCAAAAAGACAAAAATACAGAAAATCATTTAGACCAAAGACAAGACAAGAGATTGCGAGTCGTGGTAATGTGCTTAGTTTTGGAGAATTTGGACTTCGCGCTGAAACTTCAGGAAATATATCCAGTCGTCAAATAGAATCAGCAAGAAGAGCTATGGCTGGGTTTACGAAAAGAGGCGGAAGAATTTGGATAAGAATTTTTCCTGATCGAGTTATTACAAAAAAACCGCCAGAGGTAACAATGGGTGGAGGAAAAGGTGAAATTGAAGGCTATGTTGCACCAGTATACACAGGACGAGTTATTTTTGAAATGACCGGGGTCCCACTGGATATTGCAAAGGAAGCGATGAGGCTTGCAGCACATAAATTACCGATTAGAAGCAGTTTTATTAAAAAGGAGCACGCTTAATTATGAAAAAAAACGAATTAATAGAACTAAAAACAAAAACAATGGAAGAACTAATTCGTGACCTTGCAACTCTTAAAAAGGAGATTGTTGAATTAAGTCATGATATTAAAATTGGAAAATCAACTGCTTCAGCAGCTCTTCGAACAAAGAAAAAAAACGTGGCTAGACACTTGACAATTATAGGTCAAATGAGGTTAAATCCTCAAACATCAAAAATTGTTGAAAAAAAAGAAGAAAAAAAGAGTGATGTTAAAAAAACTAAAAAAGAAAAAGAAGTGAAAGGAGAAAAATAGAATGGCTAGAAAACAATTAACAGGAACAGTTGCATCAACAAAAATGACAAAAACAGTCGTTGTTTCTATTTCGAGGAGAATTCAACACCATCTGTATAAGAAATTTATTACAGTTACTAAAAGAATTAAAGCAGATACAAATGGATTTGATCTTAAAGAAGGAGATGTCGTAAAAATTGAGCAAACAAGTCCGATCAGTAAGGACAAAGCTTTTAGAGTGATAGCTAAAACTGAGGAGGGTAAATAACTATGATACAACACCGAACAATGTTGCAAGTTGCAGATAATACAGGAGCCAAGCTCTTACAGGTTATCCATGTTTATGGCGGATCTGGAAGAACTTTTGGTTATTTGGGTGATATTGTCTTGTGTACTGTTAAAAAAGTTCTTCCGAACTCTCAGTTTAAAAAAGGAGATAAGGTTAAAGTTGTGCTGGTGAGGGCACGAAAAGAAACAAAAAGAAGAGATGGAACTTATATTCGATTTTCTGAGAATG
>CAZFJW010000058.1:0-6911 GCA_964519355.1 uncultured Gammaproteobacteria bacterium | reverse complement strand
ATGAGATTGGACCTCATCTGAATATTGCTCAAAAATCATTAAAAGCATCACTCTACTCATACGGCATGAGGTTTTTTTATAAACTACTCATCCTTCTCTCGCATGAGATTATTGTTTTTGAGGAAAAATTAAAAGACGACCTTCAAAAAATCGGGAAAAACTCAAAAATAGCCGTTATTCCTCATGGAGTCGAAGTAAATCAGTCAACACTATCCCAATCAAAAGCACGAAAAGAACTGAACATTCCCGAATCCTCATTTGTAATTGTAGTGTTCGGATTTTTAGCATGGTACAAAGGATCTGATTTTATCGTACAAACAATCGCTGATCTTAAAAAGAGTGAAAGTAAACTTAAAAATATACATCTTATTATGGCTGGAGGACCTAACCCCAACCATATGTCTAAAGATTTCTATGTCGAGTACATTCAATCGATTGAAAAAACAGCGAAGGAAAATGGAATTACCATCACCGGATTTGTAGAAGAAACAAAGATTAATCAATATTACCAAGCATCTGATCTGATCGTCCTTCCGTACCGTATTTTTATGTCATCAAGCGGTCCTCTCTCTTTAGCATTTACCTATAACAAACCTGTCATTTTTTCAGAATCCATACGGCCATATTTTAAATCTGTAGATATTAACGACGCACTCAATCAATTAAGAATTACTGAAGATGATCTCATATTCAAACTTACACCTGAAAGTCTCTCCTCTTTACTGCAATCATTTACAGAAAATAAAGAAATTCTGGATAAACTTACTCGCTTTTCTACACTGATTGGAAAGAAGAGATCATGGAATATGATAACAAAACTGTACTATGAAAAACTTTTTAACTAAATTTTTTACCGGGCAAAAGTCCGAACAAACCCAAAAAGAATCTTCAAATTTGGGTAATAAATTACTGTTGAGTTCGCTACCTTATTTTATAATTCTGTTCATAATTTCTGTTCTTTTTGTCTTTACATACAAGCCGGGAACATATCTAAGCGGCTGGGACAATCTTCATGCCGAATTTAATTATAGCCTTAATATCAAAAGAGCCATCTTCTCTGTATGGCAGGAATATCAAGGGCTCGGGCTCTTGGCTGGAATGGCTCACGCATCAGATTTGCCTCGGGAAATCCTTTTATATGTTATTTCTCCGCTTGCCCCTCCTCAAATTATCAGATATTTGTATCACTTTCTTATGCTCTTTCTCGGAACAGCTGGAGTGTATATTGTGCTTTCAAAAATGCTTTTAAAAAACCGCGCAGAACACGTTCGATATGCAGCATCATTACTTGGTGCACTTGTATACCTTTTCCATTTAGGTACAATTCAATACTTTTATGTTCCATTTGAACCATACAGTACATTTTGGGGATTTTTCCCAATGCTCTGGTTTTCTCTCTTGCACACACTTAAAAATCCATCAAAGAAAAATCTTTTAATACTTGCCCTTCTTCATCTTCTGGCTACTCCCCTCGCATACGTTCAGACGATTTTTGCTGTGTATCTTATTATCTTTATAACTACCATTATTGTTTTCCTATGTAAAAAAGGTAATATTTCATTTTTCCAAAAGGTCAAAACTTCAATTCTCATATCTGCAATTGTTTTTGCAGTAAATTCTTTCTGGATTTTGCCAAACGGATACTTCTTTGCTACCAGCGTATCAACAACCCAAAATGCAATGCAGAATAGAATGGCTACTGAGAAATTCTTTCAAATGAATAAAAGTCGAGGCACGATTCTTGACTATGCGATGCTGAAAGAATTCTACTATGATTTCACAGATCTGAATGACCGAACAGGACAATTTGATTATTTAATGAAAACCTGGCGCAATCATTTTTCAAATCCTATTCCAAATATAATCGGCATATTTATTTTTCTCGTTGGGCTCTTTGGAATATTCCAGAAAAACAAATACAGAGGTTATATTATTTCTATCTGGGCAATTACTCTTGCTGTATTTCTCTCTGACACTCCAGGGATCTCACTTATCAGTACTACCCTTCGTGAACTTCCAATATTAAATCAGATTTTCAGAAATCCATTTACTAAATTTATTGTCCCGACAGTATTTATATTTGCAATTGGTTTTGCACTGGGAATTGCCGCTATTTTAGATTTTTTCAAAAAAAGAACGATAACAATAGGAATATCCGCCTTCGTGATCCTAGCCATTATTATCTATGCATTCCCAATTTTTAGAGGTGAATTCATCTCTCCTCAGATGAAGACCTCGATTCCAAACGATTATTTTGCAACTTTTGACTACTTTAAAAAACAAAACCCAAATGCTAGAATCATGAATCTTCCGCAAGGAAGTTACTGGGGCTGGTATTATTACGACTGGGGATTCCATGGGTCAGGATTTTTATGGTATGGAATCGAACAGCCAATTCTTGATCGTGCATTTGATGTCTGGAGCAAAGAATCAGAAACCTACTATTGGGAACTCTCATATGCAATAAAGACTCAGAATAAAAATCTCTTTAATAAAATTCTGGAGGAATATAATGTTGGCTTTATTCTTTTCGATGATAGTCTTACCTTCACAGACGATAAAAATGTAGCAAGGCCACACTTAAATCAACGCAACTTGATTGAAGACAATCCATTTATATCAAAGGATCAGCAGTTCGGAAGTGTTTCAATATATAAGGTTCAGACATCCAAACCCAATAGCTCAATTCATTCTTTTTCAGATCTGCCAAAAATAAAAAAGAACGGAACATTTTCAAACCAGGATCTGGCTTATACAGAAAATGGTCCATACATTACATCAGAGGACCCAGATCTCTATTATCCATTTACGTCACTCTTTTCGGGGAGGTTTCGAGAAGAAGTACCATTAAATATTGAAAAGAAAGAATCATCTCTTATTATTTCTGCACCAATTTCTAAAGGCTCTTACTCGCTAAATCTGCCATCTTTTGTCGAAAATGAAATGTTAATTCCTGTTGAAATTACAGCCAGAATTGAAAACCAAATACTTAGTATTCAATTCAAAACACTCCTGCCTACAATAAAAATTGGCGACCAAGTCTTCTCGCAATCAATAGATCTTGCACGTGAAGAATTTCAAATTGAACCAGATCACGAAGGTGGGTACATTTTAAGTGTGAATAATAGAGATTATTTTTCAATTCCAAACGATGCCAAAACTGGGGACGTAAAAATCGGTAAAACATTTATCTCACACTTCGACCTGGCAAACACTATAAGAATATATTCAGCAAATCCAGAACTCGGTTTTGAGCTACCCGCTAGCCAATTTAAAGAATCTCACAGATGTGATGAGGGAAATGAGGCCAACTCATCAATATCATCAATTTCTTCACAAAATGAAGTGAAAATTATGGCTCAGAATGCAGCGGCATGCAGCTCTTATAATGAAGGGTTTGAAGTCAGTGCAGCAGGACTTATTGGCGTATCATTCAAATACAAATCAAATACCGATGAATATCCTCAATATTGCCTATTCAGTAAAAATTTACAATCATGTCTTAACAAAAAAGATGAAATTAATAGTGGTTTTACCAAAGAGTATAAACAACTAAATGAATATTTTGAATCTACAAATCAAGCAGACACTCTTAATTTTCAACTCATCCTTGATGCAACTTTTGATGAAGATCATAATTTAAAAAAATCGATCAGTTATTCGACAGTTTTGCTTTCCTATTACCCATACATTGGTGGGACAAGTGTTTCACTCGGCCAATCACCAAATGCCCCATTTACATTCAATCTTAAGAAAGACTCTCTCGTTTCAGTTGAAATCCCAGTATTTACATCCTCCTACTCGACTGACTCATTTATTCAAAATAATATCTATAAAAAAACTCCACTCAATTACGATGCGCTTTTTAAAGGGAAATACAGTCTGTCAGAAAATAATAATAAAGGTAAAACAATTAATCTTGAGTCGTCAAACGCATCTTCATATTTACTTTTAAAAAATCAGACAGCAGTTCCAAACACCGGATATCTTATGAGTGTTGTGTCAAAAAATAAAACTGGTTTCCCCCTAACTGCAAATATATTTACACTCCAAGATTTAAGAACACATGCATACACATATGTAACGGATAGCGAAAAACTTGAATCAAACTACTTTTTCATTCCACCTATATATCAATTTGATAAAGGCTTATCAATACTGCTTGGTTCACATTCATACAACAGACACAAAACTACAAACGAAATTCAAGCTGTAACAATGAATCCTATCCCATACAATTATATTTCACAGTTAAAAATAGCATCATCCAAGACCATAAAATCCGCCATTGCAAGAGAAAATGAATCAAATAAAAAACTTCTGTATTTATATGAAGTTAAAAACATAACAGGCAATACACTAACACTCTATCAATCGTTTGATAAAGGATGGAAAGCTTATTCTTTCGATAGATCATCACTTATACACCTTATCTTTCCATTTTTCGGGGGGGAAAGACTTGCTAATCACGTCAAAATTAACAACTGGGCAAATGGGTGGAATCTTCCAGACAATACTAAACCAAACAGAGTCGTTGTGGTGGTATACGCTCCGCAATATCTTGAGTACCTGGGATTCTTCTTACTAATAGTTACACTTGGAATATTTTTACTACCTCTTATTACACGTAAGTATCAACTCTATTCAAGACGCATCAGCGAAAAAAATCTCGTATTAAAAACTAAACTTCTAAACAAAATAAATTTATAAATAGCAAGTATTTAATTGGGGCTATTTCAAACTCTATTATGCCATTTCCATGCAGTCTCTATTATTGTCCTAAGATCTGAATATTGAGGTTCAAATCCAAGATCGTCTTTGATCCTAGTAACGTCTGCTACCAGTTCATCAGCGTCTCCAGGTCTTCTCTCTCGTTCAGTATAATTCAGTTTTCTTCCGGTAACTTCCTCGATCATCCCTACAATTTCTTTATTTGAATACCCCTTTCCTGTGCCCACATTATACGTATATCCGCCAGGATTATTTACTATCTTTTCCAAAGCAAGCATGTGCGCATTTACAAGATCAAGAACATGAACATAATCTCTCACACATGTTCCATCAGGAGTATTGTAGTCAGTACCATATAGAATAAATTCTTTCTCTTCTTTTAGAGCTTCAAGTGCTACTGGAATAATATGAGTCTCAGGAGAATGTTTTTCTCCAAAAGATCCGTCAAGACTTGCTCCACACGCATTGAAATATCGAAGCACAGCATAATTTACGCCGTAAATTTTGTTATACCAATAAAGAATTCTCTCAACCATTAATTTACTTTCACCGTAGGGATTTGTTGGATCTTTCCTGTCATCTTCATGAATCGGTACCCTTTCAGGATTTCCATAGACACCCGCTGTTGAAGAAAAAATGATGTGCTTTTTATCAAAACTCCTTAAATTTTCAAGAAATTGAAGGGTTTCATATGTATTCTGTTCAAAATAAAGAGACGGGTTCTCCATCGACTCTTTCATGGATATATAACCTGCAAAGTGAATAACAGCTTCAAAGGGGTTCTCCTGGATAATTTTTCCTAAGAGCTCCCGATCTCCCACCTTGCCTTTATAAAAAGGTGTATTTTCGGGAATAACGTCTGCATTCCCCCTTTCAAGACTATCCAAAACCACAACCTCATATCCCTTCTCGAAAAGCCCTCTCACCATAAAGCTTCCAATGTATCCTCCGCCACCAGTCACAAGTATCTTTGACATATCTGATATTGTACCAGACACCTAAAAAAGAGCCAAGCAGGGACAAGACCTTCAACTCTTTTTGTTACCACTGTCAAGTACTATTTTTACCAACAGAGTTATCCACATTTTATTTATGAATTAAAATAGTGTTGATTTAGCAATCTAAATTAAACTAATATAATTATAGGCCTGTACACTTTTCGCTTGTAATTTTCTATAGGTTGCAGTAGTTTGAAAGCTGTGCTATACTACTTTCATGAAGCTCATCAAAAAAATGATACGAGGAAAAAAAGATCAGGAAGTGAAAGATTACTACCAAATAGGAATAGAAAAGATAGGAAAAGAACAGATTCAGAAGATGAGAAAAATAGGACTATCAATACCGATTCTTTTCAGCTAGGCACTGAGAGAATCGAACTTTAACAATTTTAGGCAAATTTTAGGTTTTTTTAAGAAAAGAGCATCGCTTTCGCTACGTGATAATAAAACCTTGTACGATAAGCAATGCTCTTTTAAAAGTTTCGTATATAGTCTTAAGGCAGGATAAGACTAATACAATGATATAGAAGGTAACAAAAATATATCCTTCATGTCAAGAAAAATTGCGAGGCCAATAATAGTGATTTAGCGCCAATCATCGTCATTTTTCATGTATTAACCATTATCCCTTCCTAAAGATAAAAGACCCTAAGTCGTGAGGTCTTGGTATGGTGGGGTTGTTGGGCAGGCAACCTCACCTTCCGAAGACCCCACTCGCTTAGGGTTTTTTAGTGGAAAAATCCAATAGAAATGTATTCGTCTCAATTTCGAAAAAACATACATTACTCTTTTGTGGAGATAACAAAGGACTAACAATTATTCTTGTGGAGGGATTATTTTAATTGTTGAAGTGCCACCTGCTACCATCCAGGAGTCACCATAGAGAAGAATATAATGTTTGTCTGATTCTACAAGTCCGCGTTTTCGTAAAAATTCAATAGCATCCGTCATTTGAGGCACTCTTACACTTGTATTCTCTTTAAATATTTTCGGCTGTAAGAAAGCGTATGTTCCAAAATTTAATGCTAGCTGATCACGAACTTTCTTGTCAGGAGCAAAAACATATATTGGATACTTTGGTCTATATCGTGATAGCTTTCTTGCCGTTCTCCCGGTTTGAGTAAAAACAATAAATCCTCCAATCGGCTGATCTTGATAGTGAAGCTGCAAGACCATGTTATA
>CAZFJW010000057.1:0-6973 GCA_964519355.1 uncultured Gammaproteobacteria bacterium | reverse complement strand
TGTAAAATTGGCAACTCCTCCTCCAATTATAAGAACTTTTTTTGGAGCATTTGATTTGAGCATAAGACTCAAAACATTTCTTGTATAGATATATGTCTCCTCAGCATTTGGATTCCCGCTATATTCTCCATAGTTGGCAAGGCTTTTTCCCATACCAAGATTTGTGACCTCATCAGCAACGACGATACTTGCTCCGCCTCCTGAAAGGAGTGTCCAGACAGAGCCATCTTTATTCAGAATTGTGAATGAAAAAGAAGCTTGGGATTTATCAGAAAGTTCTTGCAATGCTTCCTCTTCTTCACTTTTTTCGTGCCCTGTATATTCACGAATATCCGTGCTGGACCATGCACCTTGTACAAAAAATTCTCCTGCACTATCAACAAGAACTGCTGCATCTAACAGACAGGGAATATTTTTAACAATAACGAGTGGATTTATTTCTAAAAAAGAAAAATAAGACGTATCAAAAACGTTAAAAATCTTTTCTAATAATTCTTTTTTTAATAGTAGTTTTTCAGGAATTTCAACAAGCGCTTTTTCCTGTGTAATTTTTTTTACTGAATCTGCATTTTGTTCTATATCAATTCCGCCCTGAAGAGAGTAGGAAATAATATTGCCGCTGCCTGTTCTCTCAATTGCAAAATAACTCTCTCCCCCATCATGTGGCAAAAAATCTTCAATTAGAAAATGATTGTAGCCCTTTGAAGAAAGATTTTTAATATCCTGCACAATTTCTGTTTTTTTTCTATCTAATAGAACAAGTCCTTTTTTCTTTCGTCCCTTTACCCCCTGATCTACTTTTACAACATATGACTTTTTTTCGGATAAACCATCGCATAGAGCCTCCCAGCCTTTATTCTTTGTGTTGATTGAAACGCCAGAGTATTCTATATCCAATTCTTTATAAAGGATTGTCTTTGCTCTAAATTCTGAAATCTTTTTTCTTGCCATACTGTGTATTTTACCAGTATTATCTTAAAATTGGAGGCTTTGATACATGTCTATATATAAGACTCTGAAGCCTAGGTACTGCAATTTCAAGTCTATCATTAATAATAACCTCATCTATCCGAGGATCCTGATATCCAGTTGCTGAGAGTTTTTTTAGTTCCTGCAGGCCAATTGCGAACCTGCTTCCGTCTGCATCTCTTCCGTCAGAAGAGAGTCTTTGTCTCCATTCTGCAATTCCAGGAGGCGCAACATAAACACTCAGAACTGGAATTCCTGTCTCTTGTATTTCTGGAACCAGAGAGATAGGGTAATCCTGCATAGGAACTCTGTTACCGGCAAGTGTTCTCTCTACCTCATCCCGTCTTATGACATACCTATTCCCATACGCAGGACTGTCAGTCAATATAAACCCATTCCTGCCAAGCACATCAATTGCATGGTCAGGCAGGTGTTTTCGCCCAACATCTCCTTCTCTTGAACCACGATTTGTCCACACAGTATTGAGTTCTAGCCTCGGATCTCTCTGGTGCAGCTCATGAAGCAGTGTTGATTTACCCACGCCAGAAACACCAAGAAGTAATACAAAATGGGGATGTGTAATTGGGGGTAATTCTCCGCCCTCAGGAGTTATGCCCTGCTCAAACTTATTCATAGGTGGAAATTATAACAAAAAGTATCCTATAAGTAAAATGGTAGGACCTATTCTTGTCTACCGGTAAATGTGGACTTGGCAAGCATGCCAGCTACAATGTTTTGTGGAACTTCTTCGTAATGTGATGGCTCAACATACGGCGTTGCTCGGCCTTGTGTCATAGACCTGAGCTGTGTTGTATATCCTGATATTTCACCAAGTGGAACATGAGCCTTGATAATCTTTGAATTCCCACGATCTTCTGTTCCCAAAATTTGTGCTCTTTTTGATGAAAGATCTCCAATGACATCTCCCATAAATTCTTCAGGAGTTGTAACTTCAACTAACATGATAGGCTCTAATAATTTAAGGTCTGCTTTCTTAGCTGCTGCTTGAATTGCCATAGATCCTGCGATCTTGAATGACATTTCTGAGGAATCAACATCATGGAACGATCCATCAAAAAGTGTAATTTTAAGATCAGTTACTGGATATCCGAGAAGAATTCCATTTTCAAGTGCTTCAACCATACCTTTTTCAGCTGGTCCAATAAATTCTTGTGGAATTGCTCCACCTTTAATCATATTCACAAATTCGTATCCAACTCCACGCTCGAGTGGTTCAATTTTAATAACAACGTGACCATACTGTCCTTTTCCTCCGGTCTGACGAATATACTTACCCTCAGCCTCGGCTGGCTTGGAAATTGTTTCTTTGTATGCAACCTGAGGAGCACCAACATTTGCCTCAACTTTAAATTCTCTTTTCATACGCTCTACCATAATTTCAAGCTGAAGTTCTCCCATTCCTGAAATGATCGTTTGACCTGTTTCGTGATTTGATTTAACTCTGAAAGTTGGATCTTCTTCCATGAGACGTTTCATAGCCTCTCCTAATTTTTCTTGATCATTTTTTGTCTTAGGTTCAATTGCAAGTGAGATAACTGGCTCTGGGAAAGTAATTTCTTCAAGAACAATTGGACGAGCTTCATCGGATACAGAATTTCCTGTAATTGTTTCTTTCAACCCAACGATTGCAACAATTTCTCCTGCGTATGCATCTTTAATTTCTTCTCTATCATTTGCATGCATAAGAAGTAGTCGTCCTACACGTTCTCTCACATCTTTTGTCGAGTTATACAGATATGATCCTGAAGACAGTTTTCCTGAATAAATTCTGCAGTATGTAATTTTTCCGACGTGTGGATCAACCTGGACTTTAAAAGCAAGACCTGTAAATGATTCTTCAGGCGTTAGTTTTCTTTCTTCTTCTTCCCCTGTTTTTGGATTTTTACCCTTTATACTTCCAATATCCATAGGAGATGGAAGATATTCTACAACTCCATCCAAAAGCATCTGAACACCTTTATTTCGAAGTGATGAACCTGCATAAACAGGAACAATTTTATATGCAATTGTTGCGGCTCGAAGTGCTTTTTGAAGTTCTTCTGTTGTTGGTTCTTCACCTGATAAATACTTATCGAGCAGAACATCATCAGTCTCTGCAATTTTTTCTATTAAATTCTCTCTGTATTTGGCAACTATATCCTTCATATTCTCAGGAATTTCATTGCTTGTTTCGTAAGATGCTCCAAGTTCTTCACCATTCCAAATGTATGTCCTCATGTGAAGTACATCAATTACTCCTTTGAATTCATTTTCTGCTCCAATTGGAATACACAGTGGTACTGGATTGGCTGCGAGCCTATCAACAATTGACTGAACGGTCTTATCAAAATCTGCACCCAATTTATCCATTTTGTTAATAAAACAAATTCGGGGTACATGATATTTGTCTGCCTGGCGCCATACAGTTTCAGACTGAGACTGAACACCTTCTTCTGCATCAAGAACTGTAACTGCTCCATCAAGAACACGAAGAGATCGTTCTACTTCAACGGTAAAGTCAACGTGACCAGGGGTATCAATTATGTTAAATCTATATTGGTTATCTACCAAGCCTTTTTTAAGATCTTCTGTGTGAACCCAAAAAGTTGTAGTTGCAGCAGAAACAATTGTAATTCCACGTTCTCTTTCTTGATCCATCCAGTCCATGGTTGCTGCCCCCTCATGAACTTCCCCAATTTTATAGGTACGACCTGTGTAATAAAGAATTCGCTCTGTAGTTGTGGTTTTCCCAGCATCGATGTGGGCAATAATTCCGATATTTCGGATTCTATCCAATGGGAACTTGGAGCGATCTGTGTTAGTAACTGTAATTGTCTGTGCCATAACAAAAAAATAAACCCGTTCTGGGTTACAGATGAGTATATCAAAAGGGATGCTGAATGTAAAGTTGAGAGAAGGAAATGGCGGGGAAGGCCGGGGTTTGAACCCGACCTTCCCCTAGAAGCGGGAGGACGTCTATGCCGTGACATCACCGGACACTGCGCTCTCGCGAGTGTTCTGCTCCAAGCGCTTGCGCATCTCGGAGAACGGTCCGGAAGTCATGAACGAAGCAGATGTGAACTGATCAAACGGGATAAGCCTGGTTCCCAGGATGTTCTCCCAGAGCCTGCTCTTCTCCTCCATCTTGTTCAGGTCTGCCCGAATTCTCCAGACACCATCGGCATCCCGTACAAGCTCCTCTTGCATGAGTTCAACCATCCAAATGTGAACGGTCTGGCCCAAGATGAGTGCGTTGTCGGGATTCCCGGACCCAAGGTAGATGAACCGGTCTGGTTCGATCTCAAGACCGGTCTCCTCGACGAGTTGACGAGCAGCAGTCTGGATGCCAGACTCCATGCTTGCCTGTCCTCGTGGGAACTCTACGATCGGCTTGTCCCGGTCTTGAAGCGGTCGGCGCTGTTCCAGAACAGCAACATGCCACTCATCTTCGATTTCGGCACAAAGGCCGATGACAGCGCCACCACGGTTGAAGTAGTGCGCTTGATTGTAGTTCGGGCTCGAAAGCGAGAGGCCGTAGAAGGCCGCCCAGCCTTGTCCGCGATTTGCGAACTCGGCATTACGAACCAGGTCTGTCGCGTCGATGATTGATTCGAGATCTCCCATCGAAGCCTGGATTCGACGGATCAACTCGGCTTTCGCCTCATCATCCGTCAGGGTGAACCGGAAGTCCCAGCGGGATCGTTCGTGGTCAACGGGCTGGATCGGAATGATCTGGCCGTCGATCTCAAACATGCTGGGCACCTGGGAACTACTGTCACCTGACACTTCGTGCTCCATCTCAAGACTAACTTGTCGATTAGATGGTACTGTCTGTCTTAACTAGACGATTATTTCCTCCTGCTTGTGAACGATCTGAAGCGGACTCCGAAACCGAATTTCGGAGGTAACTTCGAAGGGTAAATTATACAAAAAAACATACTGAAAGTCAATAATTATAGGATAGTATTTTATGCATATTAAACCTAACCTTGACAAAATATTCAAAAAACTATGTAATGGATGTATGGCAAAAAAGAAACAAAGCATTCACAAGGAATATCATTTCTTCTTTCATACGAGGGCGGGATTCTATTCTCTTGTTGGAACAGCAGTGGTACTGGGATTTGGTGCAATTATCCTTTGGGGATAATTTATTCTTTAGGTTCCAATATTTTTGAAAAATCTATTGTGCCCTGATCTACCAATAAATTCCTCCATTCACTATCTTTATCTAGAAAATCGAGTCTCATTTTACCTCGTCCCAATTTGTTTAGAAGTGAGATAAGAACCATCTGCCCTTTTTTAACTAAAACTTCGTACCTCACATTGTCTTCTTCGTCAATTGGAATATTCATCCCATAAATTTCAGATGCCCTTCCAACACGGGCAAGTAATTTGTCAGAAAAATCAAGCGCCTCAGTAAATACCTCAGCTCTTTGGCCCTCAGCTACAAGCATATTTTTCTTTATCCAATTAAATACCTCCATCTGTCCTTCAAAATACGCTGCGTCTTTAGGAAAACACTCTGCAGAAGGAAATATTTCTGTACCATTTTCTGTCTTAACTGGTATCAAGAGTCCTTTTTGTTGCAAACTTGTCCCTCTAAATATCCTCCATACAGTATTCTTTGCATCGATGACTGTCATTCCTTCCTGGACAAGAGTGTCATAAATTTCTTGAATAGAATGCTGTGGAAGAACTTCTCCATCTACAATTTGTGCCTTCATGGCCATTGCAACTGCTAGGTATCTACCTGCAAATACAACCTGTCTGTCGTCGCCAAATTTTTGTCCAAATACAAGTTCTGCAACTGCAGCCGACCCTTCTTCAGTCTTGAGATAATCATCTACACTTTCTTCCTGCAGCATTTTCATTCCTTGAACCCTGCCATTTTCACCGCGAACAGCGTGATATGGCTCGTGAACTGGAGTGTTGCGTACATCCCATCCTTTTAGTTGTCTTGTCGCTGGTACACGAATTTCACGCGGAAGAGTTTCGCACGAAACTGCTGTCGCATTTTCCCGAACAACTACTTTCCATCCTTTATCTGATAGTTCAAGCCTGTCCAATGCTATCTCGAAAAGCGCAACAGTTTGAGCGTTTGTTAATTCAAAACTTGCATCATCAATTTCATCAAATCCAATTTTTTCTTTCTCTCTATCTGAAAATTTCCAGAATTCCAATGCTTTTTTAACAGGAACATCTTGCCTTTCTTTGTCTTTTCTTTCACGGGCAATTCGGAGAGCCTCACGTGCTTGATCTTCAAATTTCAAAACCATTGTCCCTGAATCACTGGACTTTTGAAGATCAATAAATTCTCTCCACTGAGTAGGAGTTTTATAATTCGCAGTGAACTCTACATCTCCTAATCTTTTCGCTGCTCGAATAAAGGGGAGGTGTTTGTTTTCAATTGATCTTTGATATTCCATCTTGTAAACATCAGGCATATCAGCAGTGCTAATAGTTTTTAAGAATTCAAAAAGCCTTTGTTCGATACTCCCAAGTGAGGAAGGCGTGTGATTATCCCTGACTTGAATGTCTGACTCACTTTCTAGATCTGTGGTTCTGACTACATAAATTCCGTCAAAATTTGGATTTGCTGTGCTTTGAACGTATTCACTGACAGTTCCTGTCTCCAGTGCATCTTTAAAACCTTTTTCAAATCCTGGTATTGCCTTTGTTACGTCCACTTCTCCAAAATTATCTCGAGGAATAACTTGCTCCCATTCTGAAAAGATTGGATCTTCAGGTGGAGTAAAGGCGTTCTCTACATGTAAATTCCGCCATGAATCAAATCTGGCTGCTTGCTCACTTTGTGTAATATGAATCGGCCTTGGTGAAGACTCAATCAAACTCATGGCTCAAATTATACCATATTATGGGATAAAAATCATTTATACGAAGCTTTCCCCGTGTGTAATTAAATCATTCCTAAAGTCACCCAAATTCGCAAATTAATTCTTGTCAGCATTCACTTCTCTGGTTATACTACAGACATGGCCAA
>CAZFJW010000056.1:0-7012 GCA_964519355.1 uncultured Gammaproteobacteria bacterium | reverse complement strand
TATGAATTTTGATGAAGCAATAGAAAAAGCACGAAAAATAAGAAATCTTTACGATGTTTTAGAAGAAAAAAAGTATGGGAAAAAATGGGAGCGAAAAGATCTTGTCTTAGGGTTTGTTCATGATGTAGGTGATTTAGTAAAGACAACAATGATGATGGATGGAACACGGGAAGAGATTCCAGAATCAAGATCAATGCTTTCTCACGAGCTTTCTGATTGTCTTTGGTCGATACTTATTTTGGCAGATAAATATGATGTTGATATAAAAGAGTCATTTATCGAGAATATGCATCTTCTTGAACAAAAATTAATTGAGGAAAAATCAGGTTCATAACATTCCTACAACTGCGGCTGGTTTTATAGTCTAATTGATAGTACTATCTTCATATGATTCAAAAGAAAATTGCACTCATTGGGACTAGCTGTGTTGGAAAGACATCCGTTGCAAATGAGATGAAAAAAATTTTTGGCGAAGAAAGAATTTTGGATGAAGGTGCCAGAGAATATTTCGAAAGAGTCAAACCAAGCAAAAGATTTACCCTAGAACATCAGAAGGAAATTCAGGATTTTGTAATACGTAAAGAAAAAAATCTATCAAATAAAGATGTTTTAATTTGCGACAGGTCAATTATTTGTCCAGTTATTTATACGAGGGCAAATGGGGATAAAAAAGGGTCAGAATTTTTACATGAGAGAGTAATTGACTGGATTCCGACGTACAGTAAATTATTTTTACTAGATCCTTATGGGGTTCCGTACAAAAAAGATTCTGTGCGAAATGAGGAAGAGAGTTTTCGAATGAGAGTTCATGATGAGTATGTTGCTTTTCTTCGGGAGAAGGATATACAATACACCCTAATTAACGGAACTCTGAAAAACAGAGTCTCCCAAATAGAGAAAATAATTAGTTCGTATGTTAGAGAATAGGCCAGGTTTTTTTACAGGTAACAGTAGTGAGTTTATTAGTTCTAAGGGTATTCTTCCAGGAATTGCTTCGATCGAAGAAAGGCATAGGGAGTTTCTTGTAACAACGCCCAGATATGAAAGATTTATGAGCGGAGAATCAATTGATGAATGGGTTGGATTACTTGGAATTGACGTTTTATCATTGGGACATCCATATATAACAGGAGACATTGCAATGCAATTTGTTCGATGTAATGATCAAGGAGGACTCGTTACAAGTCCGCAAGACAAATTTGCTTTATTTATTGCTTCGCATATCCATGATTTTGGGGAAATAATCGATGAGGAGGGTGGAGTTGGTGATATCTCGCACGATAAAAAACAGGATGATGACAGACGTAAAGAAGAAATGGTTTTTAGCAGAGTATTAGATGGATGTGTAGCGCAGCCAGTTGAATCTGCACTGTATGCTCAAATTTATTCTAACATTGTGCATGGTGATAAATCTCAAGGGCTTGGAAGGCAATTTAATGCTATTGAGCGTATTGGTTATTTGCTTACCGCACATCAAGCATTTTTAGGACAGGATGGAGAAAGAATTAGAAATTGGAAAGGTCTTGTTGGAAATGTTTTGTCAAATCAGACAGGAAAATTGATCGGATATGCGAATGAATACCCTACTGTACAAAATGTTTTGACACTTCTAAAGGATGATATAACCGCGATGCTGGATGAAACTGTAAATTCAGTACCAGTAATCGACAATGAGGACACAGCGTCTTTTGATGTTAAAAGACTACAACGGGCAGTGTTTGATTGGAATCAATTCTTGGCAGCTTAGGAGATGCTTGAGCACGCAATTTTAATAGCCTCTGAATACGTTGGGTATGCATGGATCATGTCTGCAAGATCTGAGGCATTTGCCCTAAGTTTTATTCCAAGTGTTATTTCATGAATCATTTCGCCAGCCCTGTCTGCCACAATTGCCCCCCCTATTAATTTCCCTCGTTCATCTGTCAGAACTTTTACAAAGCCATCAAAAGAATTTTCTGTGTTTGATCTTCCGATAACAGACATTGGGGCAATTCCTTTTTTGTATTTAATTCCTTTTTGTTTAAGGCTTGCTTCACTCTCACCGACCGAAGCAACTTCAGGAGAAATAAATACGCATCTTGGAACTGCCCTGTAATCCGGCTCAATTTTTTGAAACGAAAATGCATTTTTTGCTGCAATGTAGCTCTGATAGTAACCAGTATGAGTAAAAAGATACGGTCCCACCAAGTCTCCTGCTGCATATATATGAGGTTGAAGGGTTTGTAAATATTTATTTACCTTAAATTTATGATCTTTATCCAAAAGTCCTGCTTTTTCAGGGGCAAAACCCAGAGATGGTTTCTTGCCGGTGGCAACAAGAATTTCCTCAACCCGCAGTTGATGTTGTATTCCTTCAGTTTTGTAATAAACAATTTTGTCGTTTCCGTCTTTTTCGATTCTAATAATATCCGTGTTGTTAAGTACTTGGATTCCTCTATATTCAAATAATGCTTGAACTAGCCCTGATGTGTCTGTGTCTTCATTGCTTAGGATACATGACCTGTTAATCATTGTAACTTTTGTTCCAAAAGTAGAGAAAATTTGTGAGAATTCACATCCTACAGCTCCACCGCCTAACACTAAGAGACTTTGTGGAACATGATCAATTTCCACAAGATCTTTAAAAGTAATATATCCTGCTTCGGCAAGTCCTGGGGTAGGTGGGATAAAAACGTCACTTCCTGTTGCAATAAGAAATTTTTTTGCACTGAAAGTTTTTCCTGCTGATTCAATTTCATGATCGGATATAAATTCAGCTTTTGAATGGAATACGTCAATTCCTTGGTCTTCGAAGGATTTTGATCCGTCCGCTGCACCTGTTCTTGATACAACAAGTGCTCTGTAGTCCTGAACTTCTTTAAAACGGAATGAGACATCAGGTGCATGAACTCCGAAAGGAATGGTATTGCGCGCATCTTCAAGAGTTCTTGCGGAGTGCAGAAGAGCCTTAGTTGGAACGCATGCCCAATTAGGACATTCTCCTCCAATTTTTGTTTTTTCAAATAAGGCAACTTTTTTACCCAAAGAGCGAGCATAGTGCGCACCAACACTTCCTCCTGATCCAGACCCTATGACAATAAAGTCATAGTCGTATTTTGATTGGGTGGATTTTAACATGACAATTTATGAAATATCCCGATGCGTTTTATACATGTATGCAGCGTCACTATTATATTGTTCAAGATATCTCACAACAATTTGAACCAATTCTTTACTGTCTACTTGATGATGATGTGAAAGGTCATCAGTAACATCTTTTGTGACATTGTCTGCTATTAATTCTGCTTGTCCTTCTCTCATTCGAAGGGTAATACACGCTGAATAGATGCTTGCATATAATTTTTTTGGATCAAATTCTTGATTGTGTCCTCTTCTTTTTACAACTATTTTCATACTATCCGAAGTTTATTGTTCCATTTGCAATAAGAATAAGCAGCCACCCAAGTGCAATCAACATGAATCCAATTGCGAATCTCATGTACCCTTTATTACTTTCTTTCCATCCCTTAATCTTATGAATTTTTGTACCCGTGGCCACAAGAATAAGAATGATAATAAGTGGGAGCACAAAAACGATGTTATAAAGCACCAATAGTAGGAATGCCGTTGCATTAAAATTAAGAGAAAGAATTGTAATAATTGCAAGATATGGCGCCCCAGTACATGGCAACTCGACTCCTGCAATAAAACTTCCAAGTAGTATTACCCCGGGAGTTGACATATTCTTTGAAAATTCGTGAATTTTATTTGCAAAATAAGGAGGAATTTGCAGGGAAAACCCTTTCCCGTACCAGTAGAAGTCTTTTATTTCTAAAACTCCAGCAAGGATTACAATTGCACCGACAAAAACTGAAAGATACTCAGCAACCCAAAGCGGTACTTTAGTAAAGAAATATACAAGTCCGAGTCCAGCAATAAGATATGTCATAAAAATCGCAAAAATGTAGAGCCCACCTAGTTTTAATAATTTAGCAGTTGAACCTTTACCTCCAAGGACAACTGAGATCATAAGTATGAGAACTCCAATTGCACAAGGATTAACTGAGTCAATAGCAGCAGATCCTAAAACAACTGACAGTGTTGGTAAGTGTAAGTCAAACATATTAGTCGTTAATTTTTCCTCCGTTTTTAATTTTACCCAAACTTTCTGCAACTTGATATGAAGTGCAAAGTTTATCAGTAGAGTTCTTTTCTGGGCCGTACTCTATAATAATACAGTCTCCAGACGGTACCTGACTTTCAGGGGCATATATGTAACTTGCAGGATCATTTACTTTCTGTTGTACATAGGTTTTATTTACTGTTCTATATACGAATACGTTAAGAGTTCCAGATGTGCCATCTGGGCATAAGTCTCCATTTTTTACAGTAAGCATGCCGTTGGTTGTTGGAGCACTCAATGAATCTTTTGAAATGTTCCCTCCAATAACATGGAAGAACTTTCCAAGACTCTGGTCTTCCTCTTCTACCACAACTCCTTCCAAATGAATTCTGAAATCATTATGTTCATGGAGTGTTGAAGTTCCTATTTTATTTGAAAAACCTGTTGGATCCTCAAGATCAATTTTGTTACCGCAATGAAACACTTCAAAATCAGCGTGAAAATGAACAGGTCCTTTGCTGTGTGAAACTGCATTCAGATAAATTGTGGATCCTGCGAGTATTAGAGTTTGACCAATAGCAACAAATCCAATAAGTATAAAAAGCAGCTTTTTAGAAAAAGCTCGTAATGGGCTGGCGTAAAGAGAGATGAGAGCAAAGGATATTAGAAGAAACGTACTTATAAAAATTGAAGTGAATGAAAGAGAACTAATTTTTTCCTCAAGATTTGAGTATGAAACCTGATCTTGTGCGAAAATTGCACTTGGAAATGCAAAGAGAAAAAAGAATAAAATCAAACAAATAATTCCTGGGCAGAATTTTCTCACGTATCTATCATAGAACAATTATCTTTGTGTTCGCAACTACGATTTTGGTTGGGGGGTCATGAGTTTTCCTGAGAAGAAGTTAAAAAGGAGTGCAATTACCGTTATTGAACAAATTGAGGAGGTTATTATTATCCAGTCGTGTATGTCGATGGGTTTGATCTCAAAAATGTGCGCAAGAAAAGGAATATACATAAGAAGTAGCTGAAGAGCAAGAGATCCGACCACAGCAATAATAACCCACTTGTTAGTTAAAAGTTTCATCTTAAAGTTCTTTCTGATAACCATTACATTAATTAGTTCAAGGACAACGATTGATAGAAATGCTGCCCCTTGTGCTTCGTGAATTCCCTCTCGAAGGTTGGCGTCATAGATAAAAAGAACACAGAGTGCAAGAAGGGCTCCAAAGAACAACATCTGAATCCAAGCCCTTTTATCAATGATTGCTTTTTGAAATTCTCGTGGAGAATATCGCATTATATCTTTTTCTGCTGGATCCATTCCAAGCGCAACAGCAGGAAGTCCATCAGTTACTACATTTATCCATAAGAGCATAGTAGCCGTTAGTGGGATATCTTTAAAAATAATAAGTGCGAAAAGAACAATAAGTACTTCGCCGATATTGCAGGAAAGTAAGTAATTTACAAATTTCCGAATATTTTGAAATATGCCTCTTCCTTCTTCAATTGCAGCAACGATTGTTGAAAAATTATCATCAAGCAGTATCAGGTCGCTTGCTTCTTTTGCAACATCTGTACCTTTTATTCCCATGGCAATTCCTATGTCTGCCATTTTTAGTGCGGGCGCGTCATTTACCCCATCTCCAGTCATTGCTACAATATGGCCTCTTTTCTTCAAAGCTTGTACAATTTTCATTTTGGAAGATGGACTAACACGTGCATAAATAGATATATCTTCAACTTTATTTTCGTACTCTTCTTGGGATAATTTTTCCAAATCTTCACCAAGCAAAGCTCCTCCTTCGATTCCAATTTCATGTGCGATTGCTTTTGCGGTTTCGACATGATCACCTGTTATCATGATGACGCGTATTCCAGAGGATTTACATGAGGCAACCAGGCTTTTTACTTCTTCTCGTGGGGGATCTATCATTCCTTGAATTCCAACAAATATAAGTTCATTTTCAAAATTTCCTTTGGACTTTTTAATTACAGAGAATTCCTTTTCAGTTATGTCTCGATAAGCAAATGCCAGATTTCGAAGTGCACTTCTGGACATTGCAAGATTGGCCTCAAGAATTTTTTTACGATTTACATCGTTTAGTTTTTCTACTTTTCCGCCAAGCAATACTTCCTTACAGTCCTCCAAAAGTACTTCAGGTGCTCCTTTTGCATAAATTCTAAGATTTTTACCATGTTTAACAATCACACTCATCATTTTACGTTCACTGGAAAAAGGTATCTCAAAGACTCTTTCACCATTCGATGAGCATTGTGATTTTATTGCACTAACAAGTAAAGCAACCTCAGTTGGATCTCCTGCGTAGTTTGTCACATTAGTATATCTGGCATTGTTGCATAATTTTCCTGTCTCAAAAAGAATTGATAAATCTGAGTTATTAACTTCTTTGCCGTTTTTAGTTATTGCTCCCTCAAGGTCATATCCTGTTCCTCCAATTTCGTAGATTTCATTATTGAAATAAGCTTGTTTAACCGTCATCTCTCCCTTTGTTAAGGTTCCCGTTTTATCTGAACATATAACATCTGTTGAACCAAGTGTTTCAATAGAATTTAATTTACGGACTAGTGCATTTTTTTTCAGCATTCTCTGAGTTCCTAGCGCGAGCGAAATTGTTACAACTGCAGGAAGTCCTTCTGGAATTGCTGCAACCGCAAGAGCTACTGCTGCAATAAAGGAATGAATTACTCTTTGGAGAATAGGCTGAGTTGCAAACTCCTGTGCAAAAAACATAATGAATACAAAAACTCCCGCACAAATTGCAAGAACGATATATCCAATCATTCTTCCGATTTGATCAAGTTTTTTTTGAATGGGTGTTTCTCCTTCTTCAGTATCTGAAACCATATCTGCAATTTTTCCAATTTCTGTTGTATCTCCAGTTCCAA
>CAZFJW010000055.1:0-7046 GCA_964519355.1 uncultured Gammaproteobacteria bacterium | reverse complement strand
ATCTTCCCGAGGCAACAACTGATTCAATTTTTGCAATTTATGCAGAAGAAACAGGATTTGTAGGAGGAATTTTTCTTGTTTTATTATTTGTTATTTTTTGCGCATTAGGATTTATGATTGCAGTTAGATCAATAGATCCATATGCAAGACTTTTGGCAGCAGGGATTATTTCATTTATATCTTTTCAGGCAGCTATTAATTTTTCTTCTCAGGTGGTTTTATTACCCCTTACTGGAGTGCCACTGCCTTTTATTTCATATGGAGGATCATCAATGCTCATCAATTTTGCTGCTGTTGGAATATTGCTTAATATATCAAGATCATTGCATAAAAAATCATGAAGCTACTTATTACAGGAGGTCATTTTTCTCCAGCATACGCTCTTATTCAATACGTGAAGAAAAAAGCAGATATTGTTGTTGCAGGGAGAAAATATGCATTTGAGGGAGACAACACATTGTCATATGAATTTGAAACCTGTCATAAAGAAGGAGTTTCCTTTATTCCTATAAAATCGGGAAGAATTCAAAGAAGGCTTACAAGATACACATTTACTTCAGTGCTCAAGATTCCGCTGGGGTTTACGAGTGCTTTGGTGATACTAAAAAAAATAAAACCTGATGTGGTTGTTTCATTTGGGGGATATTTGGCAGTTCCAATTGTTGTTGCTGCATATATTCTAAAAATCCCAATTGTTTTACACGAACAAACATTGAAAGCAGGATATGCAAATAAATTTCTTGCGCGTTTTGCCTCAGTTGTATGTATTTCGTACGAAGTATCAGAAAAATATTTTCCTAAAAAAAAGACTGTTTTTACCGGACTTCCAATTCGAAAGGAAGTTTTTGAATTTAAAAAAACAAAGAAGTTTTCGTCTGAAGACATAGTTATATATGTAACGGGAGGAAGTGCGGGTGCTCACGCAATAAATAATCTTATTGAAAAAAATTTGAAAGTATTGTTGGAGAAATATATGATTGTACATCAAACAGGGGACACTGTTCGATATAAAGATTTTGAGCGATTAAGTGAATATAAAAAATCACTTCCGAAAGATATGTCTGATAGATATATTCTAAAAAAATACATATTTCCAGATGAAATAGGCTCGATATACCATTTGTCAGATGTTGTTGTTTCGCGTTCTGGCGCAAACACTATTGCAGAACTTTTAGCACTTTCTAAAAAAGCGCTGCTTATTCCGCTTCCTGGTGGTCAGTCGGGAGAGCAGCTGGAAAATGCAGAATATTTTTTCCAGCATGGAGTGGGGCGCATCTTGATACAGGATGACATTACGAACGAAATTTTCTTGAAGACCATTGAGGATCTCGTGTCGATAGAGACCAAAGATTCAATTTCAGAAAATACTGCAACTGAAAAATTGTATACAATTATTGAATCAGTATATGAAAAAAAGAAGCACACGAAAAAAACTTAAAAAAATTCTACTTTTGTGTATATCTTTTTTTGCAGCATTTCTCATTGTTGGACTTTTCCTTTTATTTTTTCGGGATTTTTCTTTTTCGATTCCTAAGTTCTCTGGTCATAAGGGAGAAATTTTGAATCCTAACGCAACTTATTCGATTTCTGATGTACGAAATGCTTTGGCTGATGCAAAAGTTGAGTATACAACTGTTGCAATTTCTTCAGCATCTGGAGCCCTTCGCGCAGACCTTCCAGAAGGTACACAAGTATATTTTTCGTATAAAAATGATCTCAAATGGCAAATTTCCTCTTTGCAAAGAATTTTAATACGCCTTACAATAGAGAATAAGGTGCCGTCAGTTATTGACTTACGGTATAATAGGCCTATTGTAAAGTTTGTAAAATGAGGCTAAACTATTACTATGCGTGACAACCAAATTGTTGTTGGTGTGGATATTGGGTCTTCTAAGATTGCGGCAGTAATCGGACAAGTCCAAGAAGATTCAATTAACGTCCTTGGCGTTGCTGAAATTCCATCTCGAGGTATCCGAAAGGGCCAAATTGTTGATATTGAAGATGCAGCTTCTGCTGTGAACCAGGCACTTGATGCATCAGAGCGCATGGCTGGTTATAATATTGATCGTGCATTTGTATCGGTCTCGGGAGTTCATGTAGAATCCCAAAACTCAAAAGGCATTGTAGCGATCTCTCAAGCAAATGGTGAAATAGGCCCATCGGATGTTGATAGGGTTCTTGAGGCAGCTGGCGCTATTTCCAAGCCTACCTCTTCTAATGTTATTCATGTTCTTCCCAGAACCTTTACTGTTGATGGAGAGGGTGGAATTAAAGACCCGATTGGCATGACTGGGGTGCGGCTTGAAGTTGAGACTCATATAATTTCAGTAAATGCAGTTTCTGTTAAAAATATTCATAGAGTTTTGGAATCTGAAGCTGGTGTCCAGGTGAGCTCGCTAGTTTTTTCAGGGTTTGCATCGGCCCTCTCAACACTTACTGATACAGAGAAGGAGCTGGGAGTAGTAGTCATAGATATTGGGTCTGGGATTACAAATATATGTATCTTTGTCGATGGTGCTCTAGCTCATTCACGAGTTATTCCGATCGGTGCACGTCATATAACCAACGATTTGGCCATAGGACTTCGAATTTCGCTTGAAAGTGCAGAAAAGATCAAGTTATTCCTTTCTGACAAATTCCGCAAGCCTCGTCATCTACGTCCCGAAGAGGTGGCAGAAAAAACAGACGAAGTGGACCTATCGGAACTAAAACTAATAGAGGACTTAAGAAAAGTCTCTCAAAAGACTCTAGTAGATGGAATTATCAGGCCAAGACTCAATGAACTCTTTACTATGGTCGGAATTGAGCTTAAAAAGTCAGGATTTGGATCACAGACTCCAGCTGGTATTGTTATAACAGGTGGCGGAGCATTGACTGTTGGTGCAGAAGATGCTGCCAAAAGGATGCTTGCGATGCCAGTACGCGTTGCATATCCACAAAAGATCACAGGACTTATTGATGATGTTGAAAATCCTGCATACGCAACAGCCATCGGACTTTTGTATTTTGGGAAAAATTTCTCTAACCGCCAGGCGCCAGGCATGATGGATGGCCTTCTTAATTTTGGATCAATCGGTCCTTTAAATCAGCTAACTCACAGGGTAAAAAAACTCATCAAACATTTTCTTCCATAGTGTACTTTGCTGCCTGTCTTTGGTTGCAAATGCAGATGAATTGTGCTAGGATTCAATCACATTTAAAGTATGTTAATCAAACCTCAAACCGCTAGTTTTGCAAAAATAAGAGTCCTAGGTGTCGGTGGTGGCGGATGTAATGCGATCAATTCCATGATTAAAACCGGGGAAATTACCGGGGTCGAATTCATAGCAGTAAATACCGATGCACAAGCACTTCTTGGAAATCTGGCAAATACCAAACTTCAGATAGGTGACAATCTTACCCGTGGCCTCGGGAGTGGCGGCAATCCTGAAATCGGACGCGCAGCAGCAGAAGAATCAGCAGAAAAAATCAAACAAATGGTTGAAGGATCTGACATGGTTTTTGTGACAGCTGGAATGGGTGGAGGAACAGGAACAGGTGCTGCACCAGTTATAGCAAAAATTGCAAAAGAAGCAGGAGCACTCACTGTGGCTGTTGTTACCAAGCCTTTTCTTTTCGAAGGAACCAGACGTATGGTCTCAGCAGAGAGCGGTATTGATGACCTCAAAGGAAATGTTGACACTCTCATAGTTATTCCCAACCAAAGAATTCTTGAAGTAGTAGACAAAAAATTATCTCTTGTTGATGCATTCCGCGTCGCAGATAGCGTTCTAACCCAAGGAGTTCAAGGAATCTCAGACATTATTACCAAGTCAGGATTTGTGAACGTAGACTTTGCAGACGTAAAGGCTATTATGTCTGATGCAGGAACGTCTTTGATGGGTATTGGAGTCGGAATTGGAGAAAACAGAGCTCAAATGGCAGCACGCCAGGCAATTTCATCTCCGCTTCTTGAAGTGTCAATGGAAGGTGCACGTGGAGTACTCTTTAACATAATGGGAGGAGCAGATCTTACGATGTCTGAAGTTGATGAAGCATCAAAGATCATAAAAGGCGCAGCAGACCCAGATGCCAATATCATTTTTGGTGCAACAATTGATGAGACTATAAAAGACCAGATCAAGATCACAGTTATTGCAACGGGGTTTGACGAGTCAAGACGACGCCTTGCTGAAATGGTGAAGCAAGATGAGTACGATCCTAACCCTAATGCATCACAAAATATGAGCAGCTCTTCAGGTGAAGATGAAGAAGAGCAGAAAAAAGACGACCAAGACGTATTTGATATCCCTGCCTTCCTCCGACAGCGCAATTAATTACTTAAATTCGTAAGATCTTTAATTTGCGACATACAGTCCTAACTACTGCTCATTTAGTACTCTTATCAAATTAAAGTTTTTGCCAGATAATCCATCAATTTCTACATCTTCTTTTATGAAAGTGTTCGACAATAACTGTTTAGGAGAAAGAATATATTGTTTGTATTTTTCTCCTTCTTTCTTAAGAACCCCTACGCCTACCCAAAACTTTGCTATCGATGTTTTTGTTGTTCCAACTGCAATAAAAGTACCAGAAGGTAACGGTTGCGAGAAAGCAAGAATCTTGTCAGGTCTAAAATGATACCCAGGCTCACGCTTAGTCATTAAGTAAGCATCATGAATTATATGAATCTTCTCTCTCCATTTTGGGTCTTTAAGTTGTAACTCTGTTGGTTTTGCATTCAGCTCAACCATCTCAAGCTGTCTTTCAGTAAATGTAGGATTAGTTTCAGAAACTTTAGCAATATTATCACTTAATGATTTTTCAAATGCTTCAGGTGAGGGAAATTGGTCACCTACTCTAGTAATTGTCATCTTCATATTTGCAGGCTGGTAAGAGTTCAAAAAGTCTAAAACATTTTGAAAACTTTCTATATACTTTTCAACATCTGAAAGAGGTATATTGTCTAATTTGGGAACAATTAAGTCATCTACAAAAAAATCGAACCACACACCAGGAGAATATACATTGCATATAGGAACAAGCCAGGCAGTATAATACATTGCAGCAAAAAGCTCCGCCCAATCTGCTTCAGGAGCCTCTTCAAGCCTCCAAAGTTTATACGCCCCATGCAAAAAAGTAATCTTTATTGGTTCATTCTTTTCAATGTTTATTTGGATTGCATTTTTTATGTGTTCAATTAAATGAGGCTGTGCTGCATATTTCCTAAACTTTTTCGACATAAGATGCATGAAGATTAATTCAGAAATCTCAGAATCTGTTTGCACTTCAATAGAACTACCCTTGAGTTTTTCTAAGCAATCGAGAATATACTTTGATGGTTGCATATGAGATGCGGGCAGGACTTGCACCTGCGTATTTTGTCTTGCGGACAAACACCTGAACTACTCGGTTACCGCATCAATGTTGATTATATCAGTTGTCTGACATTTTACGCTGCAGTTAGGAGCCTTGTTAAGCGCTAAGTCGCGAGCTAATATTGTGGAAATATGAAAACTAAACATCAATTCTTCTGTCTTAGAAGTGCGGGGATGTCTAATGAGTAATTTATTAAAATATTCCCAAAATCTCTTTTCCGTTGAGTGTGGGGTGAGGGGTTATTTGGTCTGTCTTGAGGTTGTAAATTAGTGCCTCTTTTGGATCGGATCCGCCATGCGATCCAGAGGTGTAAAAAAGTACTTCATCATTTGAGAGCCAGACGACATTTCCATACCAATTGTCATTTTGTGCCACGAATTTTTTTTCATGTGTTGCAAAGTTATAAAGGTATCCTGACCCAGCAATGATTCTTTTAGTCTCTTCTTTGTTTGCAGGGTCTTCAGAGTATAGTGCGGCAAGATATTTCCCGTCAGGAGAGATCGTTGGGTCGAAGATATTTGTGTAGGAAGAGCCAGGAGGACATTCTACTTTATCAAGTTCCTCTATGGTCCTTGTTGAAATTGTTACAAGTTCCACATAACAGTCACTTATCGTCTGGCGTGCAAAATCTTCACGGGTTAATATCAAATGATCATCGTCTATAAATACACTATCTGCTTCACTAATAAGAAAATTTTCGTAGACCAATTGTTCTTTTCCAGTTGCCACCTCTCCGACAAGAAGATTTTTATAACCTGAAATACTATTGGGATTGGTCTGGGCTTTCGAACTTTCCCCTAAAACCGAATAGTATTTTCCTGAGGGTGAAATAGCGATCCAATTATTATTTTCTTCTTTAGTACTTGAGACTGACTTTGACTCGATATTGTATAAATAGTATTCCTCCTTTGATTCTTCTTTGTTCCATTTTTCATAAACGAGTGCATTATCGGTTTTCCATTGGATTGAATAGGCAGATCCCAGTCCATAGTTTATAGCTGTTGCAATAATCGTATCGGTTGTTGAATCGGGGTTGGAAATATCCACAAGATGCAATTCATAATTGTCTGATCCATGAAATTCATACGGCGGATTTTTTTCAAATTCATCTAGCACTGACTTAGGAAGGGTAAGATATGTTACATATTTTCCATCTTTTGAAAACTTTGGATCTGTAAATCCAAAATATTTAGACGGATATTTTGTTGCAAGAAGATATATCTTTGTGGATTCAAGCATACCCAGAGTAAGGTTCCCATTCTCATCATAGGTAAGATATTTAATGGGGCCATGCCAGTTGATGATTGGGTCAGGTATAAAGTTTGATACAGATTTTTGAACCGTTCTAGACTGTGTAGCAGTAGGTGAAATATCTCCATCTTTTACAAGCTCTGCCTTTTTATTTTTTGATAAAAAGAAAAAAGTGCTTACAACCAAAGTTAGACCCAGTATAACAACTACTGCAAGAAGAACCAGAATGGTTTTGTTGTGTTTTATCTCCTGAGGTGGTATTAGATTCGGGTCGGGATTTTGCTCGAGAACTTGATCTGTCATGAGGATATTGTAACAAATCTCCTATTGTTTGAGGAGTAATATGTCAGGCAGAAAATTATTTTTTTTGGATTGACATGTGATTTTTTTTGGAGTAGAATTCCGATATTATGTCAGTTGAAAGTACCAGTGTTATT
>CAZFJW010000054.1:0-7079 GCA_964519355.1 uncultured Gammaproteobacteria bacterium | reverse complement strand
GTATTTTACTAGTAATATGAGTATGCCCAGGCTGAAAAATGAGTTATTCCTTTTTGATTCGCGTATTTTTTCTTTATTTCTACAGATTTAGGGGTTTCAAACCAAACATCATGCTCAACATTTCCTTCTTCGTAGGAAATGTGGCCCTCTTGACTCTGGTTATCTGTAAGATCAATACAATTCACACAATTCTCTATAAATTTTTGTTTAATTTCACCATAGGAATATGATTGTGCAAGGTCTATTCCTTCTTTTACCCAATCGTAACCAAAGAATCCGAACGTAATTTCTATTTTTTCAACTGGCACGTCCTTTTTAAAATCGCTTATCATTTTTTTAAAATCATAAGGATATTCTGAGTTGGCATCAAACGGAAAATTTGGGCCGCCACTACCTCTGGCTTTATGGAAATCGTATGCCATGACAATAATCCTATCGCTTACCTTTGCTATTGCACCTACATCATACGGACGCCCTCTATAATATGTATCTCCATAAAGCGTGACGTAAAATCCTTTTTTTTCAGAGTGAATTTTTTTTGAAAAATTTTCAATAAAGGAAGTTATGGTCTTTTCAATTGACGCAAACCCAAGAACAGACGTCTCAAAATCAAGCACTGCCCCATCAAATCCTTTTTGTTCGATAATAAATGCGCTCTGAGTCATTATTTTTTCTTGTAATTTTATGTCAGAAATTAGTTTTTTATTGAAGTCTTGGTTGATCATTCGAATAACTAAATATTTTTTTGCCGTGTTTCCAAGAGCATTTGTAAATTCATCAATTTGCTCAAACCCATCTTCATGCTCGATTTCGCCTTTTTCATCAAATGAAACACCAAAATAATAATATGTATCAAAATTTGATACACCAAGACGATCATTCAATCCCCAGTAAGGAACGAATATCGATTCTGAAATGATTTTTCCGTCAATGCCCTTCTCATCCATTCTTTCTTCTTCGACTGGGCTTTTTGGAGAACTGTTCTCTTTGTCTGAATCTTGAGAGGTCTTATAATAAATTACACCTATCGTTAAAAGAATAAAGAAGAAGAAAACTGCGATACCTTTCATGCCGAAATTGTATCACAGATAATTATTCAGGCATTTCTTTTGAGTCAGGAGTTATTCGTGTTCTAACATAATTTACAGTTCCATCTTTAAATACGCTAGGCTTGTCATCCCCTGGGAATTCGAAAATTTTATCACCATCATCTACATGAATTATTATCGAATAAATATCGTCAGGACTGCTCTTCTCAGTTAATGGAATTTTTATATTTTGCTGATTTCCTTCAAGAATTCCCGTAACTCCTTTGAAATTAGACTCATCAGGTATTTCTTTCTCCATTGTTTTAAACGCTGCAATAAATCCAGGTTTATCTAATTGAGCAGCGTCAACGATTATTGAATCTGATGCATTTTGCTCACTTACATGAAGTGTTGGAACAAAAACTTCCGAAGGATCTGCTACTTGCGTCTGCACGGTATCTGATGGCTGGGTAAAAAGAAGAAAAAATGCGGCAACAATAATAATTCCCAAAGAAAAGAGAGATAAAAACGACTTGTTAAATTTCATTTGTCTTTTTTCTCAAGAATTGTATCTAGTGAATTTGCACCTTTTGATTTTTCCTGAATTTCAGATCTTTTTGAAATATCAATCATCTGATCTCCAAGTGATGACTTTGAGTCAATTTTTTTAAGAGATATTTTTTCAAAGATAAATAAAAATCCAAGAATTAATATTATAAAAAGAAGACTTCCCAAAACTATTTTTTTACTGTCCATTTTAAAAATACTATCTATTTATAAAGAAGTGAGACTGTTTCGTCAAGTACGTTTTTTAACAGTTCGAGCAGCAGGAACCGATTTTGCAGCACTCATTCTCAGAATGAACCAAGCCAAAACAAATAAAATACCTGCCGTAGTCAAAAATATTGATGATTTAATTGTCAGTGAAATTCCAACTGCAAAAATTGGCTCAATCATCAAAGACGCAATCTCAGTTCCAAAATTTTGGGATGTAAATGAAGAACTTTGAATTGTCATAGCAAAAATTGTTTTTTCTAATAAAAATATTGTCCATGTAGATATTGCCGTAATGATGAGCAGAATTCCAAGATTCCGAATTCTCCCGATACCTTTCCCAAGCAATATAAACATAACAAGGAAAAACAAAGTAAGAATTGGAAGAAGATACTTAAAAAGCTTAATCGAAGATCTGAGACTTTGAGCTCCTTGTGATACAGATGCTAAGGCTTTATTTTCTTTCATCATTTGTTGGGGGGCATCAGATATCATTTTTTGGAATTCTGGATCATTCTGAATTTCTTCAAGACCCATTCCTTCGAAAATATTACCAGGATTAGTTTCATTCAGCGGGAGATAAAGCTCAAAATTTTTGTCGTTAGAATTTTGAAAATTTTTAAATTTTACAAAATTATTCTCAATCGTTTTTTGAACATTCTCTTCTGAAAAAAGAGATGTCACAATTTTTTCCTGCATCTGGGCTTGCAATTCGTTCGGCGCACTTTCCGCTTCATCAGAATATTCACTTGTTTTTTCCTTTATTTGATCTTGTACCGCAGCTGATATCTTGGAATAAACACCGGTTGTTCTATACTGTGCAAAAAGAAAAGTAGTATTAAACAAAGAAACAAGAAATATGAAAAAAACAATCGTTAAAACGCCAGTAAAAACTGCAGACAATCCAAAAAATATTAGACCAAATATTCTCATAAAATTATGACTTACTTAATTTATACCCTCTTGTCTTAACAGTTACAATTCTTGTTTTGCTTTTCTGTTTTTTTAGCTTGCTTCTAACTCTGGCTACAAGTCTATCAATTGCCCAGTCCGAAACACCAAGTCCTTCAACCTCAGGCCAGACCTTTTCTATGATCAGCTCGCGCTCGCATACCTCGTCCTCATGCTGTTCTAAGAGATTCAAGAGCAGGTATTCTTTTTTCGTATATTCAATTTTATTGCCCTTTCTCTGATTTTCTTTATATTTTTCAGTAAGATAAAATGCAAAAAGTGGACTAAAAATAGTATTTTTTCTATCTAGAATTCCCGAATCCCAAAGATACATTGCGTCTTTTTTCTCTTGCTCTAGAATTTCATCTTTTTTACCAATTCTTAATAAAATCCCTTTTTCACTTTCAGTCAAACTTTCCCATATTTCTTCAGACTGTAAAACTATACGTTCATCCTGAACCAAAAGATCAAAAAGTGCTTTTTTATCAGAAATGAAATTGCGATTTTCATTCATAAATACTAATGCAAACTGAAGATATTGAGAGTATCCATCTACATATTCAACCAAAGCCTTTTCAAGAAGCGGGGTAATAGGCAGTGCCAAACGCTCACAATGTGCTTTCAATAAAATTGCTACGTCTTCATGTTTGCATGGCTTGATATACATAGTTTGGATATAGGCAGATACTGAAGCTTTACGAAAAACTTGAGGAGCAAGACTCTCAAGTTCTCTAACGCTTGTAAAAATAAATGAAATTCTATTATGCATTGCCTGAAGAAGACCTTGAAGATTGGCAAATAACTCAGGAGTTACTGCATTTTGCATTCGGTCAAATCTAAGTAGAAAGAGGGTTGGGAGATATTCTGCATCACATAAAATTATTAAAATTTTACGTACACTATCAATTGTAAGAAATAAATCTTGAGTTTGGATACAATCAAGAAAAAGAAGTCTAACCTCTTTCTTTGATTTTTCATCCAAATCAATTCTCTCAACAACGTCAACGATTCGCTTAAGCATCAATACCCAGAATGGAAAGAGTTCAATCTCAACCAGATCATTTAAATCAACTGAGATAAAAATGTGTTTTTTTGTATCTTTAATGTATGTGTACTTTATATCTGGATGCGTAAGAAAAAATCGCAAGAAACTGCTGATTCCAACGCGTTTTATTCCAATCATCACAATAGACTGACGGGTTCTTATCTTTTCACCCAGGATTTTTGCATCTTCTTCGCGGAAAGATACTGGAAATGTACTCTCTAAAATATGATTTTCCACAGGGGTATTGTAGACATCGCGCAAAGAATAATCAAGTTTTATAACAATGTCAGATTCTTGACAGGATAATATTCTTTTTCCGTCAAGCACCTCAATTTTTTCGTAGATAAAATCAAACTTATGAGTGAAATTTCTGTAGGACTTGGCCCTGATCTGGCACACTTATTTTACGATCAACAAGAACTTATTATTGCTCGTAGTCCGGGCAGCAGGGGAGCCGCTCGGACTATTGAGCCTTTGTTGACATCACCCGCAACAGAAGCTTTCTTACCTGAAAGCACAGAAATACCACTCTCAATTCCTACTATTGCTATAGTCAATCCAGAATTTGACAAGTGGGGGGATCCAGTTTTTTCTTACCAACCTCCTCCCTTATCTACTGAGGCAGCAACAATCTTTGGATTAGAATACTAAGGTTTTTCCTTCTTTGGAGCAAAAGCGGTGTAAATTTTACCATCACTCCCTCTTCGATCTTCACATACCCATCCTGCCGTGTCTGCCCAGTGTTTTATCTGCTCATTTTTCTTGTTCTGAGACAACTCAAGAAAATTCTTTTTGTCGTCTTTTGAAACTTTAATACCTAATGCTGCTTCTGATAGATCCCAAAATGAGTAGTGACATTCAAGTCCGTATGGAATTTGGCTATTGCTCTGATTTTGATTCTTCTGGTTTTTCATTACTTTCATCCCCTTGATGATTATTTACTGTATGAGGAACTGCCTCGGATAGATCTTTTAATAATTGTTCCACTAATGGTTTATTTGCTCTTTTGAGCTGCTCTGTAACTTTTCTTTCAAGGTATGCTGTATCAATGCGTTCAAGCATCTTATCCAACTCTGGGTCTGCTCTTGTAATTCCCATTTCGCGACGGATCTCAGCAAGTAATTTGAGGATCTTTGTAATCTCTTTTTCTGCAATCAAATTTACACCCAAATGCACTTCATCACGAATTGTACTGACATATGATGATCTATTCTGAGATACAAGAATAAAAATTGAAAGAAATATAGCCTCCAAAGATACAATCATAGTCAGGAGTCCAAAAGGAAATGGATCAAAAATCGGCACAATTGAAATAAGTCCAGTGTTAATTCCTATCCAACCGCCGAAAAAAAGCAAATGAAAAATTAGAAATGGAGTTGAGCCGCAGAAATTCGTCAAAGTGTCAGAAACCTGTGTCAAAAATGACCTTGAACGAAGAGATTTTGCTTCAAACGAACGAAAATATTCGATTCTTTCAGATGTTTTCATAGACCTAATTCATTATAATACTGCATTTGTGAATCAATTTGTTGTTGGAGTCTTATATAAAGTTTCTGTGCGACAATTAATGTTCCAGCAGTTGCAACAACGGTTAGAACAATGCAAACAATTCCTACAAAAATTGCTTGTGTTTTTTTTTGAAAAAGGTATCTTACACCGGGAACGATTCCAAATGGAGGGAAAAGTACGCAAACAAGGTATAGACTTAGTTGAGTAAAGAATGAAGTTGAGAGTGGGGGTCTTCTGAGTTTTTTACCGCAGTTCGGGCAGAAATACCATTCTTTTGAAACAATATAATGACATTTTTTACAAGATACTTGATCCACAGAGTCATTGTATACCCATGCGCATCATTCGTTCAAACACTAGTTAGGAATAACGTACATACAAGAAATTAACAGATTACTTTCTCCACCCTTCAAAAACATAATATTCCCCTGCATTTCTTATGCAGGCATATTGAATATTTTGCCTCATATTCTCTGCATGAGGAGGTGAAGCAATCCAGGAATCAACAACTCGGGTCATGTCAGAATTTTGAGCAATATTCTCATTTACATACGAATAATCAGGATATGGAAGCGTGCTGGATGAAATTCTTGAATTAAACCCATCATGTGAGAAATTCGATGAAACCTCCTGCACTCTTATCGCTGCAAGTTGGCATGTGTATTGGTCTGAGACAATACTCCCCAATCCATTTTGTTTTCTGTATTCATTTACTTGATTCAACAGAAAAGTACTAACATCCCCTAAATCAGAAGTGTTCGATTCAGCAAGTAAATTCTGAGTTTGTGAAACCTCTTGTGACTTTGGCAATGCGGGCTTGGGTGTGGATGTCGGAACGACTGTTGGCGATGGCGTGGGAGTCATAGTTGGGACGGGAGTTGCAGTTGCAACTAGAATTGGAATTACAGTATTTTGAATTGGCGTAACAGGCGTAATAATAATTTTTTCTCTCTGGGCTGATGTCTGCCACGGAAATCTTACAATAAATTTAACACGGGTTTTGGCAAAAGTGGTAACAGGAAGGAATACAGAAATAAGAATTATGGAACCTGTTATGATTCCAATACTAATAATTTTAATCCTGCCCATTGTAATACTCTACCAATAAAATCTTTTTATTGTCAACAGAACAGATAGATTGATTTAATCCAAACCAAATAATACTTCAAAGAGAAAAAGCTAAAGAGTACGTATTTATTGTGACAGTTGAAAATCTCTATTGGAATTACACTCGTGCAGCTTTATTGGAAAAATTAACTAGATACTATTTCAACTTCAATTTCAGGGGTAAATCCAAATGTGTTTTGGACCGTTTTTTCTATATTTACAATAATTTTTCTAACATCATCCGAAGTTGCATTGTTTTTATTTACAATAAAATTTTGATGTTTATCCGATATTTGTGCTCCACCCACACCAAATCCTGTAAGCCCAAGCCTTCCAATAACATATCCCATACTTACTTTCCCATGCCAATTACTCCGTACCTTTTCCTCAATGTCTGGCCAAACCTTCAAAACCTTTTCAACTTCAGAAGATTCTGAAATATTTTTAAAAACACTTCCACAATTCGGGTACTCAAGTGGATGATGTGTTCTTCTATATTTAATATTGTGGTTATACATTTCTTTCGCATGGAACATTTCTTCTTCAGAATTTGATTTTTTCAATTCAAAAAAAGCTTCGAGAACAATTAATTTTTCGCTCTTCACCCTGCTTGAGCGGTAAGAAAAATTCATCTCTTCTTTCGTAAGAGTAATTTCTTCATAATC
>CAZFJW010000053.1:0-7709 GCA_964519355.1 uncultured Gammaproteobacteria bacterium | reverse complement strand
ACTATCAATCTATGTCACTCGTAATAAGACTTACTCGAACAGGCAAGCGCGGAGAACGCAAATATAGAATCGTGGTTAAGGAAAAAAGGTCCAAAAGAGACGGAGGATTTATTGATCTTTTGGGATTCTATGAAAAAAGAATCGGTGGAGAAATCGTTAAAAAAGTTGATATGAAAAAAATTGAGCACTGGAAGAAAAACGGTGCACAGATAACTCCGGCAGTCGAACAAATCCTATGAAAGACCTTCTTTCCTACATCTTAAAAGGCATCACTGGCAGTGATATTGCTGTTGAAGAAAAAGATGAAGATGACATGACTATTTTTACCGTCTTTGCTCCTGCAGAGCATATCGGGAAAATAATTGGAAAAGGCGGTAAGTCAATTCACGCCATTAAAACGATTCTAAAAATAACCGCTATGAAGGAAAACAAAAAAATAGATATTGTCGTACAAGAAGAATAAACTTCTTGTTCCCCATGACATTTACAGTTATTACTCTTTTCCCATCGTTTTTTGAAGGAATTCTTGCCTCATCCATGCTTAAAATTGCTCAAGAAAGCGGCAAGGTAGTTATTCGATTTGTGGATATCCGAGATTTTGGAGTAGGCAAACATAAAGTCGTTGACGACAAACCATATGGAGGAGGAAGAGGTATGATTTTAAAAGTTGACGTTCTGGACAGAGCCATTCATGCATCACGAATAAAGACAGCAAGAAATGAAAAAGTAATTCTACTGGACCCAAGAGGCACCACCTTTACCCAAGGTATAGCTGAAGATCTGTCAAAATTAGACCATGTTATATTAATCGCAGGTCACTATGAAGGATACGATGAGAGAATAAGAAATTTCATAGATTTTGAAATCTCAATTGGAGATTTTGTACTTACAGGAGGAGAAATCCCGGCAATGGCAATAATTGATGCCACAACAAGACTAATTGAAGGTGCAATCCTTGACTCAGAGGTGACCCAAAACGAATCATTTTCAAAAAATGAATCAGGAGAAATGTCTCTAGAACATCCGCAATATACCCGCCCACAAAACTACAAAGGCGATGAGATTCCAAAAGAGCTTCTAACCGGAGATCACAAGAATGTACAAAAGTTCAGAAGAGCGGAGTCACTGAGAATTACCCAAAAGGCGCGGCCAGATCTTCTCAAGAATTAAATCCCTTAATCTTTGCTATCAACTCCAAATCGCTTGTTCTGAAGGGTGTGACAACGTCTCTTTTAGAAACAGCCTCCTTGTTAAATGGTTTGTAATAAAATTTGATTAGAAAATTACCTTCTCCCCCTGTTGTAGAAAGTTTGGTAATTTCAGAGATTGGCACAAGCTCCTGAAACTCCTGCGCAAGATCAATTATATTTTGCAATCCGTCGGAAGTAACCTGAAGTTCAAGCTCCTGAAATGGTACAGCTTCGTTCGCTGTTTTTTCTGTTTGATTTAGACCAGCGTCCTCGGCCGGTTTCTCATAAATTCTCCCAGGATTTATTGTGTACCCTACAACCTCAGCATTTGCTCTCAAGGCTGCAGCATTAATCGATGACACAATAAGCGTAGCATCTTGTTCTCGAGGAAGCGCTCTCTCAAGATCAGAAAGAGTATCATTCAAGGATGCCTCATCCAAGCTGCTTAGAGTCTCAATGGAACTCTTTAATAGCTCAATTTGATCATTTTTATCCTGGTATTCTTTCCTCACAGATTGAAATTGCGTTATCTGAGGAATCAAAATCTTCAATAATATAAAAAAACCAAAAAAATATAAGGCAATCGGAACAAAGTTTTGCTTGTATTTGCGCACGTAAAAAAGAACTTGTTCTTTATTCATCTTTGTTAATCTCCTTCTTGACCACGCTTTTCTCTATTCCTTGTATTTGAGATATTGAAAAAGACGAAGTGTATTCTAGATTTTCAGTATCTACTTGAAAATCTCCCAATGTCACCTGTCCAATAAATTTCTTATCAATTTTTTCCAGCTCGCTAAGTTTTTCCTCTATCAAATTATTCAATGCATCAAGAGAGGGAGAAGAAATTAAAACCCTTATATCTTTTGCGTCGTATTGAATAGATTTAACCTTAATTGTGCTAGGAACAACACCAACAATGGAAGAAATTTTACTTCCAACATCCTGTCTTTCTGAAAGCAATGATCGTATTTGTCCTAAGCGTTCTTGAGTACCCAAAAGTGCATCTTTCACATTCTTGTATCTAGCAACATCTGCCTCAAGAGCAGCTTGTTCTTCTGATAAATTTGCTATTTGAAGATTTGTAAAAAAATTAACTAGCAGAAGAATGAGGGTTACTCCTGTTGCTAAACTAAAAAATATGATAGATGAGAGAAAAAACTTTCTGAGTTTTTTTACCTGAACGACTCTTTTTGTAGCAAGATTTATCTTGGCTTTCATAGAAGATCTCGAAGCGCCAAACCAAACACAACATTAAAACTTGGGGCCTCACGGCGTACTTCATTTGGAATATTTGTGATTCCATATAAATCCCAACAATTGCCGATAACAATTTGTGTGTTCAGAGAATTAATAAAATACGCATCAATACCAGGGAGAAGCGCTGTGCCCCCAGAAAGTATTATCTGTGATATCTCCTCTTTGTACTTCTCTTTATACAAAAGCAAAGCTTTTTTAATATCTCCCGTAATTGACTCAAGAATTGGAGACAGTGCTTTCCCGATTTTGCCTTCAAAAGCCTGTTGATTCAATCCATATGCCTTCTTATAATTTTCGGCTTGTGCAAGATCAATTCCAAGATCAGCAGATATTGCACGAGTAATTGCTGTCCCTCCAAGACCAATCGGAAACACCATTTGAAGTATTTGCTCACGAACTACAGCAATTATTGATGAGGATGCGCCGACATGAAGAACTAAGTGCGCTACTTGAGTAGCAAAAAGCGGCGCAAGAGCCCTCTGAACAGATAGTATTTCTGTCTCAATGGACTCTCCAACAAGATCAACTTGAGTAAGGATTTTTTCATACTTCTCAAGCACTGCTGTGGGCGCTGCGACGATTAATACAAACATTCCCTTTTTTTCCTTTCCTTCAATTTTCTGTAAAACCTGCCAGTCAGTTTTGACCTGATCCAAGGGAAGTGGAATATACTGCTCCATTTCCCATTTAAGCGCGGCAGCAAGCTCTTTGTCTGAGAGCAACGGCATCTCAATGATCTTAGTGTAGACCTGACTTTCAGGAAGCGAAACGTTCACATTCCTATCTTTAATTCCAGCCCTGGTGATAAGTTCTCTCAAAGAATTTCCAAGCTTTTGCTGATCCACTAAGGATTCTGACATGATGCCTTTTGAAGTATTTGGAGATACGATAACAGAATCAAGCATGTAGGTTTTGCCTGTTTTTTTTAATTTACAAACCTTAATCGAGGTCGTACCGATATCGAGCCCAAATGTTGCTATCATTGAGAAATAATGTTGTATGGAAATATCTCAAGAGGAATTTGCGGGTAGGATGAGAACAGCGTGATTTTTCTTTTTACATCTCCTGACGTCCCCTCAGATACAATCAAAGACCCTTGTGACGGAAACTGCTCGCTTGCTGATGAGATACCCATAACGCCTGAGTTGAATATCGGAACAACTTTCATAATTCTTCCCTGGCTAATTGAAATTGCGGGCGTTCTGTATTGAAAAGATACTCCTTGGATAGCTGGATATACACCAGGCGCCACAGATGTTGCATCTTCTATTCTTGCAGGAGCGACACTGCACGAAGAGGCATCATACACTTGTTTTGTGTATGTTGGATGTTCTTTACTGCCCGTGAGAAGTAAAACTTCAATTGCCGGGATGACTCTGGTTGCGCCTGTTTGGGAACAATCATTCTGATCACTGGTTCCCCAATATACGAAGATATTATTGGGTGATGAATTCCCCATAGGATTGGAGTACACAAGTGCTGGATTATCAGAGTATTGAGAGAGCCATACATCAGCCCCAACTCCTTGCTGTACAACCTCACCGCCATTTACAAGAAGCGTCTGACCCTGTGAACTTGCAAGCGTTGTTCGAAATGAAGAATTATTTCCAAATGAGTCTTGAATCACTGATGCTGCGCCAGGTGTTGGAACACGATTAAGCGCCTGATCCACGCCCGCTTCTGCTGCCTGAAAAGCTCTTTGTGATTCTTCATTTTGTCTTGCAATTCGAATATTTGTAATAGTTCGTGAGGCAATCGAAAGCCCAACGGTAAGAGCAATAATCATGACGAGAATTACGATGAGTAATATTTGTCCTTTTTCGTTTTTTAGACTCATATTTCTATGATACGTGTGACTCGCACCTACTGTCAAGTTACGGAGCATAATTTCTTAATTTTATTGAAGTCTGAAAATCTGCAGTAGAATTTTTTTCAACATTTGCAGAATTATTTTTATCAGTCAGTGTAAAACCAACTTCAATAGATGGGGCAGAGTAGGGATCGTCAGGTTCCTGAATGCACTTAAAATAACACGATAAAGAATCTCCGGTGTTAATCTGCACTTTGGATGAATCCAACAACCCAACAGTCATTGATGCACTTTTTGAAGCAATTGTATTATTTTCACACGCAAGCGTTGTGATCCCGCCGTCAACCCTTCTCAGTTCTATTGTGTCACCGCTAGGAGACCCTGTGCAGTCTCCATCTTCATCCAGAACAAGCGTTGGGCTAGAATTTCTATCGTAAAGTCCAAGCACTGCATCAGAGGAGATAAGAATACTGGAAATTACCGAAAGCGCATAATTTCCATTCTGTGCTACTGAATTGGCTGTTTGGGTTTTATTTGTACCTCTCAGCGTTGCAACAATTATTCCTGTTAAAATTCCAGTAATAACGACTAATACCCCGGCAACCGTTAATAATTCAATAACAGTGTATCCCTTATTTGAATATTTGCTCATAAAGTAAACCCTCTATTCCTCTGAGTAAAACACGTTACAAGCTCTGATTTGTGACAATACCGCTCTTCGGTTGAGCTCCCCTTGCACTTTCCGCTGCTCCAAAAGACACTTACCGTGACACGAACCTCGCTATTGTCCAATACAGCATCAGTATTACAGTTGACTCCCTCCTGAAAATTAACTTTTCTGACGAATTGCTCATCAATATTCACCTCAAAAAACCCTTGCTGGATAGTATTATCCTCTCCCATAAAATATTCTGCACCCTCAGGATATGATTCGAAAAAATTTTCTTGGTTCTCATAGAGATGACGGATGTACTCCATCCCGTCTTGCGCATGTTTGGATGCTAAATTATGACTTTTAAGATATGTAGAGTTGCTAACACTTGTTGTAACAGCTACTGCAATCGCAGCAAGTATTAATAATACTACCGAGAGAGCTACAATAACCTCAATTAATGTTTGGCCTTTGGCAAATTTATTGTTCATTTAAATTCCCTGATGTGTCAACTGTAAAATTCCGAGTCGATTTCCCATTTCCTATTTCAACATCACATGTGCTTCCAGCTGGACTCAAAACAACCTCGCCAGTCAGACTTCTAAACGAAATTGTTCGGCAGCTCTCGACTGTTGTCTGCCCGTATGACACCTCACTCGGGAAAATACCTGTTTTTAGTATGTACTCCTGAATTCCACAGACTAGAACTAACTCATAATCAACTCCGCCAGTAATACAATTCCCTGGTGCATCACAAAATCCAACTCGGTATTCTGAGACAGAATTAGAGCAACTAATTGCTGCACCACTCACAGTTGTTTTTGGAATTACGCCTGCAATTGCACTATTTTTCCCGTCTTCAATAAGAGTTTCAACTTTGCGGATACTGTCAGTCAATCTTTGACTATCACTGTACGAAGAAAAAGTAGCAAATCCCACACCTGCGATGATCGAGATAACACTAAATACTACTAATAATTCAATGATTGTAAAACCTTTTGAGGAAAAAGCGAGTCGTTTAATCATACAGGTCAAAATTATGGATTGGCAAAAGTAACTTTCCCGTGGAACGAGCCGGAACAGCACGGATCACTTGAGGCACTGCAGCTGGAGATGATATTGTCTGAATCAGCTGAGTTTTCTATACAGGCAGTCAAAGTATATGACCCATTGCCGCCAAGTGTATACACATACCCAGTTGTAGTGCTCGAGCCTGCTGTTGGGTCACAAGGCACTTCTGCCATATAGACAACATTTGCGTCTTGAGGGTCTACCAGAGTCGCCCCGCATCCAACAGAATTTGTTGCCGGATAACTTCCAATGTCTGCCCGGTATAATTCCAAAGCCTGACGGATATTTTGAAGATCAGACTTGCGCGTTGCATCTCGGCTTCTTTGCCTTACACCAATGAAATTTGCCATAAGCAGTGCAGAAAGAATTGCAATTATTGAAATTACTACAAGAAGCTCAATAAGTGTAAATCCTTTTTTCATACTAGCTTTATCATATACTTATTTTCCATAAAAAATCAAACTTATGGGGTTGTATTTGGACTTGTCAAACCAAAATTACAAAGAGTCGCCGAACCATTTGAAGAACAATAATTATTCGCACCATTGCAGGGAGTTTCTGTACCAGGGTGACATGTTGAAGGATCTGTTTTACGGTCAAGCGCAGTATAAATCTTAAATTGCTGTCTATCGTCACTCACTTGATACAAATATTTTTTATCTCCAGCAGGATCCTTTGGCAAAAGATCTATATATGGCTGCCAGGCGTTCCCCCACGCAATAGGCGTTACACCTGTCCCATTTGCACATGTATTTTCTTCGGCAATTTGAAAATTTGACATACAAGGATACATTCCATGATCACCATAATAGAGTTCGATTGCACGTGCGAGTTGAGCAAGGTCATTTTTTCTCTTTGCATCCTGGGCTTTTTGATATTGAGAGAGCGGATTTACACCTACGAGAACAACAAGAGAAAAAATCGCAAAAAGCGCAACTGCAGTAATTAGCTCCATCAGGGTAAAACCCTGAGAACGAATGAGTAAATCTCCTGAGCAAAAAGAAGTGCTACGAGACTTGACGCTACTAAAAATGGTCCGAATGGAACAGAGTCTTTTTTGAATTTTTTCTTGCCCCATACAATGAGTATGATAGATATCACAGAACCTGTCAAGAAAGCTCCGTAAAAACCTACCAAAGCACCTGGATGTCCAAGTATAAGGCCCAGTGCTAGTGATAATTTTACGTCCCCAAACCCCATCCCACGGCCCCGTGTTCCAAAAAAAAGAATTGCAAAAAACAAACATGCCGATACTCCTGCAATAAGACTTGGAACAATAACTGATGGGTCCAGAATAAAAGAGAGCAGGGCGCAAAAAAGTAATATTAATACTGACTGATCAGGGATAATCCCATACTCAAGATCAGTAAAAAATATCCATTCAAATACGAAAAATATAACAATTCTGAGCGCAATTTCCGGTATTCCAAGGCCATCAGAAAAAGATACAAAAATAATAAATGGAACAAAAAAAGCCGAAAGAACTTCTACAACAAAAATTCTAAGCGGTATAATTGCGCTGCACCCGGCACATTTTCCGAGTAAAAATAAGTATGAGAGTATGGGAATATTTTCGTGCGCACGGATTTGTCTTTTACACGACATGCAATACGACCTTCCTTTAACAAAAGAGAGTTTTTGGGGAATTCTGTCTATAAGAACATTTACAAAACTTCCAATAAATGCAGCAGTTATTCCTGCAAAAAAATAAAATAAAATATTCATGAGG
>CAZFJW010000052.1:2380-8741 GCA_964519355.1 uncultured Gammaproteobacteria bacterium | reverse complement strand
AATACTCCACTTAAAGATCTAGCTATCGCCCACGCCCTAAAAAATAATTGGCAAGGAGCTATTGACGCAAATAAATCCATACTCTCGGAGTCTCCAAATGATATAGATACGCTCAACCGTCTTGCTTTTTCATTGCTTCAAAATGGAGAAAAAGAGGAAGCAGAATCAACATATAAAAAAGTAATTAGTATAGACCCCACCAACCCAATAGCAATTAAAAATCTAAAAAGAATGAATAATATTCACAAAAATTCAGGAGAAAATCATGCACCTGAAGTAATTCATATGAGAAGTGATTTTTTTATTGAAGAAGCAGGAAAAACAAAAACTCTGGAACTTAAAAATCTTTCGGACTTCAAAAGCATTTCATATCTTCAGTCTGGTGATCCTGTGCTTTTAGTTATTAAGAGGTCTAAGATATTTGTACTTACTCTCGATAAGAAATATATAGGCATGCTTCCGGATTCTGTGGGACTCAGACTTGCAAAAATGATGGGTGGGGGGAATGAATACCAGGCATGCATAAAGGCAATTTCTGAGAAAAGCGTAACGGTTTTTATTAAGGAAGTAAAGTGTGTAAAGAAATTTCAAGATCAACCCTCGTTCGTAAGTCTTTCTTCAAAAAATTAAAGTTTCCTGTTCGACCGCAAATCCTTCAACAGCGAAATCGAAGACCACACGATTGATATAGCAAGCGTTATTATAAAAAAAATCCAAAAACCCATGTAAAAATTATATCAAAAACTCTTCACAATATTTTTTCCTATGACAATTTTTATATCCTCTAAGTTTGTCTGCTGTGATATCTGGGGAACTGCATCAAAAAGATAAGAACGATTGAAAATGGGATACTTATCACTAACAGTAATTTCCAGAGGATCCTGAATGTCTGCTGAATCAATCGAGATAATATAATACCCTTCATTCGCAAGCATTGCGGCGACTTTTTTTGCAACACCACTAACCCCCGAAGCATTAATAATGCTTACGCTGATCTTTGCATTAATTATTTCTTCTCTTTTGAAAAGGTCTGAGAATTCCTTCGGGTCGATTCTTTCTTCAAGAAGGTCTGTTACATCAACTTTTTTCTCAAAAATTTCGTCCTTGGAAGTTCTTGAAATTGCTGCATATACAAGCAAAAAATCCAGATCGCCTACTCTATTTTTTTTAATATGCGAACTTTTAAAAAGCGCGCTAAATGAATTCTTGAAGGAGAAAACTTCGTCCAGACCTGCATCCGAAGAGATCGCCCCATCCAGCGGCACGCCAAGAAGCATACTGCTGCTCAGAAGCGACTTTTTTGCAAGAGCTTTTCCACCGCCTGTCACATGCAAACGAACCATCTTCCTAACTCCTCTGTCCTTTGTGAATGAGAGAACTTCAGCATCATTTTCGCCAAGAAGCAATACGTTGTACCCATTGAAATTAAAAGTTTTGTGTTCTATTAAGTTAATTGATCTTATCAATAATGTAATAAGAGACAGGAGAATAAAAATACCAATGAAAATTTTGAGATATAAAAATGATGGATTTGCTGAGGAATTTCCTTTCATTCAGAATTATTACATAAGTTCTTTTAAGTCACGATTTTTTAGCTGAGGGAGACGAGATAATTTCCCACTCTCCAAAATTTCAGCAATATATTTTCCGCTTGAATGCCTTGGAATTACAACATAGCTCACGCCATGCTTGTAAAGTTCTTTTGCGTCAAAACGATCTCGCGCCAAACAAATAAACTGTGCATCCTTATTCGCCTGAGTTAATGCATGAGCAACGGCAAGATTATCTTCACGATCAACATTGGAAGAAATCACAAGGTCTGCTGACCCAAAACCTGCTTTTTCCTGTGTTTCAGGATCAGAAATATCTCCGAAAAGAACGTTGTATCCCTGTTTTTCAAGCTCACCGACAACATCAGGATCAAAGTCTACTATTAAGAAGTCCTTCCCGAGATCTTTTAATGTCTCAAGAATTACTTCTCCTCCCCTATTTGCCCCAATCAAAATAATGTGCTTGGTAAACACTTTTGTAACAAGTGGAATAGAATTAGATGATCTTTTTTCAAAAATGTTAATTCTTTTCGCAAAAATTCTATATAAACGATTTGCATTGAGAATCATATAGGTAGACGCACCGAAAGTTACAATTGCTATCATTGCCATAAGAGAAACAATCTCATTATTAACATGACTTAATTTGTTCCCAAGGAAAATTAGAATGAGACTAAATTCTGAAATTTGAGCAACAGCAAGTCCAACAAGAAACCCGACTCTTTTATGAAATCCCATAAGTCCCAAGATGACAAGCATAATAATTGGATTGCCTATAAGAACAAATAACGATAATACAAGAGCCGGAACCCAAATCGAACCAATGTTTGAAAGGTCCATCTGTGTTCCCAGTAGAACAAAAAACAAAGTAATGAAAAAATCTCGAAGCGGACGAATTCTGGCAACGATATGATAATTCTCCGAAGAACTAGCCAAGGCCAACCCTGCCAGCAAACCCCCAATCTCTATCGAAAATCCAACCAAAGGAGATGCAACAACGGACGCAACCAAGAATGCAAACGCTATGCTGAAAATAAAAAGAGCTTCAGAAGAGGAAGCAATGTAGTTGATAATTTTTGGCAATATATATTTGCTTGCAAGTATTGCTCCTGTAAATAGAAGAGCCGCCTTAACAAATACAAATAGAATTGTTAGGACCGAAAAAGAATGAGATTGTGCGATACTGGAGAGCAAAATAAGAATTACAATTGCTGCAAAATCCTGAACAAGCAGAACTCCAATTGATATTTTTCCATAAAGACTATTCTGGTCTTTTTTGTCAGAGAGTAATTTCACGATGATAACCGTACTTGAAAATGTCATCGCCACAGAAATATACAGCGATTCAGTGAGCGAAAACCCAAGCAGCATTGTAAGAGCAAATCCAACTAATGTGGTAAATGTTATCTGTCCTAGTCCAGCAATAACAGCTACTTTACCCACACTCTTAAGTTCAGAAATTTTAAGCTCAAGACCCAGCATAAAAAGAAGAAATGTAATTCCGAATTCACCCAGAGTATTTAAAACTTCAATGTTGGCTATGTTATAAAAATTCAGTGCTCCAATAAAAATTCCCGTCAAAATATAAGCAAGAATCGGAGGCTGACGAAATGCGCGGAAAATAATTGCAAATAACGCAGAAATAGAAACGATTATTGTTATTTCAGTAAAAATAGAATTCACAAATTCTAGTCTATCAATAAAGGATACAGCTATTCAAGCAAGCGGATCATTCCTAAAACATTTTGCAGATCTTCTGGAAGCTCTGCGGTATATATAACTTTTTTACTCTCACCCGGCGGAATAAAAGATATTTTTGACGCATGAAGAAAATGACGACCCAGAATCCTTCTATCAACACGGGATTGCTTTCGACCAGCGTAGAGCTCGTCTCCGAACAGGGGAAAGCCTAAATGCTGCATGTGGACCCGAATTTGATGTGTTCTGCCGGTCTTTGGATATGCTTCTAAAAGAGTGAGTGGATATTTTTTCTTTTCTGCCAATAATTCATAATAAGCAATTACTTTATAGAATGTCGTTGCCTCTCTGCCATCTGCTAAAACTCCAAATCGTACCCTATTCCATGGCAGTCTTCCAATTGGAATTGAGATTTCACCCTCCCTCGGCGCGACACTTCCATGCGCAAGAGCTGAATAAGTCTTTTCTACCAATCCTTCCTTAAATTGATTTTTTAGGTAGGAAAAACTATCCGGATTTTTTGCAAGTATGAGGAGGCCGGAGGTTTCTTTATCCAGCCTGTGTACTACACCTCCTCTTGAAACAAATTCCTGAATAATGGGGTCATCTGAATTCTTCATTTTTTGTAAGATGGATTTGTTATACCCGTTTTCAATCCAATCCTGAACAGTGAAGGCATGCTGGGTTTCTACTTTATTAACAACAACACCTGGTGGCTTATTTATTACTACGTACGAGTCTTTGTCAGCAATAACTTCAAAATTATTTTGCATGTCTGATCTTGAGAAGATGACGCTCGTTAATCCCAAAAAGAATAAATGAAAGTATACAAACAAAAATTGAAACAACACCAGAAAGTGATAGACCCAAAATTATTTTAGGATAAGGCGCTACAAAACCGACATAAAATGAGAACGTGCCAATAAGCAAAAGCGCGATTGAAGAGATGCTCCCATCTTTAAGCAAATACTCTTTGTGAATTTTCAAGAAAGCCAAAAAAACTATTGAAATAATTGGTATTCCTAAAATTAAAACTATTGATTTATGAGGAATATTTTGGATTGAAAAAAGATGGAATAAAAAAAGCGGAAGAAATGAAATTGAGTACATGTCAAACATTCTCATAAATGCACTCTTTCCTCTGAAGAGAAGAAAAACCCCTATCACAAACCCAATTGATGCTCCTACGAATGAAAATCCCGGGAACTTCATAATATAGAAAAACCTTAAAAGATGAACGAAGGCTACATTATGAGTATCCAGTACGTAAAAAATCCGCCCAAATATAAATGAGACAACAAGCGCCAGAAGTGCTAGGTCAAACATTTGAAATGCTGAAATATTTTTACGAATAAGAACGAAGTCATCCTTTGAAAGACTATGAAGAATAAAGAGAGAAATGAACAAACAAAGGAGAAGAAAAATATAATCCATTTTACAGGTGAGACTTATGCTCTTTTTGTATAACTTCCATCCCGCGTATCAATAACAACACTATCTCCTTCGTCAATAAATAGTGGAACTCGTGACTTTACGCCATTCTCCAAAACTGCATCCTTGTATACATTGCTTGCGCTATTTCCTTTCACTCCTGGATCGGTTTGAATTACTTTTAGAGTCACTTTAGGAGGCAGCTGCAGACCAAGGGGCTCATCTTGATAGAATTGAATCATCGCATTGCTTCCTTCAAGAAGAAATTCATTGCCGGGAATTTGCTTCAGAGGAATAACAAGCTGCTCAAATGTATTGGGGTCCATAAATGTTGCCTCTTGATCGTCTTTATAAAGATACTGCATTTCCTTGTTCTGGACATGAACATCCCGCACCATAGCTCCGCTTATGAAACTTTTCTCAACACTTGCACCACTTCGGAGATTTCGTACTTTTACTTTTATGTTAGCTGATCCTCTTCCAACCTTAATGTGCTCATACGTCATCACCTGGAGAAGTTCTCCTGCATCTTCATAAATTGCACCAGCACGGAGCTCTGTTACTGAAATCATTTTGAGGCCTTTCTTTTTACTCTCATTAGTCCTGAGGAAGGAATAACCGTCACTCCTCTTTTTTCAATTTCATCAAGGAAGATATTTGCTCCAATTGAATCTGCTGCCATATGCCCACAATCAATAACATTAATATGAAGTTTTCTGAGCTCTTTTAGTGCATCTTGAGGAACATGCATCTCAACTAACGTTCCAACCCCTGCTTTGGCCATTTCTAAATATAGTTCTTTCGATGGATTTGTGCCTCCGGTAAAACTAACGACTACTTTACCAGCTCTGCTCTTCTCACTTCCGGATGCAATAGATGGACCGTTTTTTACTTTAGATGAGGCGACAAATTCTGGAATTTCAAGAATATCTTCAAGAATTTCCCCAACTGTTCGATAAGATTTTTTGACAAGCATTCGACTCAAGAAGTCATGCCCAATGTTGTCCCAAATCGTGTGAAGAATCAAAAGCGGCATGTCTAAGAGACGTGCTGTATCAACTGTTTGAAAAAGATTCAGAGGTGACATATATTCGGAGACTTCTTTTTTCCTTGCCTCAAACATCCCATGAGCAACGTTAACTGGAACCCCAGCTTGTTCATACATGTCAACCTGAACATCCATAACATCATGCATTCCTGCAAGGCCATGTCCAACAGGATGATGACCTATTACAAGGTCAATTTTCTTACCCTTTTCAGTGAGTCTATCTGCAAGTAAAATTTCCGCGGGATTCGCATCAATTCCTGCGGTTACTTGGGAAATCTTTTGTGAAGCCTCTCCGAACATAATTCGGGAATCTGAATATGGATTTACAAACATTTCTGTATCAAAATATTTTTTTTGCTTCTGCGACAAATCCTTATACTCTTTTTCCCAGGATTTCATAAGAGATCTAACCTCTTTTTCACCTCGAGGATCAGTCTTTATACCCATTTCGATAGCTAATTTGTAAATTTCTGAAAGTGTCATCATAAAAAAATGTCCCGTTTATTGTTCAGGACACATTGACAGTATATAATAAGAAGGCTAGAATTTCAATTCTGGGATATTTAAAAACTTGGGCGAGTGCTGGAATGGTATACAGGTTAGTCTCAAAAACTAATGGGGGCAACTCCATGAG
>CAZFJW010000052.1:0-2280 GCA_964519355.1 uncultured Gammaproteobacteria bacterium | reverse complement strand
GTGCTGGAATGGTATACAGGTTAGTCTCAAAAACTAATGGGGGCAACTCCATGAGGGTTCGAGTCCCTCCTCGCCCACAGATTTTTTAATAAACTAGGCTGCTTGAGCATAAAAACCTTGAAGTTCTGGTTCAAGACCTTTTGCAACTTGAAACATTAAGACATCGGTGAAAGTTTGGTCATTCACCACCTCTAATCTCGGACCATTTATCTGAACCAGCCCGCTCTCTCTCAAAAATGCATCTCCGCATGGAGCTCCAACAGATGCCTGTATTGGTCTTTCTATACCAAATGAATCAAAATCTAACCGTAAGTATTGACTAGCCACAACCTTGGCTTTTCCCTCCCAACTAACTTTTGTTGACCGCGGTTGAATTACCCGTCCAAAACCGTTAATCGAAACCGGAACAAACGCAATATCCCTTCCCTTTTTTTGTGCCCTTTTATAGAGATCCGGGAGAATATCGCTGGTGACCTGACGCATGCCCTTTCTTCTCCCAAGAGATGGGTCGTAGACACCGCCTTCGGTTGTTGTTTCAGGGAAAAGCATGAACATAGCATCATCACCTAAACTCTCGTAGATCATTCTTTTATTTTCATTTGTTTCGTGAATAACACGCATAAGATCTTGCCGATCCATTTCTTTTTTTTCAACCATTTCGCGCATAGCAGCAAGATCTTTAGGAACAACGAAGGGCACTTGATATATATTATCTGGCTCACGAAGGGCTGCATAGTTTTGCGAGAACCTTACAAGTTTTTCATCCTGCCCCTTTTCTGAGAGCCTTCTTGAAACAGCAATAAATACATCCTCAGGTCTTGGATCCAATACGTCAATTATGGTATCAAAAACCTCTAAATTACCGTGATGTGTATGATTGGCAATAAAAACAAGATATGTGCCGTCTTGAATTAATCTTGAAGCCTCTTGCATGTTCCCATAAGATGCTTCATCAAATTCTGTAAGCATTTTAAGACGCCGCAGGTCTCTTTCAACTTTTTTCGTGCCCTTCGGGCTTACAAAATCTTTACCAACTCCATAAATATCTTTTTCCATAACGGGATTATAGCAAAGATTTATATGTAGTTGAAAAAATGCAAAATCCGATATAGAGTAAAAAGGAATAATGAAACTAAACGTCAAACGCTATGCACTGTATCTTGTCCGCTGGCAGCTCTCCACTCCTCTACTTGCGCCAATTGTTGCTTATTTTAAAGGCTCTACCTCACTTTTTGGAACAAAAGAGGACTGGATCGCAGCAACTATTGCTAATTTCATCGGAGGACTTATTTTTTATTGGGTGGACAGATTTATTTTTACATCCAAATCACTTGAGGCTGCCTGGGAGGTGCGAGAAAATGTCAGATGTCAGGATTGCGGAAAATTGTGCCGGGGGTACAGACTTGTGAAGGCCTCAAATTATGACCGCACAGAGCACAAATATCCAGAATTCCGGTGCGAAGAGCATTCACAGAAAAAAGCAAAAAGTTTGAAGCGAAAAGGAATCAATTTATAGTGGACCTAGCCAGAATCGAACTGGCGTCTGAGCAATGCGAATGCCCTGTTTTACCACTGAACCATAGGCCCAGAATTCAGATGCTTATTTATTTTTCCACTCATCCACAATCTCATAACCCATTTTTGAAAGCGTTTTGGTTAATTTATGTGTAGGCAACCCTACAACTGTTGAGAAATGGCCGGATATTTTTTCAATAAATACAGAGGCCTTTCCTTGAGATGCATATCCGCCTGCTTTTCCAATATACTCTCCAGTTGCAACATATTCTGTAATTTCTTTTTCTGTTAAAGGCCTGAGTGTTACTGAGGCCTCATCAGAATCCACAACATATTTATCTTTATCAGTATCAAATACCGCATATCCCGTAATCACCTTGTGTGTCCTGCCCTGCAGTTTTTGAAGGGTTTGGGATGCTTCTTTTGCGTTTTTTGGTTTGCCGATGATTTCTTTTTCAAATAGAACCATAGTATCAGCACCTATTACAAATGCTGACTCTACACGTGAGGCAACATCTCGAGCTTTAAGAGTTGCGAGAAATTTAACAAATTCGTGAGGATTCATTTGAAGAGAATGATCTTCTTCGTATTCACTCGGGATTACTTCAAACTTTATCCCCAGCTCTTCCAAAAGCTTCTTTCTTCCTCCAGATGCAGATGCAAGTATGATTCTTTTTTGCATGTCACTTATTATATAGAATACCTGCCGCCAAAACATCTTTTACTTTTAATTCAAGATAAGTATAATGATCAATATGACAAAAA
>CAZFJW010000051.1:0-8774 GCA_964519355.1 uncultured Gammaproteobacteria bacterium | reverse complement strand
AGATGAATTATTATCTTCCGGCATTGACCAATTATATCATGTTGAGCCTTGAAAGGCCGAAATTTATTTTTTTTCTATATTAAAAAGTGGACCAACAATTTGAATATTGGCTGGGGCGCGGAGATTAAACCAATCTTTGAACTCTGAACCGCTTATATTTATGGATCCTGCATCACCAGATAGCGTTATGGAATTTGTTATTCCGCTTCCAAAGTCAGGACTTACTGATATGTCCGAGATCGAATTATAGGCAGTTATATTTCTATTTTTCAATTCTTGTTTGACCTTCTCTTCATTCCAAATTTCACCTCCATATGGGTGGGCTTTATCGGTTTGGTAGAGATGATCTTTTGTTCCTCCATCGGCTCGGGCAAGAAGTATGATGTTCACAATGTCTGCTACTTCAGAGGATTTAAGCCAGGCTGATTTATTGTATTGAGTTCTAAATCCTTGGGCTGAATAAAGGCATGGAGAGTCTTTGTCGTAAGATTTGCTTATGATATCAGCAAAACTCGAAACGTCACCATTGGTGTCGCGAAATCTTTTAGTCCAGGGTTTTTTCTCGCCCCCCCACACATCATTATTTTGGAATAAATAACCTCCGGCTGTCGATGCAAACCATGCAGTAACAACTTGACCTCCTGAAACCATAACTTTTCCGGCAGTTGCTTTGACTGCTTGTTCCCAATTGCCGCCCTTGTTCCCGCCTTTATATACTTGACATGCTTGGGTTGTGCAGATCTCTTTCTCACCATTGTTGGTATAAGAAAGAGCATAAGAGCGCGCTGCTATAACTTGAGCCTTGAGAGCCTCAGTTGGGAATGAGTCAGGCATTTCATAAATTCCAAGCATGTATTCCTCCAGGTCCATTTCTCCATATCCTTGAACTTTGATTCTGACATTTCTATTTTCGAATGAAAAATTATCAAAATATGCTCGCAGGATATCCTCATGAGATTGTCCCGCATTTGCTCTTCCTTGTGCTCCATACTGATTCATTCCTACACGATGGGGTATTCCAAATGTAAAGAATGCAAATCCTGGAGAAAATCCTGGGTCAAGTTTTCTATCATCCGTACAATACAGGGGTCCTGCGCCAAGACTTGATGGGAGATTAAGGCTTCCGAGTTTTTGAGCAAGAAGTTGTTTTTGTTTGGCAGAAAGATCTGCAATTTGGCTTGATAATTTTGCCTGGTACTCTTTTGCCCCAAGAACCAGTTTTTCTACTGCATTTTTATCCTGAGAGAGTCTCTCTTTTGCGCTTGCGAGTTTGACTTCCTGTCCTTCTAATTCTGTCTTTTTTTGTTCAAGATCAGAGAGTTTTATTGCAATATTTGTAATCATTGCCTTGTCTTGATCAGTATCTCGTTTTTGATAAGTAAGAAGCCGTGTTAAGAGTGATGCGTCAGTGCTAGAAACAAAGACTAAAAAGGGGGAAAAGGAGTAGTTTTTAATATAAAAGTCACGAACTGCCTTGTTAAATAGTTGTTTTTGATCTGCAAAGTCTTCGTATCCTTTTTGGATGAAAACGCGTTTTTCTTCAATGTCAGTCTCAATTTTACCGACTTCCTTTTCGATGGATGAAAGCTGATTTTTTAGTGATGTAAGAGTTGCTTCATGCGGAGCGGTTGCTTTTTGAGAGGCCTGAAGTGAAGCACTCAGGTCTTCTATTTTTTTAGTAATATCGTCAAGTTCGTCAGAAAATACTGCACGGGGATGTACTGCAAAAAGGACTAAAAAAAGCGTGACAACAAGAAGAACAAAGAAACGACTCATGAGTAATAGTATTATAGCAATTCTAGACGATTCGGTTTTGGGTGGGCATGCCTGGTCTCGAACCAGGGACATCCATCTTATAAGGATGGCGCTCTACCGCTGAGCTACATGCCCTCAAAAATACTGGATTATTATACCATCTGCAGCGTTAAAATCCCTTTATTCCGCCAGGACCAATTTTACCTGGAGTTGGCTGGTCAAAAAGGTTAGAGCGCTGATTGATTTCAGCCTCGATAAGCTTGACTGGCTTGCCGTGTTTTAGACGAGATAATTCCCGAATAAGCTCTGCAACTCTTGGATTCTCCTGTTTTTTCTCTTCAGTAATGTCACGAGTTAAATCCATAGAGAACGGAACAGAAGGTTCTCCATTAATAAGTGTTCTAACATATGCATGGAATCTCTCTACATTAATAAGGTCTGCTTCTGTAAAAGTAGGCTGGAATTCGTGCTGGAGATAATTTGCATCAGACACCCCGACCCTAAATGACATAATAGTTCCGGCATTTCCGAAAATTGCATTTTTAATTTCTTCATCAATTTGTCCAATAAATTGATTGGCAACAATAAGGTTGAGTCTATATTTTCTTGCCTCTGACAAAATTTGGGCAAAGTCGGGTGTTGCAAAGTTTTGGAACTCATCAACGTACAAATAAAAATCTTTTCGATCAGCCATGGGCATATCTTGCCGCGACATGGCAGCAGTTAGAATTCTTGGAACAAGAATGAGTCCTAAAAAGCTAGAATTTTCTTCTCCTATTTTCCCTTTAGAAAGGTTAATAAGAAGTATCTTTTGATTATCCATAATTTCTCTAAAGTTAAATGAACTTTTACTTTGCCCAATAATATTCCTAATTGCAGTGTTAGTAACGAAACGGCCGAATTTCGAAACGATATAGTCGAGAACTTCTGATTTATGGAAATCTGAAGTTTGAGCGATCTGATCTGTCCAATACCGGCGAATAATAGGATCTTTAACTTTAGGTAAAAGCTGCTGAACATATCGGGAATCTGTCAGAATACGAACGACTTCGATAAGAGTTGCTCCCTCATCATACATAACTGTAAGCATCGCATTTCTTACAGCGTGTTCAAATCGTGGCCCGATAATACCTGTTTGGTGTGGATCAAAGAGTTTATACATAAGTCCGATGATGGAATTTACAACAAAATGTTTTTGCTCCTCATTTGCAGCTTCAAGCATATTCAGTCCCATGGGGCGTTCTGTGTCTGATGGATCAAAATAAATAACATCCTCTGCCCGTTCAGGCGGCACAAGAGGCAGGATGTCGTCAACAAGATCTCCATGAGGATCAATTACAGCAACTCCTTTTCCAGCCCGAATATCTTGCAAAATCATATCTTTTAGAAATTCGGATTTTCCTACACCCGTTTTTCCGATAATGTACATGTGTCTTCTTCTGTCGTCGAGGCCAATTCTTATCTCACGAGTCTCACCTCTATAAATACTTTTCCCAAGATACAATCCTTCTGTTGGAATATTGCCTGGTGCTGGTGCAACGCGCGCTGCCATCCAATGAATATGAGGACTTTCAATTTGTTTGTTTGGGAAATGGAAAAGAGTTGCAAGTTCCTCAACAGTTAAGATCATATGTCCAGTTCTAAATAAGGGAAGTTGTCGATAAATAAAATCTAAAATCACATTCGATTTAAAAAATTTATCCTCAACTGGATGAAATGAATTAAAAGAGGCATATTGATTAAAGGTGCTTTCAATGTTTGAAAGATGAGCTTCGGCTGCTTCATGGCTGGATGATACAACAACAACTCGAAGATACGTTCTGAAACCTTGCTTGGATACTTTCTGCTCAATCCCTTCAAGTTCTTTTGAATCGACAGAATATTTTGCTGTGTCTGGATTGGCCTCATCTTTTTTGACGTGGGCATTATGTTCTCTTCCCTCTTTTTTCCATGAGTCGCCAGCTTTGGTTATTATTATTTGAAGAACTGCTGCTTCTCCCTCCTGCATTTTCCCAAGGGTTGAGACAATTGTTGAAAGAGGGTCTACAGAAAAGTCTTTGTATGGCTTGATGGGTTTGAAGTATTCTTCTTCAAGCCCAAATTCTGCAGCAGCCACTTCGCCATGCTCTGTAAAAATATTATAGTCTTCAACTTCTTGAATTGAGGCGTCAGGATATGAGCCGTGAATTTGTTTTTCGAGCATGTCTTGATATTTTTTATTTACACCAACATAAAATCGAATGTCTTGAGGTTTGGCAACAATCTCAAAAGAAAGAGAGTCCGGAACTTTAAATCGCGAGAGTGCTCCCTTGACTCCCTTTATGGAAGTAAGTGTTGCAAACATTTGTTCTGCTGCATCAATCTTGATTTCATTCTCACGTGGCAGCGTTACTTCAAGGAGCACTGTTTCAAGAGCCTTCTTGTGGCGGGCTTTATGTTTGTTCCAATATCCGACAATTAAGAAAATTGCAGCGCTTGTGACAGTTATAAATGAAATGAGCAGAAACCCCGTAAGAAGCAGGAATAATAAGTCGATAACAAATTGTGTTGAGAACTGCCCATTCATCATAATTGCGTGTTTTCTTCGAGTGCTGTGTCAGGGATTACTATTTCTCCGACAACTTTTCCTCCGACGTCAGCAAGTTTTAAGAGAATTTTGGTCGTGTCATCTTCGTGATGGGTTTGAAGATACTCTAAAAGCTCTTCATCCTGAATCTGAATATCCAGACTACTTCCTGATTTTGACATAAAAATCCCATCTTGTGACATATATATATCTTATCATAGAAACGAGCTTTCACGATGAAGATAGGGGAGGCTTTTGTTATAATATTCAGACTCTGTTGGAGGAGTCGCATAGTTGGCCCATTGCGGGAGTTTGCTAAATTCCTGAGTAGAAATACTCGCGCAGGTTCGAATCCTGTCTCCTCCGCACAAATTCAGTGTATAATATCGAGTCATGGAGGGTTGGCCGAGCGGTTTATGGCGCTAGTCTTGAAAACTAGTGAGCGCAAGCTCTCACAGGTTCAAATCCTGTACCCTCCGCAGAATTAAACTCTATTTTTTTAAGGCAATAACAATAAAGTCTGACTCTCCAAAAAACCTTAAAGAAAGCTTATCCAAAAACGAGACGATATCTACAAGTTGGAATTTAATTAACCTAACCAACTGCCCGGCGTATTTATTTGTAAAAAGAAAATTTCTTAAAATTCCCTCATTTTTTATAACTTTAATGACACTAAGTCCACTAGATTTAATTAAAGTAGTGATTTCATTTTCAGAATATCTTCTTAAATGTCCAACTCTTGAATCGAAATTACTTAAAAGCCCAAGCTTATAAAGAGGTGCGTTTTTTGAAGGAGTTGAAAGAATAAGTAGTCCACCTGGTTTGAGTGCCTGCGTAATTAGTTCTAACGCCTTTTGATGATTTTGTATGTGTTCTATCACTTCTAGTAAAAGTATAGAATCATATTTGGATTTTTCAATTTTTTTTGAAGGGAAATCTAAGATCTCAAAGCTAGCGTTATTGAGCATAAGGTCTTTTGCAGATTTTTTACATGAGAGTATTGCCTTTTTTGAGATGTCAATTCCATGGACTCTATTTCCTAAAGAAGAAAGATATAGAGATATTGTTCCACTGCCACATCCTATGTCAAGAATAACCTTACCCCCCATTTTGAAATACGAATTAATGATGGGCAAGATTATTCTGTAAGTAAAATTGTAATCTGGGATAATTTGTTTTTGAGCTTTGGTATTTTTATGAAAGTCTTCGTATATTTTGGTCATTGTTTATGTATTAAAACAAACATCTTGACAAGGTTCAATGGGTGGTATTTAAATAAATATGATATGGTTCTGAAGTGCGCGGAGTCATCAATCTTCTTTTTTTGTATTAATTTTTTCCGAAGAGTATCGCTAGTTGTTTTAGTCGTTGCTTTATTATTAAGTGTACCCGGGAAGGTTTTTGCATCTTCCGCTCCTGGTCAATGGAGTCAATCTTTAGCATTACCATACTTACTGGCGAGTCATGTAGCTTTTAGTTATGATGGAAAAATTTATGTTTTAGGAGGCTCGGCGTTTGGAGGACAGAGTAAATTTGAAATATTACAATCTATAAAGTCTGATAGTGGTGAGATTAGTCCTTGGGTAATAAATTCTCTTTTTCCAACTGCTCTAATTTGGCATTCGTCAATGCAAAATGGGGATAAAAGTTATATTTTGGGTGGAAAGGAGGAGAATCCTGGATCTGCCATGGGATACGTAGATAAAACCTTTATATCAACAATTACTGGATCAGGTTTTTCTTCCTGGTCTTCCCTAACACCTCTTCCTCAGTCTCTTGCATTTGGAGGGGTTTTTATCTATAACAACAGATTGTATTTTGCGGGAGGCCTGGGCAATAATGTGAGTGATGTAATTTACTCTGCCCCAATTAATCCAGATGGAACAATCGGGAGTTGGTCAGATTCTGGTACTTTACCTGATCCTATGTATGGGATGGGCATTTTTGAACATTCAGGGAAGTTATTTTTGCTTGGGGGAACAGTGAATGGAATAGGGAAAAGCACAATTTATACAGCAGATATCAGCGCTATAGATGGAAGTATTTCAGGGTGGCAGCAACTCCCAGATGGACCAGCTTATATTGCAGGTCAACAATTGGTTCTTGTTGATGACACATTTATATTTGTTAATGGAAACCAGGTCTATCATACAAAAATAAATCAATCTAATACTCTTGATCCGTGGCAAACAAGTCAGAATACTATCCCTCAATCAATTGCTGCTGGAAAACTTGTGCACTTAAATGGTTATTTGTATCTTATCGGGGGACACAATGGTTCAGATTATGTTGACACCGTATATTATGCAAAGCTTGACGAAGAATCAGGTGTAAGTTTATCTGTGCCCTTACTAAAACAAACGAACTCTTTATGGTCAGATGAGATATATGATTCTGCTAATAAATGGGCAAGTAATAATCCAGGCATTGGGAGATGGGGGTGTGCGATGACATCGGCTGCTATGGTTTTTAATTACCATAATATTACAAAACTTCCAGACGGACAGGATCTAAATCCTAAAAATTTAAACAGTTGGTTAAAAAATGAGCCCGATGGATATGTCGGGAATGGACTTATTAATTGGTTAGCCTTGACTAGACTTTCAAAAAAAGCAAAATCTCAAAATTCTAACTTTTCATACGATGCCCTAGAATATAAAAGGACAAATGATGAAGACAAGAATTTGTTTAAAGAAAGCATAGATAGTAATATCCCAGTAATTCTTGGTGAACCAGGGCATTTTATAGTTGGAAAAGGCTACGATGATTCCTCAATAAAGATCAATGATCCATTTTACAATAGAGCTGATCTAACAGAGTATGGTGAAACATTTACATCCATGGGTAGATTTATTCCCTCAAATACAGATTTATCGTATATCATGGTTGTTTCAAAACCCGACTTAAATTTTGGAATTCTAGATGGAAATGGACAGCTTGTTGCGAATACATTTGTTGAAGATCCGATTCAAGATCCTTCAGGCGAAAATGCAGCCGGCCCAGATCCTGTCGCCGTGTCATATGTGGAAAAGCCTGCAAGCGGGAATTACTCCATCGAAATCACTTCAAATGAAACAAAAGAATATTCTTTGGACATTTATTTATATGAGTCTGATGGTGATGTGTTTCTGAAAACACTTTCTGGAATTGTTGGGGAAGATGACTTAGATATTTATACAATTAAATTTAACAAAGACAATAATACCAATCAAAGTATTAAAAAAGATGTTACTTTCGACTCACTTATTAAAGATATAGAATTTTACTACCAAACTGGACATATAAAACCACTTCTTACAAAAAAATTATTAATTCATGAAGTTATGCTTGTGGAGAGATTGTCATTGAGAAACAAAAAAAATACCCCCCAACACTTAACGGTACTTTCAAATATCGTAAAAGCATTAACTCCTAAAAAAATTGACTCAGTTGCATCTAATACTTTGTTGAAATCAATCTCTGACTTGAAAAAATCCTTTTAAATTCTTGTTTGACTAAGCCTTTCCCTGTATAGTAGTATCATGGCAATTCAGGTTACTAAATTTTCAGGAAATGTTGAGGATTTTTCCGAGGAAAAAGTCCTCCATTCCATGAGAAGAGTTGGTCTTCCGGAAAGTCTATATCCACAAGTCTTGGAACATATTCGTGAGAGAATCCATGACAACAAAATCACCACAAATGAACTGATGTATCACATAAATGAATTCCTTGAGATGAATGATAAAAAAGCTGGGATTCGATACAACTTGAGACGCGCCTTGGCAGAACTTGGTCCATCAGGGTTTCCTTTCGAAAAGTATTTGGCAAGAGTTTTTGAAAGTCTTGGGTATCAGGCAGAGACAAATCTATTTTTAAATGGTGAATGTGTGACTCATGAAATTGATCTTTTGATTCAGAAGGATGGAAAGCGTGAAATAGTTGAGGCAAAATTTCATAATCAGCCAGGAGGAAGAAGCGATGTTCAGGATGTGTTGTATACCAATGCAAGATTTTGGGATGTAAAAGACAAGAATAATATTGACAGAGTTTGGATTGTAACCAATACAAAATTAACGACTGACGCAAGACAGTATGCAGAATGTAAAGGAATTCAAGCAGTAGGGTGGAACTATCCAAATGAAGGCAATTTGCAGGATATGGTAGAACAACCACAGCTGTATCCGATTACAATACTTGATGATCTGGCAACTCATGAGAAAGAACGGCTTGTCCAGGAGAATAAGGTTCTCTGTCGAGATCTGCTTGCACTCTCTGATGAAGAATTAATGAATGTATACGGAATTGACAGAGATCATATTGCTGCTGCAAAGGAAAAAGCCAAACTCGTATGTACACTCTAGTTATTTAGTAATTTTCGCAGGGCTTTCTCAATACTATCAAAAGCCAAATTTCCAAAAGGAATTTCTTCAGGACTAAAAAATTGTGCTTCCGTAATATCACTGCTAATTTCAAG
>CAZFJW010000050.1:0-8851 GCA_964519355.1 uncultured Gammaproteobacteria bacterium | reverse complement strand
CGAGCATTTAAATCAACAATTTTATTAAGAAGTCCAAATACCATATATTATTTTTGCGGCATATTATTGTACCACAGCCTGAGGCTAAAAGAAATATTTATGAACGGGGGACTATCTTTTCAAGACCCCCCATAAAGGGTCTTAGCACTTCAGGAATCACAACTGAACCATCGGCTTGTTGGTAATTTTCAAGTATTGCAATTATCGTTCTACCGACTGCAAAAGCTGTCCCATTTAAAATATTTACGTATTTTTTGTCTTCGCCCTCTTTATATTTAATATTTAGTCTTCTTGCTTGAAAATCTACAGTAGTCGAAGTAGAAGTTACCTCTCTATATTTTTCTTGTGAAGGGATCCATGCTTCTATGTCATATTTTCTCGCAGCCGGAAACCCGAGGTCTCCAGTACACATTTTAATAACCTGATATGGAATCTTAAGCTCCGTAAAAAATTCCTCTTCAATTCCCCGCAAAAATTCATGCTCGCTATCGTCCTGACCATCCGCAACATATGACACCATTTCAACTTTGTGGAATTCATGAACTCTTAAAATTCCCCTCGTATCTTTTCCGTAGCTGCCCGCTTCACGCCTGAAAGAAGAAGAGTATCCGACATATCGAATTGGTAAATCCTTTAGATCAAAAGTCTCATCCTTATGCATCGGTACGATTGACTGCTCGGCAGTTCCTACCAATACCTTATCATCTTCCTTGAGCTGAAACATATCCTCATCGCCACCATTTTCCATATATCCCATTGCCTTCATTGTCTCTCTTGAAATAATAGTCTGCGGAATAACTGGTGTAAAACCTTTTTGTGCTAACTTTGAAATTGCAAACTGAACAAGTGCAAGCTCTAATAAAACTCCTTCATTTTTTAGATATGCAAATCTTGCACCGCTAACTTTTGCAGCTCTTTCAACATCAATAATTCCAAGCAATTCACCAAGTTCTAAATGATCTTTTGCTTGAAATTCAAACCTTTTTGGCTCACCGACCGTTTTAATAACATCATTTTCTGTATCATTTTTACCTACTTTTACATCATCTTTTGGAATCGCTGGAATATTTAATACCAGAGTAGAGAGTTCTGTCTCTAAAGCTTTTAATTGATTTTCAATTTCTTGAAGTTCTTCTTTTAATTTTTTACCTTCTGTTTGTTGCTCCTCAGTTGGCCTGCCAGTAAATGATTCATTGAGAACATTTTTCTTCTCCCGAATTTGCTGAGCCTCACCTAATAGCTCACGAACTTTTTGGTCAAGTCCAAGAAGTTGTTGGGTATCTATTGTTACATTTTTGGACCTTGCACCATTCGCTACTTTTTCAGGGTTGTCTCGAAGAACTTTAATGTCTATCATGTTCAATATTATATCACTCTCATCAGTTATTTGATCAGTGATACAATAAAAATATGCTGGATAGAAAAAAACATTATCTTCAAGTTGCATTGAACTCTACACCGTCTGATGCACGAGACATTATTAGTAGACTTCCGTTATCAGATCGCATTGTCATCGAAGCTGGAACACCTCTTATTAAAGAGTATGGAGCCGGAGTCATTCAAGATATCAGGTCATACTGGAATTCTCGCTTTTTTGGAAAAAATGGTCTTGAACCTTATATAGTTGCGGATATGAAATGCATGGACCGAGGAGAGGAAGAAGCACGAATCGCAGCGGATTACGGAGCCTCAGCAGCTGTTGCCTTAGGGCAAGCTCCAACCGAAACCTTAAATTCCTTTATACAAGCATGTAAGGCGTCTGGCATAGACAGCATGATCGACATGATGAATGTTGAAAAACCCTATCAAGTCATTCGAAAACTCAAAGATCTTCCAACAGTAGTAATTCTTCATCGAGGTGTCGACGAAGAAAAATACTCAGACAAAATTCTGCCAATCCATATGATTAATAAAATAAAAGGCACATTCAATGTGATAGTCGCCGTAGCCGGAGGTGATAGTGCGCGAGAAATTCAATCTGCATCATTTAACGGAGCAGACATTATTGTTGTATGGAAAAATTTTTACACACCAAGTGAAGAGATTGAATCTTTGGCAAGTAGTTTTCTTGCCAATATCAAGTAGTTATTTTCTAATAATATTTCTAAAGCCTTCCAGAATTTCCGTAGGTACTGCAAATACAACAGTATTGGCTGGATTGGCTGTTGTTGATTCAATTGTCTGAAGGGACCTGATGGAAATTCCTCCCCCTGCTAAATTCACCGCAGCCTTTTGGAGATTTTCTGATGCTTTAAGCTCTCCTTCTGCACGAATGATTGTTGCTCTTCTTTCACGCTCTGCTTCTGCTTGTTTGGCCATGACTCGCTTCATATCTGCTGGAAGTTCAAGATCTTGAATTTTTATACCTGTGACATTGACTCCCCATACGGATGTTTCAACGTCAACGATTTTTTTAATTTCATCAGCAATTTGCTGTCTTTCTGCAAGAAGTGTATCAAGCTCAACTCCACCTATTACATCTCGGAGTGTTGCTTGGGCATACTGAGCAACAGCGTACGAAAAATTTTGGATCTTTAATATAGCATCTTCTGCTTTTTCAACTTGAAAATATACAACTGCATTTATTCCTACTGGAACATTGTCCTTTGTAATTACCTCCTGTTGAGGGACATCAACTGTTGTAATACGAATATCCACCTTCATGAGCCGCTCGATTATCGGAAATACAAAATTGAGACCAGGATTTAATGTCCTGCTATAACTTCCAAGTGTCAAAACTATTCCCCTTTCATACTGATTGATAATCTTTATTGAAGCAAGAATGAGAACAAATACAATGATAAGAATTGGTATTAAAAACATATTCTCTATTTATAGTACTCCGAGTACTTCATTCCAGTCAATAAGAATAAATAATATTCGAGAAAGCAACTACTTCTTAAGAATTTTCTCTGCAATTGACTGAAATCCTGAAAATGTGGGCAGGTCATTTATTTGATCTTTCCCAAACCACCCAAGATCAAGTGTTTCTTCTTCATTTTTGACAAGAACATTTTCCTGAGCTTCCATGAGATAAATAAAATCAATATGGTAATGATCCTCTCCCTTTCCAAATTTACCCTCAATAAATTCTTTCAATACACAATACGGTGTCGGAACTTGCTCTTCAAGGGAAGAAAGCGATTTAATTTTTGAGTCCTTATGTTCTATGAACTGAGCATCAACACCTGTCTCTTCCATGACTTCGCGACGGGCCGCCTCATGAGGCGCTTCATTTGCGTTGCAATGTCCGCCTGGCGGAAGCCACTTGTTAAATTTCTTGTGATGAATAAGCAGAATCTTTGTGTGATCAGAATTTAAAACATAACCTGTCCCAATAAATTCTTGGATCATAGTGGATTTTTATCTAAAAATTCCTTGAGTAAATTTAAAGATCTGGATCTATGAGAATTTTTATTCTTATGTTCAAATCCCAATTCTGCAATAGTTTTGGTCTCCCCTTCTGGAATAACGATAGGATCAAGACCCCACCCATCAGATCCCTTCTCCTCCAAAGCCAAGGTGACTCGCCTTTCTCCAATGAATACATGGATACTCTTCCCATCATGGTATCCAATAGAATTTCTCAAAACCCCGCCTCTGTTCTCCTCATTTTTAAAAATATTCAAAACTTCTTCATTTGTAAGTGACGAAAATAAAAATTTCACAAGCGGTCCAGGGAAACCATTCCAAGCATCTATATAAAACCCAACATCATCAACAATTAAGGGCTTTTTAAGTGAATTAAAAGCCGCCTCTGCTTTTTTTGTTACAACATACTCCAGATCCATACTTTGGACTTCATCAATTGGAATATCAATTACTTCTATTGGTATTTCTAAAATTGCTTCTGCTTCTTTTGCCTTATTTTTATTACCCGTTACAAAATAGAGTGATTTCATTACTGTCAAACTTAATCTATGAGTTTTTTTCTTCTGTGAGTGAGTCTGGACGAAGAGTTGGAAAGACAACAACTTCTTTAATTGCCCACGTATTTGTATAGAACATGACAAGCCGGTCGATTCCTATTCCAATTCCCCCAAGAGGAGGCATTCCATGCTCCATAGCAGTCAGAAAGTCTTCATCTACGTGTTGAGCTTCTTCCTTGTCTGCTCGAACCGCTTTCGAGTCATTTTCGAGACGTTCTCGCTGGATTTGAGGGTCTGTCAACTCAGACCACCCATCACAGATTTCCTTACCTCCGATATACCCTTCAAAACGCTCAACCCATCCAGGTTTGGACCTATGAGTCTTGGATAGAGGACTAACATCCTCTGGATAGTCGATTATCCATGTTGGTTCATCAAGAAGTTGTGGAATCGTGTGTTCAAAAAGCATAAAAATTAATTGTCCCTTTGTCTCTCCACCCATGAGTTTGGCATCTGGACTGTGCTGTTTTATAAGATTTTTAAGTGATTCTTCGGACTCAGCATCAACTTCAATTCCAAGTTTGTCTTTCATAATTTCGGTCATCTCAATTCTTGGCCAACTCTTTCCGATATCGATTTCTTTCTCATCAACTTTTAGTAGTGTGTTCCCGTTTAATTTGTTGGCTAAATGTTTGAAAAGGCCTTCTGCAACATCCATAACCCGATGGTAGTCAGCATATGCCTCATACCACTCGATCATCGTAAACTCAGGAAAGTGTGTATGGTCAATCCCTTCATTTCGAAAATCTTTACATATTTCATATACTCTTTCATATCCACCCACAACAAGTCTTTTCAAATACAACTCGTCTGCAATTCTCAAGTACATTTCCTGACCAAATGCATTGACCTGTGTCTTGAATGGACGCGCATTTGCTCCCCCATATAAAGGCTGAAGAGTTGGAGTCTCGACTTCCCAGAAATTTAACCCATCAAGATACTCACGGATACCAGACACGAGTCTTGATCTATTGTTAAACCGCTCGCGAACCTCTGGATTTAGAAGTAAATCAAGATATCGTTGACGAAATCTCGTCTCTACATCTTTTACTCCAAACCACTCTGAAGGAACAGGTCTTAAGGATTTTGTTAAGAGCGTATAGTTGGTTGGTGAAATTGAAATTTCACCCGCAGTCGTACGCATTACTTCACCCTCAACTCCAATAAAATCTCCAATATCTAACAATTTTAAATGCCCGAATAAATCCGGAAGTAAGTTTTTTCTAAAAAAGAGTTGAATCTTTCCAGTTTCATCTCTTAAATCTGCAAATGCGATATTGCCATGCTCTCGAATAGAATAGAGGCGCCCGGCAGTTTTTACAACATTACCCTCGTTATCAATCGCTTGTTTGATCGTATGCGTCTTTTCGTATGAAGCAGCATATGGATTCCATCCTAAAGACTTAATCTTTTCAAGCTTGGCAGTTCTTGCTTTTTTATAATCCTGTTCTTCCATATGGTTAATTATATCTTATTATTGCCTAATTAAAAGCTTATTCCTCCTAAAATTTCTATCAATTGCATTTAAGATTAACCCGCTATGTGTTACCCATGTAGGATACATAGTCGTTTGATCTTTAATTTTTGCCACACTTTTTATGCTCGTATATTTAAACCCAGTTGGGCTATTTCTGTCTGGCTCATAAATTTGACCAATATGGTATTTTGCAAGGCTTGCATCTGCTACGAACAGCATTAATTCTGGAGAAAATACAAATGAATTCGGAAAACCCCCTTCGTGTTCGTCAAAAAATAGCCCAACAGATTCTCGAATCCATTTTCCTGCTTCAGGATATTTATTTTCATCCCCAGCTACTTCATTCATAATTTCGCTAACACATTCCCTCAGAGGACGCGAAACCAACGCTGTTGATCTATCGTACCCAAAAAATTTTTCATTCATAATTATTCACCTTCTTTCACCACTAAAAAACCCCTCTTTCAAGGGGTTTACTTTTTTACATCAAAGATAAACCCCTAGGAGGAGTTCTTCTTTGATGATTTTGCAACAATGTAATTCATAAATTAATCAATTTCTACAACTGTGTAGACAATTTTTCCAGCTGGAGCCTCGACTTCTACATTTTCTCCAACTCCTTTACCAATAAGTGCTTTGCCAAGAGGAGATTCATGTGATATTTTTTTCTCCTTTGGATCTGCTTCCCATTCACCAACTAATGAAAACATATCATGTTTGCCTTTAACCTGAACTTTGACTTTCGATCCGAGCTGAACCGCTTTTTTACCTTTGGCGCTGCGGTCTTCTTTAATTACTTCTGCTCCTTTTAGAATCTCTTGAAGCTCTTCAATTCTTCCATCAATCAAAGCAAGTTCTTCTCGTGCTGCTGTATACTCTGAATTTTCAGATAGATCACCCATAGCTCTTGCTTCAGCAAGTCTTTCAAGAACTTTTGGTCTTTTAGCACTCTGTAGATCTTCGAGTTCTTTTTTTAACTCGTCAAGACCTTCTTGGGTTAGAAATATTTTTTTTGCGTCCATATTTTTACTATAAATCCCCCACAGAATAATGCTTTGGGGGGATCCGTGCTTAATTGCAAGTCATGTTACCGCATATATTGCTTTATGTCAAGATCCTGGAGTATGCTCGTGGAAGAGAAGCTCTTTGTCAGGATTATTGTAGCTTGATTTATCAAGTAAATTAGCACTCATACGTACTTCCCAAAGCCCCAATATTTTTCTTGATAAGTCCTCTGGATGAAACTGAATCCTTGAAAAAGAGATCTTTTCGTTTGTTATTTTTCTTTTCATCGCAAGATATTGGGCATAGAAAAATACCAATTCAAAAGGAAGAAGACCACTAGAAATAAAACGATACTTCTTCTGAGAAGCTTTGTCCCTTTTTTTATTTAGATTTTTATAATTAGGAAAGAACTTTAGTATCCAGTCATTCTGTGCAACAAATTCAAAAAAGGCATTTTTTCTTTCAAATAATGGAATAAGATGAGAAATCTCTGAAGCTGTATATAGGTTTTGAGTTTTAATGAGCAACATGTCTTCGTCGACAAACATATTAGGACAAAATCTATCACTTGTTAACTTACCACTTCTTATGCTGTCTGTAACTTTAAGTAAAAAATAAACAAAAAATCTGCTTATCCACACCGAATTCTTCCGTGTGATGAAAAATAAGTCTATATCATCTCCTGGTCGGGCGTTCCCACAGGCAACGCTTCCACTCAATGCTATGGCCTCGATAGTTGGAATTTTACTTAACAGGCGAACCATATTTGCCGCCTTTAATTTTTTTTCGTTCGAAATCTCTTCTCTCATTTTCCGCAGCGGAACCAACTCTTCCCTTCCTACCAAAAAATAATATTCGTCTTTTTGTTCGATAAATGAATATTTTTTTATTTCTTTTTTAAGACTACCTTTAGTTAACTTTTTTCCAATTAAAAAAACTGATAACTCATCAAGTGTTAGAGGATAACTAAAAATGTCAAAATACGAAAATGTTTGGAAGAGTGTTTTACTACTTAACATACTGAGATCTCACCTGATCAATTCCAAGTTTTAGCTTCTCTGTGGCTGACTTGTAAGAAGAGTTTCCAAGCGACTCATTTACAGCATCTTTTAAATAATTATTAAGTTTATCTACCATAGCATTGTCATATGTATCTGCTGCAAAAATTGTTGGCTCTGAGTTTTCAGCTTGATTTACAAATGTTCCAAAAAGCGTGTCATTTTTTTGAGTTTCTCCTAAATCACGACGTGGATATATCCCGCTCTGACCACGCACTTTGGATGCATTTTCAAAAATCTTTGCAAGACTCTCTTTTTTTCCTAAAAATTCTAGAAATTTAAATGCAGCATCTGGGTGTTTTGTTCCACTCGAAACTCCCTCTATCCAAAAACTGGTGATCGTTTGGTTTGTTTTGGGTATATGAGGCACGGGCACAATATCGTATTCAAGAAGTGGATTAACTGCTCTGATCCCTAGAATATCCCATGAATATCCAAAATACATTGCTAAATTTCCTTTTGCAAAAGCGAGTTTGGAATTTTCAAGCGTTTTATCCCACATTTTAGGAAACTTGGCAAAGGCAGTGTAAACTTCAAGCACCTTCTCTGCACGCTCTCCCACGGGATTTGCCAGATCAACACCACTCTGAATCATTAAAAGTGAAACAATATCAGATGAATGTTGAATATTTTCATATGTACCCATCGCGACTCCTGCTTGGGTTATCTTCTCATTAGAGTCTCTTGTGGTTAATTGATCTCCAGTATCAAGCAATTCTATCCACTCTGTAGGAACTGGCTTTCCTACATATTCCAGAAGTTTTCTATTTACGAAAAGAGCAAGATTGTCAGTATAAAGTGGAACTCCATAATATGCACCTGAGAAAGATATCGCCTTCTTAACACCTGTGTAGTACTGCTCTTCAATTTCCAACGACTTTACAGTTTCCTTAGGCAATGGCAATAAAAGACTGTTGAGCTGAGGTATCCAGCTTGTATGAATCCTATAAATATCAGGTGCATTTTCCCCTCCATTTTTTATTCTAGTAAAAAGCCTCTCTATATAATCACCTAACGACTTAATGTCTTGAACTTCGAGTTTGATTTTTACATTTGGATTTTGAGCTTCATATTCTTTTATCAATGGCTCCAAAACCTTTGGATCTTCCCATGCTGTCCAATAAGTCAAGGTTATTTGTTCATCTTCTGACTGCCCGCTGTTCATTTTGATAATTATAAAAATAGAGAGTGCAACAACAACCGTGAGCGCCAAAGCGATCGCTGCAAAGATTACAATCTTCTTTGGAGAAAATCTTTTCTGTGGAATGTTGGGTACCGGAGACGATTGTACGCCTACAGGCTGACTTTGAGGTAAGTTTTGTTCCATATTTGTTCTTTTTGTCTTACTAGTATAGTATAATGATTTGATCTCAAGCAAACAG